>DATJMG010000153.1:0-22595 GCA_035508835.1 Puia sp.
CATTCCAGCTCATCGGTCAAATAGGAGGCAGGGCCCTTCTCGTAAGCATATTCGAGCTCGCGCCGCTGTACGTAATACCGTGCATTGGGAAACGCCATCCGCCCGCCCGGACAAATGCCGCCGGCATGATCCTTATGAAGATGGCTGAGCAGCACCTTGGTGACCTTACCCGGATCGATACCCGCTTTCTCCAGGTTGCCGTGGATCTGCAGCTTTCCGTCCCTTTCAAATCCAAGCCCAGTATCGATAACCAGCACATCGTCGGCCGTGACGACCGAAAAAGGCTGGACCTCCACCAGCAAACTCCCGGCCGGCCTTTGCTGAAGGTCATCCTGCCCGGTGTCGAACGGGACGAACAGCCTGGTCTTGTCGATCGTGAAGGCGCCTTCCGAGAGGGGGATAATTCGCATGGCACAAAGATACTACCGCAAAACCATCTGCCGGTCCGCATCCAGCCGGACAAGGATAAATAACATGGTACTGAAAGTGAGCAAAGACGTGCCGCCATAACTGATAAAAGGCAGCGGGATGCCGATGACGGGCGCCAGCCCGATCGTCATGCAAATATTGATGGTGATATGAAAGAACAGCACACTCGCCACCCCATAAGCGTAGCATCGGCTGAACACACTTCGCTGCCGCTCGGCAATCGATACGATCCGCATCAGCAGAAGAACATAGATCCCCAGGAACACGAGACTGCCGAAAAAGCCGAACCCTTCGCCAATGGTACAGAAAATGAAGTCCGTCTTTTGCTCCGGCACGAAGTCATACCGGGTCTGCGTCCCCTTGAGCAACCCTTTTCCTATAAATCCGCCGCTGCCGATGGCGATCTTGCTTTGAATGACATTGTAGTTACTGGCATTACTGCTGCTCCTCCTGCTATTGCTCCGTTCCTCGTTCTCCAGCGCAGTCTCCTGAGCCTGGTTCTCGGGCACATATACCTTTCCAATGGCATTATAGATGCGCTTGACCTGGTATTGCTTGAATACATGATGGAACGCCCAGGGAACCACAAACCGCTGCGTGCCGACGCAGACAAACCAGATCCCGACGATCCCCAGCAAGACCATGCGGCTGCGCTTGATCGCCTTCCGGAGGAAATAAATGGCCAGAACGGCAATCGCGGTGAGGATCAGCGCAAGCGTATTGGGCTCCATCAGCAGCGTGGCAACGACCAGCACCGAGAAAGAAAAGCCGATGATCAGCACGGCAGGCGGAAGACCCTCGCGGAACATGACCAGGAAGAACGAAAAGTAGACGAGGGCAAGCCCGGTCTCATCCTGCAATTTACACAGCACGGCCGGCGTCAGCACAATGATCGCCGCAATGATCTGCGACCGCGGCCGCGTGAAATTGGTTTCTACCCGCGACAGGTATTTGGCAAGGGCCAGGGCAACAAACAATTTGCACAGATCGGCGGGCTGCAGCTGGAATGCGCTGCCAAACCGGATAATGGATTCGGTCCCTTTTATCCGCGTATGGAAGGGAAAGACGAGCAGCAACAGGAAGATCCCGAACGCATAACCCAGGTTAGCCGTTGCCGTAAAGAATTTGCTGTCGGTCAGCAGGATGAACGTGCCGGCAATCCCGGACAAGATGAGGAAAAGCAGCTGCCGGCTGTAATCGGTCTTCAATGAAATGAATCCCTGAACAACATTGTCCCCTTCATGCCACGACGCGGCGAAAATACACGTGATGCCGATCACCGAAAGGATGAACCAGATCCAGACCAATGACCAGTCTACGCCTTTCGATATGGTGGGGTTTCGTTGATTCATAAGGTTATCGCTGCGTGCTGTCTTCGGGCGCCACGTCGGGTGGAGCGGATGAATCCCTTTTCGGCGGCGCGGACAGCTTGCGCCGGATGGCCGTATCGCCGGACAACGTTTGCTGCGGCGCCTGCTGATCGCTGTCCGGAGCCCGTTGCTGCGCGGCCGCCAGGGCCCTCATCCGGGACAAACGCTCGGCCAGCGCGCTTTTATACGGTGACGGCTTCCGCAGGTTGGCCAACAGGGGACTCCGGGAGTTTTCCGATGTATCCAGCATCATGTGACGGAACGACGGGGTCTCATACTTGAGCCAGCGGCTGCTGTCGCCGCTCTCATCCGCCCATTCCGCCGCCCGGATCGAATCGGCCTCGAATTGCTTCCGGACCAGGTACAACGGCATCGTGTTCTTGTTGGTCATCTCATCCTCCAGCTCGAGCCGGTCGGTGGCGATCGTATCCCGAAGATATTTTTCCACCAGCAACGACGCGATCGGCGCAGCGGCATAAGCGCCATGGCCCCCGTTTTCGATGATCACGGCCACCGCGATCCTGGGGTTCTCCCGGGGCGCAAAACACGCAAATATGGAGTGGGGCCTCAACATGATGACCCGCCCGTCGATCCTTATCTTGTTGTCCGCCGTCCCGGTCTTGCCGCAGATGTCAATCCCCGGTATCCGCGCAGCCTGCCCGGTCCCGATCTCCACCACGCCCTGCATCCCGCTTTGGACGACGTCATAGTCTTCGTCGGAGATATGCGACACCGCCTGGTGCTTGATATGGAAGCGGCTGAGCAGCGTATCGTCCTCCGGGGAACCTTCGATGTCACGGACAAAATGCGGCGTATAATAATACCCCCTGTTGGCGACGATGCACATCGAATTGGCAATCTGCAGCGGTGTCTCCTGCATCTTGTCCTGGCCGATACCCATCGTTACCATGGTACAGGAATTCCAGGAATGGTGGTATTCCTTGTCATAGGCAGTGGTATCGGGGATATAGCCGCCGTCTTCGCTCGGCAGGTCCACGCCCAGGCGGTGACCAAGCCCGAAGCCATTGACATATTCCTTCCACTTCATTAATCCGATCCGCGGGCTATGATAGTCAGGGTTGTCCAGCTCCAGCCGGAACGTGTTGTAAAAGAAAGAATTACAAGAGTGCGCAATCGCGAGCCGCAGGTTGGCGGCATGGCCCGGCGTATGCTCGTCGCATCTCCGCACCTCGCCGCAGCCATAATAATAGCCCCGGCAGTCGATCCCGCTCGCCGGCGTGATCACCCCCTCGTCAAGACCGATCAGCGCGCCCAGGGGCTTGTAAGTGGAACCCGGCGGATATTGTCCTTTGATGGCGCGGTTGAGCAATGGTCCCGAGACATCCAGCGCCAGCCGGGCAAAATTGGCCTGCTTGTCCGGTCCCGTCAGACTATTGGGATCATACGTGGGCCCGGATGCCATCGCCAGGATACCGCCGGTTGACGGTTCGATACAGACGATAGCGCCCGTCTTGCCGTACAACAGGCGCTCGGCAAGCTGCTGCAGCTCGATATCGAGATAGGTGTCGAGATTCTTTCCCGCAACGGCCGGCGTATCGAGCGCCTTGTCCTGGTATCGTTCCACGAGCCGGTTCTTGTTGTCCTTTAGCCAGTATTCGGTGCCGCGCTGGCCCATCAGCACTTTCTCATAGTATTGCTCGAGCCCGCTGCGGCCGACATAGTCGCCCAGCTGATAATAGTTGTTCGACCGGCGCAGGATCGCGGAATCGACTTCGCCGACATAGCCGGTGACCTGCGCCGCGGCGTCATACGGGTAGATCCGGACCGGGCGATCCTGCAGGTTGAAGCCGGGGAACTTCCACAGGTTCTCCTCCATCCGGGCATATATCTCCGGGGCGAGAAGGTCCTGGAAGGTGACGGGCCGGAAAGGGCTGTTTTTTATCTTGGAACTGAGCATCCGGCGGCGGAATTCAGCCGTATCGATATCCATCAGCTGGCAGAAATAGGCTGTATCGATATTCCTGACCTGGGAAGGAGTAACCATCAGGTCGTAGAAAATGGTATTATTGAGGATCGCCCGCCCTTTCCGGTCATAAATGATCCCGCGGGTTGGATAAACACTCTTGCGGAACAACGCATTCTCCTGCGCCTGCACCTTGTATTTTTTGGAAATGATCTGCAGGTGGAAAAGCTGTGCCGTAATAATGAGAAACAACCCCGTGAAAATAAGCCGGATGATGTTGCTGCGCGATTGATTGAATACAGACATAGTTAGCGGCGACCTGCAAATTTACGAAAGTACCGGTCATTAAAACGTTAAAAGGCATCAGATCGTATTGGTCCTGAACTTTTGTTTCCGGTAGAACAGGATCTCGGTCAGAAAGACCAGCAACAGGCTGACCGCGGTCGAAGCAGTCACCTTTCCGACGAAGTACATAAAAGAGCCGAAACTCATCCATTCCAGCAGGACCAGGTAGGAGTGATGAAGCACGGTGAGGATGAAAACATACGTGCCGTAAGGCGCCCACCCCATGCTGACGATCGAAGGGGCAATATAGTTCTTGTCGGCGCCCTCCTGGGAAATAAGCATTCCGATGACAAAAGGGCGGACATAGGCGATCAGCGTACAGGCCGCCGCATGAAGCCCCGGCGTCTTGAGAAAATAATCCAGGGTGAGCCCGAAAAGAAACCCGATGAAGGTGATCGACATCCGCGACAGGCCGAAAGGGAGCCAAAGGATATACAGGTAATACAGATAGGGGGTGACGAACCGGTGAAGCGCCGGCATCCTGGACAGGATGAATACCTGCACCAGGATGAAGAGAAAGAAGCGGACGATATTTTTCAGCAGTTCACTCATCGTTTCAACAGTTCACTCATTTTTTCAACAATCTGCTCATTGGATCTTTTTGCGCGTCGAGTCTTCCAACCGTTTCTGTTCGTCATATTGAAGGTTGTCAAGTACGTAGGCATATTCGATATTGGAGAAATTGGTCGCCGTCCGGAGCTTCAGATTGAAAAAGTTGGAGGTATTATCCGGCACGATCTCGGAGATCGTTCCAACAGGCAGATTGGCGGGAAAAAGCGAAGTGATCTGACTGGTCACAACGGTATCGCCAACCACCACATTGGCGCTTCGGGGAATACCACGCATGGAAATAAAGGCCGGACTGATCCCATCCCAGTAGATCGTTCCTGTCTCGCCGCCTTTCTTGAGCTTCGCGACCACCCTGAACTGCGGATGGAGCACGCTCATGACGATGGCAAAGTTCTCGCTGACATTGATGACCGAGCCGACAATACCCTGCGGCCCCGTAACACCCATGTTCGGCCGCACTCCCTGCCGGAACCCGCGATGAATAGTGAGGTAGTTGGTGGGCAGGGAAATCGTGTTGTTGACTACCTTGGCCTCCATGATCTCCCATTTCCGGACCGAGTCCACCCGGATGGTGTCGCGGAACAGGCGTTCGTTCGAGTCGGGAGCTTCGAAATTCGTGACGAGCTCCCGGCGTAGCCGGAGGTTCTCCTGGACAAGGGCTTCATTGGTCTTCTTGAGCTCGAAATAGTACTCGATGTTGTTGTATCGTTCATTCAGCCGGCCAGTTATCTCCGTGCTGACATTCAGAAAGGCGGCTTCATGAAACTTGTTGTACCGGAAAAGAAAAGACAGGGATATGATCTGCAGAACCAGGAAAAAGAGGAAGTTGAAATGCCTCCGAATAAAGAGAAAAACGTTACGCACCGGTAGCTGGTTTATTTATCGCATGACGAATGGATACCTGTCGTAGTTTTTCAACGCGATCCCCGTACCGCGAACGACGCTCTTCAGCGGGTCGTCAGCGATATGTACCGGTAGTTTGATCTTTTGGCTCAGCCGCTTGTCGAGACCCCGGAGCAGGGCGCCTCCACCGGTGAGATATAGCCCGCGGCGATAGATATCCCCGGCCAATTCCGGCGGGGTCGTCTCGAGCGCCTTGAGGATCGCTTCCTCTATCTTGAAAATACTTTTATCGAGCGCTTCGGCGATCTCCTGGTAAGACACCATGATCTGCTTGGGGATACCGGTAACAAGGTCGCGCCCGTTCACCGGAATATCATCGGGTGGATTGTCCAGGTCTTTCAACGCTGCGCCGATCTGGATCTTGATCTGTTCGGCCGTCCGCTCGCCGATCAGCAGAGAGTGATACCGGCGAAGCGCTTCCATGATATCGGCAGTGAATTCATCACCGGCAATCCGGATCGACTGGTCGCAGACGATGCCGGCCAGCGCGATAACGGTAATACCTGTGGTACCGCCCCCGATATCGATGATCATATTCCCAACGGGCTCCTCCACATCGATCCCGATACCCAGAGCCGCTGCCATCGGTTCGTGGATAAGATAGACTTCCTTCGCACCTGCCTGCTCGGCACTGTCCCGGACAGCCCGTTTTTCCACTTCGGTAATACTGGAAGGGATACAGATCATCATCCGCCAGCTCGGGGGGAAAAGCGGTTTCTTGGGATAGATCATTTTGATCATCTCCCGGATCATCAGCTCGGCTGCATTGAAGTCTGCGATAACGCCGTCTTTGAGGGGGCGGACCGTCCGGATGCTCTCGTGGGTCTTCTCGTGCATCATCAACGCCCGCTTGCCGACAGCCAGCACGTTCTTGGGATTATTCCGGTCGAGGGCTACGATGCTGGGCTCATTTACCACGATCTCGTCATTGTGAATGATCAGGGTATTGGCGGTACCCAGGTCCATGGCTATTTCTTGTGTAAGGAAATTGAATAATCCCATTGTGTGTATAGGTCAGATTTTAAGTTCTAAACGGTAACGCCTTGCGATCTCCCGACGAGGCAGGCCCCGCCTGCTTCGGTGCAGCAAAATTGAAGGAAATAATTTGAATTAACAAGGTGAACCCCTTGATTTACCGGATAATTTTCCACGATTTGTCACCCGTCAAATTTCTTTTCCTCCAAGCCGTAAGATCCCCATCAGAACGATAAAACCTTTCTGATCGTATCCGGCCGCATACAAATATGTGAAGCCGCCCTGGGCCGCACCCTTACAAGAATTCAAACCCGATATCCCGCCGATAGTAGATCCCCTCAAAGTAGATGTTCTCGAGGATATCCCGCGACCGGTCGACAGCTTCATATACCGTCTCCGCAAAGGAGGTGACACAAAGCACCCTGCCCCCATTGGTGACGATGCCTTCCTTCTTCATCCGCGTCCCCGCATGAAAGATCAGGCTGTCCGGCGGCAGCGGCTGGTCAAGACCGGTGATGGGAAGACCCTTCTCATAGGGTCCCGGATAACCGCCGCTGACAGCTACAACGGTACAGGCCGTACGCGGTTCCTGCCGGATATGAAATTCCCGCAGCCTCTGCCCGCTCACGGCATTGAAAAGCTCAACCAGGTCGTTGTTCAGCCGCGGCATGACCACCTCCGTCTCGGGATCGCCCAACCGGCAATTGTATTCGATGACATATGGGTCATCCCCTACCTTGATCACCCCCACAAAAAGGAACCCCCGGTAATCGATCCCCTCCGATTTGAGCCCATCGACGGTGGGAACGATGATCCGGCCGACCACTTTATCCATGAACACCCTATCCGCGAACGGTACCGGACTGACTGCTCCCATGCCGCCGGTATTGGGCCCTTTATCGTCTTCATAGATCCTTTTATAATCTTTCGCCTCCGGCAGGACCAGGTAGTCCCGCCCATCGAGCAGCACGAATACCGAAAGCTCGATCCCGGTCAGGAATTCTTCTACGACCACTTTATTACCCGCCGCGCCAAACTTATTTCCCTGCAACATCAGCTCGAATTCCGCCACCGCTTCAACCGGGTTCTGACAGATCACTACCCCTTTCCCGGCGGCCAGACCATCGACCTTGAGCACGATCGGGAGGGAATGCTGCTGCAAATGCGCGATCCCTTCCGCAAAGCTCTCATGATCGAATTCCCGGTAGGCTGCAGTAGGGATCCCATACCGGTCCATGAATTTCTTGGAAAAGGCCTTGCTGCCCTCCAGCTGAGCAGCAGCGGCGGACGGCCCGATCACGGGAATATCCTTCAATGCAGGGTCCGCCGCAAAAAAATCAACGATGCCTTTTACCAGCGGCTCCTCCGGCCCGACCACCACCATTTCGATGTTTTCTGCCAGACAATGTCTCCTGACCGCGCCAAAGTCGAGCGGCGAAAGGTCGATATTCGTTCCACATTGGACCGTGCCGGCATTTCCGGGCGCAATATGGAGTGCCGAACATAGCGGACTTTGAGCCAGTTTCCACGCCAGGGCGTGTTCCCTGCCTCCTGAACCAAGCAGTAGGATCTTCATACAGACCCGAAATTCGAATTTCGCCCGCAAATTGTAAAAAAGAATTTATTTTAGGTTCATGAACCAACCCACCGCCCCCAAAGTCCGGCATCCAAAAGGTCTTTATGTTCTCTTTATGACAGAAATGTGGGAGCGGTTCGCATACTATCTGCTGGCAGGCATTCTCCTCCTTTATTTACTGGACAACAAGACGGGCGGCAAGGGGTTCACCGAAGTCAAAGCGGCCGATGTCACCGGGACCTTCCTCGCCCTCATCTGGCTTCCCATGTTTATCGGCGGGATGATCGCCGACCGCTATTTCGGGTATATCCGGTCCGTATTTATCGGCGGCGCCTTCCTGGCAACCGGTTATTTCGGCCTGATCATCCCCGGTGACACCGCCATGTATATCTCCCTCGGGCTGATCGTCGTCGGCAACGGGTTCTTCAAACCCAATATAAGCACCCTGCTGGGTAACATCTATAATAAAGAAGAGCTGAAGCCGCTGAAGGATAATGCCTATAATATCTTCTATATGGGCATCAACACCGGGTCGCTGCTTTGCAATTTCGTCGCTGCCATTTTACGCAACACCTTTAGCAGCGGCAAGGTCTGGCATGCCGGCACTTTTCGGATCGCGATCAGCGGCTGGGGATTCGCATTTGCCGCGGCCGGGGTAGGGATGGTCCTGGGGCTGATCAACCTCGCCGCCCGGGTCAAATATGTCCGGGAAGGCGATATCCGGAAACCCCTGCAGCAGGAAGATATGACCCTGGGGGAGATCAGCCTCTATGTCTTCGTTCCGGCGATCGCAGCCGCCGTCATCGGGTATTTCCTGCCGGAGAAACTATGGAATACCAGCCTGTTCGGGAGCGCTTCCACCGACGCATTCATCTTCGCCTGCATCCCGATCCTTGGATTTTTCGTTTCCATCTGGGTCCGCGCCCGCGGCGAAGACAAAAAAGGCATCGGCGCACTGCTCTTCATCTTTGCCATCTCCGCCATCTTCTGGTCACTCTACTATCAGAACTTCACCGGCTATACGCTTTGGACGGAACGTCATACCGACCGGTCCATTACCTCGCCGTTGATCGAAAAAGGGGCGGACTGGATGGGCCTCCTGCAGAAAGTCAACACGTCGGGCCGAAAGGTGGATTCCCTCGACGCTCACATGGCGCCGGTAAAGGATGCCGGCGGCCATATCATTAAGGTCATAGGACCCGACCCTTATTTTCATAACCTGGCCAAAGACAAATGGCCGCCTCCGGGTACCAGTCTCGAGCTGGCCAATGCAGAGCTCTACCAATCCATAGGACCTTTCTTTATCGTGACCCTGACACCACTGCTTGTCGGCCTCCTGACCTGGCTCCGAAAGCGGGGCCGCGAACCTACGACCCCATCCAAATTCGGGATCGCCCTTTTCCTCTCGGGCCTCTCTTCACTGGTGATGGTCTTCGCGGTCATGTCCGTGGCGAATATCTATCAATACAAAGTATCCTCGGGCTGGCTGTGGGGCACCTATTTCGTGATCACCGCCGCAGAGATCTTCCTGAGCCCCATGGGTCTCTCGCTGGTATCCAAGCTGGCGCCTGCACGGCTGACATCGCTGCTGATGGGCGGCTGGTTCCTGACGATGTCGCTGGGCAGCAAGGTCGCAGGGATGATGACCGGGTCCTGGGACAGGTTCCCGGATAAACGCATCTACTTTTTTATCTGGTTCGTAGCCGGGGTCATCGGGTCGGCCCTCATCTTCAGCCGGATCAAGTGGCTCAACCGGATCGTCCGTGAAAAGACCGGCGAAGCATAACAACCAAAACAACGCAAATGGCTCCAAAAAAATTCGAACCTTTCGTCAGCGCGGAAACGCAAATGAAAGAGTTCACCTTCAAAGCGCTGCTGATGGGCAGCGTCTTCGGCATCCTTTTCGGCGCTTCCACGGTTTACCTGGCATTGAAGGCCGGGATCACCGTCTCCGCCTCCATCCCCATCGCCGTCCTGGCCATCGCGCTGGGCCGCCGGCTCTTCAAAACCACCATCCTCGAGAACAATATCATCCAGACGACCGGCAGCGCCAGTGAGAGCATCGCCGCCGGCGTGGTCTTCACCCTGCCGGGTTTTCTCTTCCTGTCCAACGTCGATGCCGGCAACTTTTTTAACTACGCGGTCATTTTCATCCTTTCCATCTTTGGCGGCATGCTGGGTATCCTGCTCATGATCCCGCTCCGGCGATCGCTGATCGTCAAGGAACACGAGACCCTTCCCTACCCGGAAGGAACCGCCTGCGCCTCGGTATTGAAGGCGGGTGAAAAGGGGGGCAGCTTCGCCAAAGCGGCATTCCAGGGGCTTGGATTCGCCTTCGTCTATGCCCTGGGACAGAAACTGTTCCGGTTCATCGCGGAAACCCCGGTATTCGATTCGGTAAAAAGTAAAGGGCTGAATGCCATTTTTCCCGCGGCCCAGCTTTCGGCAAACATAACCCCGGAGTATATGGGAGTGGGCTATATTATCGGACCCCGCATCTCCGGTGTGCTCGTAGCCGGCAGCGTGCTGAGCTGGTTTGTATTTCATCCCTTGTTAGCCTCCCTGGTCGACCCGGTGACCATCGCCCGGCAACAGGTAAAGCTGGGTTATCTCGCGGATATCCATACCGCCGGCGGCGCAGGCGGCTGGGACCCCGTTACCAGAACATTCGCCGATCCGGCTTCTGCCATTTACCGCGCCTATACCCGGCTGATCGGCGCAGGTACAGTCGCGATGGGCGGCCTGATCACGCTGATAAAGACCATCCCCACGATCGTCGCCTCCTTCCGGGAAAGCATCGGATCGGTAAAAGAAGCAGGGAAACAAAGCCGCATCCGCACCGAACGGGATCTCAGCATCAAGGTGGTGGCGCTGGGCAGCCTGGCGCTGGTCATCCTGATCGCCTGTCTCCCCATCATCCCGGGCAATAACTTCTTCTCCCGGCTGCTGATCGGTCTGCTGATCCTGGTATTCGGCGCCTTCTTTGTAACCGTCGCCAGCCGGATCGTCGGCCTGATCGGTTCATCCAACAGTCCGGTGTCGGGGATGACCATCGCTACCGTAATGGCTACCTGCCTGGTATTCCTTGCGATCGGCTGGAGCGGAAAAATTTATGAGCCCATGGCGCTGGTCGTCGGCGGAATGGTTTGCGTCGCAGCCTCCAACGCCGGCGGGACCTCACAGGACCTGAAGACGGGTTTCCTTGTCGGCGCCACCCCGCGGTATCAACAGCTGGCGCTGATCATCGGCGTGATCGTCTCGGCCATCGCGGTGGGCTTCACGATCAAAGTACTGGACACACCGACCCCCGACCTGGTCGCTCACGGCGTCAAACACGCCATCGGAACCACCTTTCCCGCGCCGCAGGCGACCCTGATGGCCACCCTGATCAAAGGGATCCAGTCCGGGAACCTCGACTGGAATTATGTACTGGTCGGCGCAGCCCTCGCACTCGTCGTCGAGCTCTGCGGCGTTCGGTCGCTTAGCTTTGCCATCGGCGTATACCTGCCGCTGTCCACCACCCTGACCATCTTCTGCGGCGGCGCGATCCGCGGCCTCGTGGACAAAGTGAAAAAACGACGCGGCGAAACGTATTCCGAAGTAGGGGAGGACCTGGAGAAAGGCAACCTGTTCGCCACCGGCCTGGTCGCAGGCGGTGCATTAATGGGCGTCATCTTTGCCTTCCTCCGTATCCCGGCGAGAGTGGTGGCCTTCCTCGATAAATTGAGCCTGGAGAAAACGCTGACCTCGGCCCTGAGTGAGCCGGGTTACTATTTGCTGGGGGTTGCCTTTTTCGTGACAATGGGATATGCGCTGTACAGGGCCGGAGCCTCCAAAGAGCAGCCGGGCGTCAGCTCATCTTGAACGGCACGATCATCTCGAACACCGGGATATTCACCTCGAAGGTCATCTTATTATGGAGATTCTCCATGATGTAGGAACCATACATCTTTCCCATCTCGGTCCGGAGATTGCAGCCGCTGACATACTGATACCTCTCCCCCGGTTGAAGGACAGGCTGCACGCCAACCACCCCCTCCCCTTCCACTTCCCGATAGCTGCCGTTGCTGTCGAAGATGTGCCAATGCCGCCGATGCAGTTTGACCGAAAAGCCGTTGTGATTTTCGATCGTGATCCTATAGGCAAACATGTACTCCCCCGAAATGGGATTGGAATAATCCGGCTGGTAGAAGGTCTCCACGCTCACTTCCATTCCCTCCGAGATTTTGTTTGCCATCATCACCAAATTTTCCTAAAGTTAATCAAAATAGGCACAAATGGACCTAATTTTGCGGCCGCCCACCGGTCCCGGGCGAGAGAACGGGCCCACAACGAATAAAAAATACTTAAATATGAAGATCGCGGTAGCAAAAGGGGACGGGATCGGCCCGGAGATCATGGACACCGTCGTGGGCATTTTTAATGCCGGTAAAGTTCCACTGGAATACACCGTGGTGGAGATGGGAAAATGGGTCTTTGACAAAGGATTCTCCAATGGGATGACGCCCGAGGCAAAGCTGACCATCGAAGACCTGGGCATTTTGTTCAAAGGTCCGATGGAGACGCCGAAGGGTAAAGGCGTGAAAAGCGTGAATGTCACTGCGCGCAAGACGTGGAATACCTATGCCAACAAACGGGTCTTTCAGTCCCTGCATGGCGTGGATACCGTGTTCTCCCGCGCAGGGATCCCGATCGACATCACCATCGTCCGGGAGAATATCGAAGACACCTACGGCGGCATCGAGCATATGCTGACCCGGGACGTGGCCTTGAGCCGGCGCTTCATTACCCGGCCGGGAAGCCTGCAGGTCATCAAGTACGCCTTCGAGATGGCCAGGAAGAACGGCGCCCGCCGGATCACCTGCGGCCATAAGGCCAATATCATGAAGCTGACGGACGGACTGTTCCTGGAATGTTTCCAGGAAGTGGCTAAGGAATATCCGGAACTGAGGTCCGACGATATCATCGTGGACGACCTCGCGATGAAACTGGTCGTGCGGCCGCAGGAATTCGATGTGGTCGTGCTGACCAATTTACAGGGAGATATCATTTCGGACCTCTGTGCAGGTTTGGTCGGCGGCCTTGGTTTCGCGCCGTCCGCCAATATCGGGGATCACATCGCGATCTTCGAAGCGGTACACGGCACGGCGCCGGATATCGCCGGCAAGAACATAGCGAATCCTACCGCCTTGCTGCTGAGCGGGATCGCCATGCTGCGCCACCTTGGTTTAATGGAAAATGCCGCGGTCATCGAGAACGCCTTGTTTTATACGCTGGAGCAAGGCATCCATACCGGCGACTTCGGCGACACCACCACGCCATCCCTAAGCACTACCGCCTTTGCCGAAGCCATTATCGCCAATTTCGGCAAGACCCCCAGGCATGGCGCCCGGCCGATCCTGCCCAATCAGCCCGTCACAACCACCGCCTTCAAGCTTTCCAAAAATGAAATGATGGTGTCGGATGACCCGCAAAAGGAAACGATCGTCGGGGTGGACTTTTTTATCGAAAGCTCCGAACAGCCGGAAACCATCGCCAGGAAATGTCAGCGGCACGGCGGCGTAAAGTTCAACCTGATCAATCTCAGCAACCGGGGCACCCAGGTCTGGCCGACAGGGTCGGTCTACACGAATCTCGTCAACCAATACAACGTCCGGTTCGAAAGCATCGACGGGTCGCCGTTGAACCAACAGGACGTCCTGGGCCTCTATGTCAGCCTTAGCGGCGATTTCAAGATCTGTTCCTCCGAACTGTTGAATCTGCTTGGTGACCGGAAGGCTTATTCCCTGGCGCAGGGACAATAGCCAAATTGGCACGAAATTGGTGCCTGATGAGTGCTCCTTCGGGTTCTGCCTGATCGTACCATCCCCTCATCCCAGCCAATTTCGGTTTGCCATTTCAATCTGCATTAACTATGTCCCAAATCTACCTTTGGCGGCAGAAGGTTACTCTTTTGCCCGTGCTTATGCTGCTGTTTACTGTTTCTGCTCTTGCTCAGCCTGAAGCCGATACTACGCTCACCCCAAGGTATATTGCCACCGGTCCCAATAGCAATGGCTTTTACGAATACCTGCCGAAAGGTTATGTCGAAGGGACCGCGAAATATCCCCTGATCATCTCCCTGCATGGTGACGGAGAGCTGGGCAACGGGACTACCCAATTACCGACCCTCCTCGACGACGCCATCCCGATGTATATCAACCAGCATCTATTCCCCGAAAGCGTAACGGTCAACGGTCAGACATCCTCTTTTATCGTGATCATCCCGCAGTTCGTCGCATGGCCCGACAACACCGACGTGGATGACGTCATCACCTATGCGGAACAGAATTACCGGGTAGACGAAAACCGCATCTATCTGACGGGATACAGCATGGGAGGCGGCGCATTGTGGACCTATGCGGGGAGCAGCTTGGCTTACGCAAGCAAGCTGGCCGCCATCTTCGTGGTATGCGGAGCAAAAGCCATGAACGCGCAGATGGCAGACGTGATTGCCACAGCCAACCTCCCGGTGTTCGCGACGAACAATTCCGGCGATCCTACCATACCCGACACGGTTACGATCAACAATGTCAACCTGATCAATGCTGCAGTCCCCCCACCGGCGATCAAAGCGATCGATACCATTTTCAATGCGTCGGGACACGATGCATGGACCCAGTCTTACAATCCTTTTACGGTCTATAGCAACGGGCTGAACGTCTATCAGTGGCTGGCGCAGTACTCCTTGTCGACCTCCGTGCCATTGCCGCTGACGCTGACGAGCTTCACGGCCGCCCCGGCCCCCGGCGACGCGGGTGTAAACATCAATTGGGCCACGGCCGCAGAACAAAACAACAAATACTTTATTCTTCAGCGGTCGGGCGATGGCGAGACCTTCAACGATCTCGATACGGTGGTTCCGGCAAGTCCTAATTCAGCCGCCGCCCGGTCCTACTCCTATGCTGACCGATCGCCGCTGGCAGGCAGTAACTACTATCGCCTGACACAAGTCGATGAAAACGGAGCAGTCAATTACTATGGTATCCGCGAGGTCAGCCTTCCCGGGGGTAAGACAGGGTTTAGTATCAGCCCCAATCCTTGCACCGATCAGATCTTCGTCCAATTCGAAGATGCCGCGCAGGGATCGCTTCAAGCCGATATCATCGATGCGCAGGGCCGCGTGCTGCGCCGATGGGCTTCGCAGAAACAACAAGTGTACTGGAGCAATACCTTTACCGTAAGCGATCTGCCGTCCGGCCAGTACTTTCTGCAACTGACCGTTAACCGGGAGCACCGGGTTATGGCATTTATCAAATTTTGATCCAATGATCAAACTATGATCAAACTATGATCAATAAAAGATCCGGGGCTGATTATACCGATGGGACAATTCGATCAGAATAAGGACGCCGAAGAGGACAAAGAGGGCGAGACTGATAAAATGCACCTGCTGAAAACGCTGCTCTTCTTTTTCCCGGAAATTCATCCGGTATCGCACATAGAGGATGAAGCTGACGATCGTGACTACGGCGCAAAGTACACAGGCTGCTGTCAGTAGGCTTAGATACATGTCAGATGCGCTTGGTAGAAGAAAATCCTTTGGCGAGGAGCCAGGCGGTGATCTTCTCCCGCTGGTCGCCCTGGATGATGATCAGGCCTTCCTTGACCGATCCGCCCGTGCCGCAATGCGTCCTGAGCTGACGGCCAAGCTCGTCGAGCTTCTCGTCAGACCCTGCAAAACCTTCCACCAGCGTGACCGCCTTCCCGGCCCGTTGCTTTGTATCCAATCGAACCTTGAGTCGCTGCTGCCTGTTCTCCAGGCTCTCCTGGGGAACAGGCTCTTCCTCCGGCCGGAAGTCGGGGTCGGTGGAATAGACGATGCCGTTACGGCCGGGTCTCCTCTTGCTCATACGGGTTGCTTGTTTAAATGATCACCGCCTTCAGACTCATGTCCAGGCTCCTGGCCTGATGGATCAAGGCGCCGACGCTGACATAGTCTACGCCGGTGCGGGCATAGTCTTCGAGATTATTGAGATGGATGCCGCCGCTTGCTTCCGTTTCAAACCGGTCGCCGATCAGGGAAAGCGCTTCGGCCAGCTGACGGGGCGTGAAATTATCGAGCATGATCCGGTCAACCTTACCGATCGCCAGTACGCGCCGGACCTCTTCCAAATTGCGCGTCTCCACTTCGATCTTGAGCTGGGGCGTGTGAGTCTGCCGGTATTCGGCGGCCTTTTCAATCGCCGCTTCCAGGCTGCCCGCATAGTCGATATGGTTATCCTTCAGCAGGATCATATCGAAAAGTCCTTGCCGGTGGTTGATCCCTCCCCCGATCCGAACCGCCTCCTTCTCCAGGAGCCGGAAGTTCGGGGTGGTCTTTCGCGTGTCCAGGATCCGGGTTTTATACCGCTGCAACCGGTCGACATATTGCCGGGTCAGGGTGGCAATACCGCTCATGCGCTGCATGCAGTTCAGGATAAGCCGTTCGCATTGCAGGATCGTATGTATAGTGGCCTCTGCGACAAAAGCTTCTTCGCCGTCCCGCATGACGTCACCATCCTGCTTGTAAGGCGTGAACCGGGCCGACGGTTCCTTTATCCTGAAGATCTTCCCGGCGATCTCCATCCCCGCGAGTACTCCGTCCTGCTTGATGTGAAGGACCGCTTTACCTCGGGCCTGCGGCGGAATACAGGCAAGCGTGGTATGATCGCCGTCGCCGACATCTTCCTGCAAGGCATTCAGCACCAGCATTTGCAGCTGCTCGTCAAATTTGGACATGCCGCAAAATTATGGAATCGACGACAATCGATCGACGACAATTGACGACAATCGAAAAAAGAAAACCCGGCCATCCCGGCCGGATCCCTCCTGAAACAATCAGCTAACAGGAATTTCGCTATTGATTGACCTGAAACCTAAGTTCCTCCAGCAGCTGCCTGTCCCCTCTCTGCCGGGTAAAGATGGTAGTCCGGTAGTCGCCATTACGGGTCTGCAAAACGCCGACACAGTATTCCTGACTGCCGCTGAACCCCACTTTCCGGACGACAAAATTGCGAACCCCATTTGTCGAAAAGAAATCCCGGATGATCATCTCAGCCTGGATCTTGCTGTAATTATCCGTCTTTTCGGGGAGGCTGATGTCGACACGGCTGTCTAAATACCGGGACAATTCCCCGGCGTTACCGAGTCGGATGGCGTAAGTTATATCATCCAGCGTATACACAGGGCGGAAAGAAACCAGGACGAGCGCGAAGGCTACGACCGACATCCCCACACCCAGGCCAAATCTTTCCAGCACGCTTTTCATATAATAGAATATTAGTCGTGCTGCCTAGTCCCAAATCTATGCCAAACTGTCGTTCGCGCATTAAAATACCACCAAAGTGGGTGGTAACCCGGTCGCTATCACCTACCTTTGCGCGGTCAAACCAGAAGAAACGACCTTTATGTCAACCCAGAAGAAAGTCATTCTCGTGATCATGGATGGTTGGGGCCTCGGCCGAAAGAAGGCCGCCGACGCCATCCAGAATGCCCGGGTCCCCTTCGTGTCTTCCCTTTATTCGGCCTATCCCAATACAACCCTGGTGACCTTCGGCGAAAGCGTTGGACTGCCGGAAGGCCAGATGGGGAACTCCGAAGTAGGTCACCTGAACCTGGGCGCAGGACGTATCGTCAACCAGGAGTTGCAGCGGATCAATGTCGCCATCCGGGACGGATCGTTTGGGCATAATGAAACCCTGCTGGCAGCCATCCGCGGCGCCCGGACCGCCGGAAAGCCCCTCCACCTGCTGGGCCTCGTCAGTGACGGCGGCGTCCATTCCCATACCCGCCACCTGATGGCCATCACCGACACTTGCACCCGGGAAGGGCTGAAAGACGTCTATATCCATGCCTTTACCGACGGCCGGGATACCGACCCCAAAAGCGGGCTTGGGTTCATCCGCGAACTGCAGGCTCATCTTGACAGGACGGCCGGCAGCATCGCCACCATCAGCGGCCGGTACTATGCCATGGACCGCGATAAACGCTGGGAAAGGGTCCGGCTGGCCTATGACGCAATGGTTCGGGGAAAAGGAGAACGATCGACCGACGCGCTTGCTGCCATCGAACAATCCTATCTGACCGGCGTGACCGATGAATTCATCCGGCCTACCGTGATCACAGGGCCCGGCGGCCAACCGCTGGCTACCATCAGGGATGGCGATTACGCCCTTTGTTTCAACTTCCGGACCGACCGCTGCCGCGAGATCACCGAAGTGCTGACCCAGTCCGATGTCCCGCAGCAAGACATGAAGAAGCTTTCCCTTCATTACACCACCATGACCCAGTATGACCAGCGGTTCAAAGGCGTCAACATCATTTTCGGGAATGACGATCTCCGGAATACCCTCGGCGAGATCATCGCCCTCCATGGATTGAAACAGATCCGGATCGCGGAAACCGAGAAATATCCGCACGTGAGCTTCTTCTTCAGCGGCGGCAGGGAAACGCCGTTCGAAGGCGAGCGCCGGATCATGATCCCTTCGCCGAAAGTAGCGACCTATGACCTCCAGCCCGAAATGAGCGCCATAGAGCTGACCGACTCCATCGTGCCGGAGATCCAGGCCGGATCGGCGGACTTCATCTGTCTGAACTATGCCAATACGGACATGGTAGGACATACCGGCGTCTGGAATGCCGCGATCAAAGCGGCGGAAACCGTAGACCGCTGCGTGGAAAGGGTTGTCAGCGCCGCCCTCGACAACGGCTATACCGTATTCCTGACCGCTGACCATGGAAATGCGGACTTCATGATCAACGAGGACGGCACACCCAATACCGCACATACCATGAACCCCGTGCCGTTCTTTATCATCGACAAAAGCTGGAAGGGCGGCATCCGGACGGGCAAGTTGGGGGACCTCGCGCCTACCATCCTGACAATGATGGGATTAGAAATTCCGCCCGAAATGACCGGCGATATCCTGATCTGACGTACATCCGGCCATAGCAAAACGTCAACCAAATATGGCAGGAAGTTGCCTGTAGAATGCACTCCTTTTTTTATTCGCAAGCAGCTTTACTTCGTTAAAATTGTCTAAATTACAGGGCAACCAATGCGGTTATCATGACCGAAGAAGCCATTTTACAAGGCTGTTTGAAGAATGTGGCCACTGCCCAGCGGGACCTGTACAATCGGTACAGCCCCAAGATGCTGGCCGTTTGCTACCGGTTCGCCCACAACAGGGAAGACGCAGAGGATATGCTGCAGGAAGGATTCATAAAAGTGTTCTCCCAGATACACACCTTTCAAAACAAGGGTGCGTTCGAGGGTTGGATCAGGAGGATCATCGTTCATACCTGCATCAACAACCTGAAAAAAAATAAACGGTTCAATGAAAGCCTGGACATCGTGCATGCGCATGGGGTCCAGGTACGGGAAGAAAGCGTTCCCTCCATCGTTCAGGCCAAACAGATAGTAGAATGTATCCGTATCCTGCCTATCGGTTATCGGACTGTCCTCAATCTATATGCGATAGAAGGCTATTCGCACAAGGAAATAGCGGATATGCTGGATATAGAGGAAAGTACGAGCCGGTCCCAGTATACCAGGGCAAAGCAAATGCTGGAAGATATCCTGGTAAAGAAGAAGATCCTTTCCAGGCCCAGGGAAAAGTCAGAATGGCTGTTGGCGGTCCGTTAACAAAGATCCAATCTATGAAAGCATCCCAAAAACTGATTGACAAATGCTGGAAAGTAACTTCTATAGTGACGAATTTGAACAACTGATCAGGGAGAAGACAGAACAATACAAAATGTATCCTTCCGAAAACGTGTGGAAGGGTATTCACAATTCTTTACATACGAAGCGCAAATGGTTTATCGGTTCGATGGCTTTTTTGGTGACCGGTATCCTCTTCTTTTCCGGCAAAGAGCTCCTCGCCCCCAGTCATTCAACATCCCATAAGCTGGCCGCTGCCGGCATAACGCCCGCCGATAGCTTCAGCACCGACCCGGCGCGGTCCGGTCAGTCCGAAGATAATCCACACGCCAATTTCGTTCGCCTCCATCCTGTCAATGCGACCGCATCCTCGGCCCGGCAACCCGCGAATCACCTGGCCATCACGATCAGCCATCCCGTGGTCAGCCAGCCCGATCTTTCGGAACTGCTGAGCCATGCGGTTCAGCTACCGGAAGAAGCTCCGGCGCTGATCGGATCGGGCGGGACGCAGACCGTCGCTTTGAACAAAACACAGGAAAACCCGCCGTCCGCACCGGGATTGCTGGATAGCTGGCTGATCCGGAACGCACCGGAAAATCAACCCGCACATCGCAGCGCGGATGCAAGGAATAACAGCACCGGGACGCTCCGCGAATCTGTCGCAAATGCCCGCGAGATCGCCGAAGTGGCTGGCTCCGGAGAAACCGGCCATGAGCTGGAAAGCGATGACGCTTACGTCCGTGGAGTGATCGAGAGCCTTAGCGCTAAAGGTCGGCAAAGCACATCCGTCCACCGGCAAATTGCCCGCAACCCAACGCTGCATCAGGGTTCGGTCACAGGAAGAATAATGGATTCATCAGGGGCTGCCAAGGCATCCACAGACGCGATCGGCGAAGAATCGGATCTTTCCCGCGTGAACTGGCTTCACGATTATGCGGTATATTCCATGACGCCCACCCCTAGCCGCGGCAGGCTGTTCTTCCAGCTGATCCTGGCTCCGACCGTCAACTACCGGAACTTGTCCGGCGGTACGCTTACCACGGCAAAAGAACTGACCGGCGCCATAGGGACCGTACGTCCCGGCGATGTGCAGAATTGGGTCGATCGCACTCCGGCCCTGGGATTCGAATTCGGCGCCAATGTGCTCTACCGCGTAACCCGCAACCTGACGGTAAAAGGCGGCCTGCAATTCAATTACACCCGCTACAAGATGCTCGCCTTCACTCCCCAGCAGCAGCAGTCCCTGCAAAATCAAACGGCGGGCAACGCGAACTACTGGACACCCTATGGCAATCGCGTTTACCTGGATTCCATCGCCGCTCAACCGCAAGTCCAGGGACAAAATCAAAATCCCGTCATTTCAGGCAATACCGTTCAGGCAACCTTGTATAACGACTACTATCAGCTGTCCGCACCGATCGGCTTCGACCTGCGGATCCTGGGCAACGAGCGCCTGCAATTCAATATCGGCGCGACCCTCCAGCCCAGCTATCTGTTCAATACCGATTCGTATGTCTTGAGTTCCGACTATACCAGCTATACCAAAGAACCTTCCTCTTTCCGGAGATGGAACCTCACCGGTGGTGTGGAAGCCTTCCTGTCTTATCAGAGCGGACCCCTCCGGTGGCAGATCGGACCCGAGTTCTACTATCAGTTCTTCCCCACCTCCCTGAGCGGCAGCCCTAATCCCATCAGCGAAAACCTGAAAGGGTACGGGATCAAGATCGGCCTGACCAAGCCGCTGCCATAATCGCTGCTCTCCCCAAGCTGCCATAATCGCTGCTCTCCCCAATTTTCGTAATTTTGTGCCTATGAAGAAATTCATCCTCGCCTGTATTTCAGGCGGCTGGCTGTTATGCGGCGCCTGCGCCCATCATCCGCAGCCCTCCTCCCGGCCGGCAGATTCGCTTTCCCGGTCCGATACCGCGGGCCACTCCTGGTTCCCGGTGGCCGATGTGCTCGAGTCGGAGATCCGGCAAGTCGATTCAACGCCGATAGCCATCCGCAAATTCGTTATCGGAAACGGACATACGGATTCCGGTTTTATCAAGCCGGAGGAGTTCAATGCACTGGCTTCCCAATTCGTGGTCCCGGAATTTCGGAACGGTCAGTTCGAGAAGGAATTCACCGAAACCTCCTTTATGGACGATGCGACACAGGCAGCTACCTTTACCTACTCGACAACCGACAAGGACCTGCCGCTTTTCCGGGTAGACGTCATCGCCGTTCCACAGGGCGCCGTCCACCGGGTGAAGAGCATCTATATCGAAAGGAGGCGGACCTCCGGCGACAGCAGCATCCTCGACAAGATGTATTGGCAGGCCGGCAGACAGTTCCAGGTGGTCAGCCTGATCAGCGTGAAGGGCACAGCAGCCCCTGTGGAACGGCAGCTGGTCGTGTCCTGGGGATCCAATGACGATGGGGATGGGGACAATGAATAACACAACACATGACGGCCGAACAATTCAGTCAGATCGCAGCAACGATCCCGGCGGGTCCGGGCATCTATAAATATTTCGACGAAAAAGACGAGTTGGTTTACGTCGGTAAGGCCAAGAACCTGCGCAAACGGGTGAGCTCCTATTTCACCAAAACCTTCACGACCTATAAGACACACGAGCTCGTACAACGCATCCGGCGCATCGAATTTACCATCGTGGGCTCGGAGCAGGATGCCTTCCTGCTGGAGAACTCACTGATCAAGCAATTCCAGCCCAAGTTCAATATCAACCTGAAAGACGACAAGAGCTATCCCTATATCGTCATCAAGAACGAACCCTTTCCGCGCGTTTTCCTAACCCGCCGGAAGATCAGCGACGG
>DATJMG010000154.1:0-11223 GCA_035508835.1 Puia sp.
GATCGTGTGATAGCAATTGATAATGTTTTAGTCAGTGATAAAGTTGTCGAAGCGCATTTTGTCTGCGACCTGCTCAAGTGCAAAGGCGGCTGCTGCGAAGACGGTGACGCCGGCGCTCCCCTCGAAAAGGAAGAGCTCGACCGGCTGAACGAAGTCTACGAAAAAGTAAAACCTTATCTCACCTCCGCAGGCATCCGCGAGATCGAATCCAGCGGCCGCTACCAGTATGACCGGGAATTCGGCTGGGTCACCCCTACGATCGGCGGGAAAATGTGCGCCTACGGATATAAGGACGCAAAAGGGATTATCAAATGCGGGATCGAACAGGCGTATTATGATGGCAAGATCAGCTGGAAAAAACCCATCAGCTGTCATCTCTACCCCATCAAGATCGGTCGCACCAAAGCCGGTGAAGTCCTCAACTACGAACCACGCGAGTCCTTATGCCGGCCCGGCTGCGCACAGGGGCAAAAGCTGCAGGTTCCGGTTTATGTCTTTCTGAAAGAAGCCATTGTCCGAAAATATGGGATAGATTTCTATAACGCTCTGGAACACATCGCCCTCAACTATGACAGAAAGCGCAGCTAATTTCATTGCCCGCAGCACGATCAAGGCGCAGGATCTCGACCACCGCAAAAAGATCAATTTCAACATCGGCCGGTATAACGCCGTCGTGCCGCAAGGCAAACAGCAATTCGCCGACCTGAACCTCGCGCGCGAACGGGCAAAGAATATCAAATGGCGCGCACTCGAGAACCTCGACAAACAGCTGGAAGAATTCGAATCCGTCTTTACCAAACGCGGTGGCCGCGTCATCTGGGCGGAGACGGCCGCACAGGCGCTGGAAGAGATCCGGACGATCTGTAAGGATAAGTCCTGCCGGACCATTGTCAAAAGCAAGAGCATGGTCACCGAAGAGATCAAGCTGAATCATTTCCTGGAAGAAAATGGAATCGAAAGCGTTGAGACCGACCTCGGTGAATATATCCAGCAACTCGACGGCGAACCCCCCTATCACATCGTTACGCCCGCCATGCATAAAAGCAAGGAGGATGTGGCAAAACTATTTTACGAGAAATTAAATGCCAGACCCGGTCTCAGTCCTGAGCAACTTACACTCGTCGCCCGCGAAAAGCTGCGGAAGAAATACGTTCAGGCCGAGATCGGGATCACCGGCGCCAACTTCATTATTTCCGATATCGGCGGCATCGCCGTCACCGAAAACGAAGGCAATGCCCGGCTGAGCGCCTCCTTCCCAAAAACCCATATTGTCATCGCCGGCCTCGAAAAAGTAATTCCCACCCTCACCGATCTGGCACTCTTCTGGCCCCTGCTCGCCACCTATGGCACCGGCCAGCGGATAACCTCCTACAATACCGTTATCACCGGTCCGCGCCAGCCCGGCGAAGCCGACGGTCCCGATGAAATGATCCTGATCCTGCTCGACAACGGCCGGACAAATATTCTCGCCAATACAAAAGCGCGCGAAAGCCTTTATTGCATCCGGTGCGGCGCTTGCCTGAACGCTTGCCCGATCTATAAGAATATCGGCGGTCACAGCTACGGCACTACCTATAGCGGACCCATCGGCTCGGTGATCACTCCTCACCTGAAAGAAATGCAGGAATGGAAACACCTGAGCTATGCATCCTCACTGTGCGGCAATTGCACCGAAGTCTGTTCCGTAAAGATCAACCTGCATGAACTGCTGCTCGATAACCGTTATGAGGCCGTCGAAAGCGGCTATGCTGCCTGGCAGGAGAAAGTGGCCTGGCGGGTTTGGCGACGCGCCAGCCTGAACCGCTCATTGATGAATATCGGAGGCCGGAAGCAAAAGAACTGGCTGGTGAACAAGGCGTTTAAAGCCTGGACTGCCCACCGTGCGGAACTGGACTTTGCACGGGAGACCTTCAATGAGCGCTGGCGGGCCGAACGGAAGAAAGCCTGATGCTCCTGTTCAGTACCCATATTACCCCCCGGCTTCAATATATCATAGAGTTCATAAGCAAAGAGCTTTTTGACGACCCCGCGACAATCCGCATCACCGACGACGCTGCGTTCTTCTCGGGAGCAGCAGGACCGCGGATCAACTATTCTGAAACAGCATTCCCCGACTGTTTCCATCTCCGCCCAAACGGGATGCTTTTCGAAACGAACATTCATCCCGCCGCTGTCACCTGTTTTGTCCACAACGATCAAAAGGCATTCTTTCCAACCGATGGCGATCTGCCCTTCGATCTTTTTGCCGCCGCATTCTACCTGCTCTCACGTTACGAAGAGTACCTCCCCCATCCAAAGGACGCATATGGCCGGTTTGCCCATACCCATTCACTGGCCTGGAAAGAAGGATTCCTGGATGAGCCGCTGATCAATAGCTGGATACAGGATCTCCGCAACAGATTATCCCATCGTTTCCCCGAGCTGGTCTTTCGCTACCCGGCCTTCAAATTCATCCCCACCTATGATATCGACATCGCCTTTTCTTACCGGCATAAAGGGTGGCGACGCAATCTGGCCGGGACACTGAAAGCCGCAGCCACCGGCAAATGGACGAAATTACGGGAACGGGTAGCCGTGCTCCGCGGGCTGGAACAGGATCCCTTCGATGTCTATGAATGGCTTGATTCCCTGCACTTGTATTGCCGGATGAGACCATATTATTTTTTTCTGGCCGCAGCGCGGCAGGAAGGGGTGGACCGGAATATCCCGATTACCGCACGGGCCCTGCAGGAGTTGATCCGGTACCATGCAAAAGGTTCACGGATCGGCATCCATCCTTCCTGGCAAAGCGGCGATCAGGAACAGCTGTTGAAAGAAGAGATCGAATGGATGGAGTATATCAGCGGTCAGCGGATCAACCGCAGCCGCCAGCATTATATCCGGTTTGCCTTGCCCGCGACCTACCGGCGTCTTCAGCAGTATGGGATCGATCAGGATTTTTCGATGGGCTACGGCAGCGTCAATGGGTTTCGCGCTTCGGTCGCATCATCTTTTTATTGGTACGACCTGGAAAAAGAACAGAAGACGGCCCTCCGCCTCTTTCCCTTTTGTTTTATGGATGCCAACTCCTACTATGAACAGCGATACACCGCAGTCGAAGCCATGACCGAACTGACCAAATTCTACCGGCGCATTCGTCAGGTCAATGGATTGATGGTGACCATCTGGCATAATTCCATCCTCGGCCGCGACCCGGAATTTAACGGCTGGCGGGAAGTCTACGAGACATTTCTGAAACAGGAAGTGTACTGGGATGTGTAGCATCAACCCGGTCGTTCGACCTGACAACCGCCCGTTCAGTGCTTGAAATGCCGCATCCCCGTTATCACCATCACCAGATTATTCCGCACCGCGTAATCTATCGAATCCTTATCCCGGATCGACCCGCCCGGTTGAATAAAGGCCGTAACCCCCGCCTCATGCGCAATCTCCACACTGTCATGGAAGGGGAAGAAAGCATCGCTTGCCAGCACCGCGCCTTTCAGGTCGAAATTGAACTGCCCCGCTTTGGAAATAGCCTGCCGAACCGCGTCGACCCTGCTTGTCTGACCGCACCCTTTACCGATCAGCTGCTGGTTCTTTACCAGCGCAATAGCATTTGATTTCAGATGCTTGCACACCAGGTTGGCAAAGATCAGGTCCTTTTTCTCCCCCTCGCTGCTTTCCCGGCCGCCAACCTCCTTCCATTCGGCATAATTGCCGATATCCGGCTGCTGCTGCAATACGCCGCTCAATAACGACCTGTACAACATGCGCGGCGTAACCGCTTTCTTCCGGGCCAGCAAGATCCGGTTCTTTTTGGAGCGCAGGATCTCCAATGCATCGGCATCGAAGCCCGGCGCGATCAGCACTTCGAAAAAGATCTCATTGATCGCCGCCGCCGTGGCTTTATCGACGGTACTGTTGCACGCCAGGACCCCGCCGAAAGCGCTTTCAGGATCGCCTGCCAACGCACTTTCCCAGGCCTCCTTCAGGGTGGGACGAATGGCGATACCACAGGGATTGGTATGTTTGATGATCGCAAAGACCGCATCGCCTCCCAGTCGATCCTGAAATTCTCCGACCAACTGCACGGCCGCATCCACATCCACCAGGTTATTATAGGAGAGCTCTTTCCCATTTACCTGGTCGAAGATCTCCTCAAGCCGGCCGAAATAGCTGGCAGCCTGATGGGGATTCTCGCCATATCGCAAGGACCTGGGCTCGGGTATCGATTCCAGGAAATAGCCCGGCGCCGATGGATTGAAATACCGCGCGATCGCCACATCATAATGTGCGCAGATCTCGAATGCCCTGGCGGCCAGCTGCCGCCGCTGCTCAAGGGTCGTTTCCCCCTGTTGCGCATCCAGGACCTTCACCAGCCAGGCATATTCGGACTTCGCCGCAATAACCGCCACATCTTTGTGGTTCTTGGCTGCCGCCCGGATCATGGAAGGACCACCTACATCGATCTTTTCGATAATGGCCTTATCTTCGGTCGTACCGGCAACCGTTTCCTCAAAAGGATAGAGATCCACGATCACCAGGTCGATCTCCGGAATATGATATTGAGCCATCTCCCGGATGTCGGCAGGGTTATCCCTCCGGCCCAGGATCCCACCGAATACCGATGGATGCAGCGTCTTGACCCTGCCCCCGAGAATGGAAGGATAGGAGGTCAGGGATTCCACGGGAACACAGGGAATACCTTGCTTTTCAATGAATTGCTGCGTTCCGCCGGTGGAATAGATGGTCACGCCAAGCTGATGCAGCTTGCCCGCAACGTCTTCGAGGCCATCCTTGTAAAATACCGAGATCAACGCCGATCTGACAGGCTTGTTCATGAGGCAAATGTACCGCAAGTATTTGGAAGATAGATAGAAGAAGAAACCGGTCGATTCAATTCCAGTGGAGACTTGCTAATTCAATTCCGGACCCAACTCACCGGGGGCAAGTTGAATCCGGTCGTTTTGAATGGCGACAGCGGTAAGCTTTTAGGCCTTGCAGGAAGAAGCATCAGCATACATACCCACACACGCTTGATAATAACAGGATAAGGTGTTAATGGTTATGTATGCTGTTGCTGAATTATTGTCTAAAAATATCAGAGGAATTTCCTTTTTTACGCACCGAATAAAGGATATTAAATTATTAAAAACGGGACTTGCTGGCTACCTCTTGTTTAAATGTCCTATAAATATTTTAATTTCGGTCAAATAGCGCCCGGGAAAATAAGACGTTATTTTTTTGCGTCAAACACGCAAAATATACATGCGTATCTCACGTTCACTTATCCGTTTTTTTGACTGTATTTTGCTTGCTTAAAAAGCGTTTTTCTTGTGACATTTGCTTCATGATTGTTTGATCCCCTTTATTTTACGGATAATATTAATTTATAATCATTTGATTATATTGCCCTTGTGCGCGGCTGCCTAATCCTTTGAAGAATACTTTTACAAAAGCAAATTATTCTTCAACATTCTTAAAACAAACAGCCATGAACACAATTGAAAAAAAATCCGTAAATGCGGGGGAAAGTATCACCAAACAGGAAGTAGATAACCTTATCCGCGCGTACAAGCAGGAAAGATGGGCAGATAATTCCGAACGTATCGGCAAAGCCGACGCGCTGAGCGTTTGGTTCTCCGTCGAAGCCCTGGAAGAATTTATCGACACGGTAAAAGCAAACGGTGGGAATGGCGTCCGTTTTCACTTCGGCGTATTTTCCGCGGAAAATGCCCCTCAGCCCATTCTGGAAGGCCGTCAGACCCTGGTGATGGTCGGCAACCGCAGCAGCGACGGCACCCATAATGACACCAAGGAACTGTACGCCTACAACGACGGCAAGCCCGAGATCGTCGCTTCACTGGGGTCCTATCCTTGCCCTCCCATCTGCGGCAGCGGCCTGAATAAGGCAGGCGATTGGCGGATCATGGGGTCGGCCACACTGATCGATCGCGGCGAGAAAGGGATGTCTGTCATTTAACCATAACCATTAAGACTCGAAAAAGCCGCCTTGGATCCGCCCTGTTGCGTTTGCAGCGGGGCGGCTCTTTTATGTGAAAAGAAAATTAACCACTATCTTGCCGGTAATGGAGGCAATTCTATTCTACCTTGTACCGGTTTTCTGCGGCATCGCTTTTCTGGCGAGCCTCAATATTTACTTTCACCCTCCGGTTGAATTGTATTTCCGGATTTTCTCCTTTTACCTGCTCTATGACTGCATCAGTCAAACCTATGGAGATTACCAGGCACTGCATCACCAAAATACTATTTTATACAGCGACCTGACTACCATGGTCTCCTCATGTTTCTATATTTATCTCATGCGGGTGATAATCCGCAGCCCTAAAGCAAAACGCATCCTGCTTTATTGCCTGGTGGCCTTTCCCCTGATCTCCGCTATCAATATTTTCCTTGTGCAAAAATCCGGGGCCTTCCAGACAATGACTTATTCCCTGGGCTGCCTGATCATCGTCGGCGCTTGTATTTATTACTTTTGGGAGCTTTTCCAGAGCAAAAACTATATCAACCTTGCCCGCGAACCCACCTTCTGGATCTGCTCCGGTCTCCTTTTCTATTATACCTGCCTCTTCCCGGTATATGGTTTCATCAACTACATAAGCAGGGATAGAGCCGTCATTCAAGTTATATTGGTAGTTCTCGACTTCGTTGGTATCTTGCTATATTTGTCGTTCACTATCGCCTTTTTATGCCGGCTCAAAACCAGGAAATCTATGTTGTCATCCTAATCGCCACAGCGCTTGCGCTTCTGTTGGTAGGCTTCATAGTGACTTCCCTCTTCCTTTACCAGCGCCGCCAGCACCGTCAGGAACAGCAACTGACGCGCATGAAGGACGAATACCAGCAGGAATTACTCCGCTCCCAACTGGAGATCCAGGAAACTACCTTTAAGACCATCGCCATGGAACTGCATGACAATATCGGCCAGGTCCTGTCGGTCGTCAAACTTTCCCTTTCCGTCCTCCCCCTTGACAAAGAGCATCCCGCATATGAGAGCGTACAGAACAGCCGTCAAATGCTGAATAAGGTCATCTACGACATGGGTAACCTGACCAAAAGCCTCCACACGGACCGGATCGCCCAGATCGGCCTCGTGGAAGCCATGCGCTTCGACCTCGAAAGCCTTCGCCGGACCGGCTTGCTCGAAGTGGATTTTTTGGTGGATGGAACCGAATACCGACTTGAAGATCAACGTTCTATATTTCTTTATCGGATGTTCCAGGAGATGCTGAACAATATTTTGAAACATTCCAGGGCCACCAAAGTAAATATTGCGGTTAATTACTCAATTGATAATAAATTTGTTCTGTTGGTAGAGGATAACGGTGTCGGATTTGACGTGGAAAAGAAGCGGCAGACCTCCTCCTCCAGTGGTATTGGCCTGAAAAGTATGACTAACCGAGCCTCCCTCATCGGCGCTCAGATCAGTGTTCAAAGCCAGCCGGGTAAGGGTACTTCCATCCAGGTGGAGATCCCTTATAAATCGACTTAGAAATAACGTTATGGCGCTAACAACCAAGAAAATACAGGTAGGCATTGTAGATGACCACAGTCTATTGCGGAAAGCGCTCGCCAAACTGATCGGCTCGTTTGACAATTATGCCGTTCTTTTTGAAGGCGATAACGGAAAGGATATAAAGACCAAGATCACCCAGCACGTCATCCCCGATATCATCCTCCTGGACGTCAATATGCCCGATATGGACGGTTACGAGACCGTCCGCTGGCTGCATAAGAACTACCCCCAGGTTAAAGTCCTCGCCCTTTCCATGTTCAGCGACGAGAATACGATCATCCGGATGCTGCGGCTGGGCGCAAAAGGCTATATCCTGAAGAACATCGAACCCGAAGAGCTGAAGCTTGCCCTGGATTCGATCATGAAAAAGGATTTCTATCTCTCCGAATACATCTCCGGCAAGATCATCAGCGGCCTCCATAAGGACCTGGGCAACCCGGAAGACCCCATCGTCCTCAACGACAAGGAGAAGGAATTTCTCCGCCTCGTCTGCTCCGAACTGTCCTATAAAGACATCGCCGACAAGATGTTCATCAGCCCCCGTACTGTCGATAACTACCGCAATACCCTCTTTGAAAAGCTTAAAGTCCGCACCCGGGTCGGACTGGTCATGTTTGCGATCAAGAACGGTCTTGTCGAGATCTAGTCAGCGTCAGCAAGAGTACCGGTAAAAAGACCAGGTTCGTCAACGTGGCGATCACCAGCGTGATGGACGTCAGCCATCCCAGCGCCAGGATCCCGCCGAAATCACTGAAACAGAATATCACAAAGCCGGCGATCAGCACCAGCGAAGTATAAATAATGCTGATACCCGTCTTGTTGATCGTGTCAACCACTGCCTGACCGGTGCTGCCGGCGCGGCCGCTCCCATCTGCTGCTCCACCCGCAGGCCGCTCCTGCTTATAGTTGACAAGGAAACGGATCGTTATGTCTATCGCTATCCCCAACGCAATGCTGAACACTATGACCGTCGACGGCCTTAGCCGCACCCCGGCCCAACCCATGATGCCGGCGGTGACGATCAGCGGGATGACATTCGGTACCAGCGAACAGACGAGGATCCGCACCGACCGGAACAAGACGAGCATACAGGCCGCAATCAACAGGAAAGACCACTGAATGCTGTCTCTCAGGCCCTTTATTACAAAATTGCTGCCCTCCAGATAGGTCACGCTGGTGCCGGTGAATTCCACGTTGTACTTCGACGGATCGAAGAGGGCCCGGGCTTTTCTCTCCAACTCGCCCAATACAACTGGCAGCCGCTTGCTGCCGATATCCGCCATTTCGATGCTGATACGCAGCCGCTGTTGATTGGTGTCTACGAAACTGTGCAGGAGCTGCGTCAGATCGTTCTTGCTGCCGGCCTTCTTCGTACTGTCGCTCCCGTTCATATACTGGGAAAGAAAGGCGAAATCCGCACTGTTCGGTACCTCATAAGCCGAGCTGTCACCGCCATAATACGCCTGCCGCACAAATTTCAAGCCTTCCACAAATGATAGCGGTCGCGCCATCTCGGGCCGTGAGGCAATATATTTCGAGAACTGGTCGACACTGTCCAGCAGTCTTACAGTCCCCGCCCGCAACCCCTTTCGACGCCTGGTATCGATCACGACCTCCAGCGGCATTACCCCCTTGAAATTCTTTTCAAAGAACTTCAGATCGGTATACATGGGATCTTTTTTGGGAAGGTCGTCCAGGATGAACCCCTCCGACTGAAGCCGGAACATCCCCGCCACCGATACCACGAGGACCAGCGCCGTCAGGATATAGATGGGCCGGCGATGATGCATCGCCCATTCCTCCAGCCGCTTCAGGATCGCCGCGAGCCAGCGGTTCTCGAGGTATCGCATCTGCCTGGGTTGCGGCGCCGGAAGATAGCTGAGTACTGCGGGGATCAGGATGATCGAGATAAAAAAGAGCAGCATGATATTGATCCCGGCCACAACACCGAATTCGTTCAGAATGGCACTTCGAGTGAGCGCAAATACCCCAAAGCCGATCGCCGCGGTGAGGTTACAGAACAACGTGACGATCCCCATCCTGTCGATCATCAGGATCAAAGCGTCCTGCTTGTTGCCCGTATCCCGGAATGCCGTGTGGTATTTGTTCATGAAATAAATACAGTTGGGAATGCCGATCACTACCACAAGTGTGGGCGTCAGCGCATTCAGCAGGGTTATCTTGTACCCCAGGAGGTCCATAGTGCCCAGGGCAAATACCACCCCGATGACGACCACGGCAAGGGACATCAGCACCGTGCTGACGCTCCGGAAAAACAGAAAAAGAATAATGGACAAAATGAGCACCGATCCCAGCAGGAACCAGGTCGTTTCCCGGGCGACCCTGACCGCCATTCGGGTGCGGATCAATGGAAGGCCGCTATAGTGCATGGTAATGCCCTGACGCACGCCAAAGCTGTCGATCTGCCGGGTGATGGCACCCACTGTCTCGATCCGCCTTTTGGAATTCATCACATCCTTGTTGACCTGCACCCCCGTCAGCCAGGTATTCGTTTGCGCGTTATATAAAAGACCGCTGTAGAACGGCAGCCCGAGCAACACAGCCTTCCCGCTGTCGATCCGCGCCTGGGTATAGGGCGGCGAAAAGATGGGCACGGTCTTGAACGTCTGCGTGGCAGTATCCCGGATCAGATTGGGAGCGGATGAAAACCCGAGCACATAGTCCACACCCGGAACTTTCTTCAGCCGCTCGGTGAGCCTGACATAGTCGGCGAAGACGTCCGCGCGGAAAAGCTTGTCGGACTGGACCGCCACTACCAGCAAGTTGCCGTCATCACCAAACCGCCGCCGGAATTCCTGGTACTCCTTGTACTTGGGATTATCAGTGGGGATCGTGCGCGTAAAATCATAGCTTAGCTGAACTTTTGAAGCATGAAAGGCCATGAAAGCGGTAACGGATAACAATAGAATAAGCCACAACAACCTGTATCTGAGGACCAGCCGCGCAATGGATTCCCACATGTGATCAGAAATATTTTTACAAATAAACGGCAATTTGACGAATGCAGCTCCACAAAACCCGGGGGATCGTATTGCGGACAGTGAAATATGGGGAGACCAGCCTCGTCGCCACCTTGTATACGGAACTTTTTGGGATCCAATCCTATATCCTCAACGGGGTCCGGACCTCCTCGAAACGTGGCCCCGGTAAGGCCGTCTATTTCCAGCCCGCAGCAATCCTGGACCTGCTGGTATACCACAACGATTTGAAAAACCTCCAGCGGATCCGGGAATTCAGCTGGGCCACCCTCTACTCAACCATCTTCAGCGACATCCTCGCCAATGCCGTCGCACTCTATATGGTGGAACTTTTGCAAAAGACGATCAAGCAGCCGGAGCCGAATCCGGAACTGTTCAGCTTCATCGAAGACTCCTTTCTCCACCTCGACGCCGCCGGAGGCAGAGTACTCGCCAATTTTCCTCTCTTCTTCATCCTCCACCTGGCAGGCTTCTTCGGCTTCCGCATCCAAGATACTTACAGCGCCAGGAACCCGGTCCTCGACCTGCGCGAAGGACAATTCGTATCCGTGCTGCCGCCGCATCCCCACGTGCTGGAAGACCCGCTGAGCTACCATGCCGCGGAGCTGCTTCGGGTACAGCGACCCGAAGAGCTGCAGGAGCTGGCCCTTAATCAGGAGACCCGCCGCACTCTCCTCCGGGCCTTCCAGACATTCTATGCCTTCC
>DATJMG010000155.1:0-23182 GCA_035508835.1 Puia sp.
ATCCGAATAGTCGGATTCCTGGTCGAGGAGGACCTGGCAATGAAAGGCTTTCAGGGGCAACGGTTGGTCGGGGCTGTCGGCTGTGATGCCGCCAGGGGTTTGAAGCGTTCCGATATTTGCCAGTGGATCCGGATGGATGAATTGGCAGCTGGAGATTTCGCGTGATATGGTGGAGAAGGGGTACAGGCATTTGAAGAAAATGGGGGCGCTCGGCTCTGTGCGCTTGAGGGGGCGCGGGAGGCATTGGGTAAATATCATACGAGCAAGATCAGTTTTCCCAGTTATACGTACATGTGGTGGAGATACTGAAAGGGTACAGCCGGTTTTGCCAGCAGTATGCCTTTCGTACAAGGTCGTTCGATCGCTTGAGGAGGAGCCGATCGGAGAAGATGATAATGGGTGTAAATAGGGTAATTCGTTATATTTTATTCGCCGGGATATTTTACGCCGATCTGGCGGCGGATCTCATCCATTGTTTCGCTCATGGTCAGGCTGAAGGCGTGTGACATCGAGGGGCTTTCGATCAGGCCGGTTTCGAGGCAGCGGGAGACTTCGCGGATCTGATATTCGAAACCGTTGACCATCGGTTCGAGTACGATCGTTTCTTCGGGTTGACCGGCGGGATACCAGTTGAAGCGGTCGTTCTTGTACCAGGGATTAGGGATGCGGATGGCGCCTGCGGTGCCGGCGATCTCGGCGGTGAGGGAGGTTTGGCAGGCAAGGGTCGAACTGATGACTGCGGAGCGGCCGTCGTTCCAGGTCAGGAGGGCGTGACAGGTTTCGTCGGACCCCGTGGGAGCGAGATGACCGGCGGCACGGATGCTGTCGGGTTTACCCAGCAGGTAAAGGCAAAGGAAGAGCGGATAGATGCCGATGTCGAGCAGGGAGCCGCCGCCCAGTCGAAGGTCATAAAGGCGGCTGGCCGGTTGGAAGGGCGCGAGGAAACCAAAGTCTGCACGAACATATTTGATCTCACCGATCTTTCCGGCGGCGATCAATCCGGTTATCCGTTGGGTGAGCGGGAGGAAGCGGGTCCACATGGCTTCCATCAAAAAGGCGTTGTGAGCCCGGGATGCGGCGATCATGCTGCTGACTTCGGCGGCATTGAGCGCCAGGGGCTTTTCGGTGAGAACCGCTTTGCCGTTGCGGAGGCAAAGCACGGTATGTTCGGCATGAAAGCCATGAGGAGTAGCGATATAGACGGCATCGACGGCCGGGTCAGCGGCCAATTTTTCGTAACTGTCGTAGACATGTCCGGCCCCGTGAGTTTTTGCAAAGCTGCGTGCGCGTTCGGGGTCACGGGATGCGACGGCGCCGAGGCGGGTGTTACCGGCGAGTGAGAGGGCGGCCGCGAATTTGTTGGCGATCTTTCCGGGGCCGATGATCCCCCAGGCATATTGTTTCATGCAGCAAAATAACGACTATTCCCGCTGATTACGGCTGATAGCTTTTGATCTTGTTGTAGAGCGTTTTACGATCTATTTTCAGAATTTCGGCTGCCCGGGATTTATTGTAGTTCACCTGTTTGAGGACGTTCATGATGGTATCGTACTCCGCCTGTGCCGCGGCGTTCTTGAGATCCGTCTCCTTATGCGCAATGGGGTGGTGATGGATGGGGGTCGGATGGGTTTCTTGCGGCTGGCTGTTGTTTGTAAAGGCCTGACTGAAACTGTTGCTATCGACGATCTCGGTGGGCAGAACCCTGGAGTTGATGAGACCCGAAGAGGTCAACAGTGCGGCGCGGCGGATGACATTCCGGAATTCACGCAGGTTACCCGGCCAGGGATAGTCGAGGAAGATCTGCATGACCTCGGGCTCGAAGCCATCGACGGTTTTGTTGAGTTCCCGGTTGGACTTCTGGAGGAAAAATTCGGCAAACAGGGGAATGTCTTCTTTCCGGTGGCGGAATGGGGGTAAGACGATAGAGAACTCATTGAAGCGGTGGAAAAGGTCTTCCCGGAATTTGCCCCGCCGGTAGGCATCCTGGAGGTTCTCGTTGGAGGCAACGATGATGCGGACGTCGGTCTCCATTTCGCGGACGCCGCCGACGCGCTTGAATTTGCGTTCCTGGATCACGCGCAGCAGGGCGGCCTGGATCTCCAGGGACAGGTTGCCGACCTCATCGAGGAAGAGGGTGCCGCCGTTGGCGAGCTCGAAATGTCCTTCCTTATCGGCAAGAGCGCCGGTAAAGGCCCCTTTGACGTGACCGAAGAGTTCACTGCCCGCTAATTCTTTTGACAGGGTGCCGCAGTCCATGGCGACGAAGGGTTTGTCCTTCCGGGCACTGTTCAGGTGGACGGTGCGGGCGATGACCTCCTTGCCGGTGCCGCTTTCGCCATAGAGGATGATGCTGTAATTGGTGGGTGCGACGAGCATGACCTGGCGGTATAATTCGCAGGTCGCCGGGGCCTGACCGACGAGGAAATCGTCCTCAGTGGATTGTTTTCCCGGCTTCCTGGGCGAGGAGGCGACGGCAGCCGGCCGGGGGGTGTCGGTACCTTCGGAGGATTGCTGCAGGGCGCGGCTGATCACGTTCAGCACTTCTTCCGGAATGAGCGGCTTGGTGATATAGTCGAAGGCTCCGGATTTGATCACATCCACGGCGGTCTTGATATCGGAGTAGCCTGTAATGATAATAACGATGGCATATGGGTCGATCTGCTTGATCTCTTTCATTACTTCGCGGCCTTCTTTATCCCCCAACCGGAAATCACATAATACCACGTCGAATTTTGATTCCTTGAATTTTGCGATCCCTTTATTGCCGCTATGGCTTGCATCTGTCTCAAAGCCTTTCTTCTGGAGGAAGCGGCTAAGCAAATTACACATATCCATATCGTCGTCAATGATAAGAATTCGCTTCATAACTGTCGTTTTCTGAATTAAAATTACCGGAAAAAATCTAACATTTCGTAAGTCGGGATTGATCAGTAAGATATCCAGCAATAGCCTTCTAAAGGCTTGCCAAATTATTATCTGCTAACAAACAAGGTTTGAGCAGCAGGCATGGGGAATAATTTCCCCAAAGTGTGGAGTTCCGGGTCTGAAAATTTAAGAAAAATTATGTAGTACAACAGGGTATAACTCAATTTTAATGCCGGATAAAGGAAAAGATGTATGGCAATAAAATTGTAACAATTATGAATTAAGAAGTTGTTCCCTCAACTCATTTGGGGAGGGATAAGAGGTAAAAAACATGAATGTGATTGAAAAAGTATTGATCGTTGATGATGAGTTGGATATTTGCTATTTACTAAGCGGGATCCTGAGGCAGCGTAATTTCCGTACCGGCTTTGTGAATTCGCTTGCGGACGCCGTCAATGCGTTGCGGGCGGAGCCGCCTGCCCTGCTTGTTCTCGATAATCATCTGCCCGATGGATTCGGCCTTGATTTCGTGCCCTTTGTAAAGCAAAATTACCCTGGTGTCAAGGTGATCATGATCACGGCCCATGACGGGTCGCTGGAGCGGAAGCAGGCTAGTGACGGTGGAGTGGACCTTTTCATCCCCAAGCCGTTGAACCGCAAGATGATCAACGATGCTATCGACAAGTTGTACAGCCCGGATCCGGCGGAAAAGGTGGCGTACAGGATCTAGGGGCTAAGCAAAATCGAGTTGGATGGTGAAGGTAGTGCCTTCGCCTTTTTTACTTTCAAAGGCTATCTGGCCGTTGTGGTTCAAAATGATGTTTTGGGTATTGGTCAATCCCAGCCCTGTTCCCTTGGGTTTATTTGTAAAATAGGGCTCAAAAATCCGGGATTGCGATTCTTCGGCGATGCCGGGACCGTTATCGGCGATCCGGATGATGCATTTATTTTCTTTGCTCAGTGTCGAGAGGCGAAGGATGCCGTTCCCGGGTTCCATGGCTTCGACGGCGTTGACGATGATATTCAGGAAGGCGATCTTGATGCGTTCCACGTCGACGGAGATGTCGCAGATGTCGGCCGCGTAATTTTTGATGACGGCGATGCTCTTCAGCTGAATGCGGTCCCGGGCGAGTTCCAGGGTTTCATCGAGGAGCTCATTGACCGGAACTTTCGTATATACAAGATCGGTGAACTTGGTCGAGTTGAGGAGGTCGGTGATCAGCAGGTTGATCCGGGCGCTGTTGCGGTTGATCATTTCGAGCATGAGTTCGCCGTTCTCGGGGCGGATGCCATCCAGTTCGGTCTGAAGCTGTTCCACCGCAAGATTAATATTGGTAAGGGGGTTACGGACTTCGTGGGCGATGGTGCGTGCGATGCGGCCGGTGGCGGCGAATTTCTCGATGCTGCGCATCCGGATCAGCTCTTTGTTGGCTTTGTCGAGATCGCCGATCCTGGCCCGCAGCTGTTGCTGGTATTCCGCTACGCGGTCGTCAGCCTCCCGCCGGGCCTTGTTCTCGTGCGAGTAGGTGTAGAATCCCAGCAGGGCCATGGCGATGGCCATGCCGAGGGAAAGGAGGATGACGTTATTGAGGGTATGATAACGGCTGGACATTCCGACCAGGCGCGTGTGGAGGCGAGCGCGTTCAATTGCCTGGATCTCGGTTACGAGGTTGCGGATATGGTTCATGATCTCCAGGGAAAAGAACCGGGCGACGCGTGTGCTGTCGCCGGATTGTATCGGGTGCCGGTCGTTCTCGGCGAGACCGGTGTCCATGACAGCGTATTTCTTGTCGATCAGTCTGCGCAGGGTAGCGAGCTGGGAATGTTCTTCATGGTCGCGGGCGGTTTCCGCGATCAGGGCGGAGTAGATCGAGTCGACGGCATGCCGGCTTTCGTTGTAGGGAAAAAGGAACCGGGGGTCGTTCATGAGCAGATAGCCGCGGAACCCGGATTCGGCGTCTTTGATGTTGGAGGCGAGCGCTTCGGTCTCGATGATGATCTTGTTGGAATGGTCGACCAGGTTGGCTTCTTTGAGAAGTTCGGAGTTGGCATAGAGGGTTAAGAGGTAGGAGGACAGCAGCAGAAAGAATGCTGTGCCATAACCTACGCGGATACGCAGGTCGCTAGCGAATTGTCGGATGGCAGTTTTCATTTGCTCGACTCTTAGGTGCAGTTAGGTCGGGCCCGCCTTCGCCGGGGCTTTGGCGGGTTAGAGGTGTTTCGGGGTACGGGTGGTGATTACGGGATGGATCAGCTTTGATCCGATCGGGTGGATCAGCCTTGATCCGATCGGGTCCATACGGATACGGAGGCCGGGTCTACGGTGAATTCCCCATTTCCTTCGTTGTCGATGGTGACTTTTCCGGGCCGGATGCCGAGCCAGTCGATAAAGGTCTTGCCGGCGTGACGGCGGCCGATAGTCATTTGCTTGGCGCCCTGGTCGCCATTGCTGAGCAGGACGGCGCAACCGGAACCGGGGTGGTCATCGGATCCTTCCCGGGTCCAGCCGATGCAGTTGGCATGGTCGAGATAATCGCGCTGTTCACCATATGCAAAATGTTTCCGGGCGTGTAGTAGTTTTTCGATATGGGGTACCGCTGCCAGGGAAATCTCGTATTCTTTTCCGTCATGGCCGGTGTCTTTGTATCGGGCACTGTAAAGGTCGGGATAAAACACACATGGATAGCCTTTTTCACTTAACAATAACAGAGCGTAGGCGTGGGGTTTGAACCAGTCTTCGACGGGGGCTTCCAGCGATTGGAGCGGCTGGGTGTCGTGGTTGCCGGCAACGGTCACTGCCAACTCCGGTCTGGCGGCAACGAGCGTGTCATTAAAGATAGTGGTCAGGTCGAAGTCCCTGCCTGCTTTCGAGGCAGCTTCGATGTTGTGGTGCAGGGAGGCGTCGAACAGGGACATCCGCGCGTCGGTGGCTTCGATGTATTTCAGCAGCAGGGGCAGGTTGCCGGGGGCCCAGTATTCGCCGACGACGAAGAAATCCTTTCCTGCCACGCGGCGCATGTGATCTACCCATTCGTTGACGAACCGGGGGGACATATGTTTCACGGCGTCGAGGCGTACCCCGTCGAAGCCGGTGAGCTTATAGTACCACTGGCCCCAGCGTTTCAATTCCTCCCGTACCGCCTGGTTCCGGAATTCGATATCGTCATACATGAGGTAGTCATAGTTCCCTTTCTCGTCATCGATGACCTCTTCCCAGCTGTCGCCGAAGTCGTTCATGATCGTATAGATGGCGGATTCCCCGGTCTTGTTGTCGTAATCGACGCCGGAAAAGCAATGGTAATCCCAGACAAACCGGGAGTATTGACCATGGCGGCCGGGGAAGGTGAATTTGGTGAATGCTTCGATGTCAAAAGGATCGCTGATGAATTTGGTCCGGTCTTCAGGATCTACTTTCCGGGCCTTGACGACTTCACAGGCGTCCCCGCCGGCTTTATGGTTGAGGACGATATCGACGTAAGCCTGCATCCCGGCAGCATGGACGGCGGCGATGGCGTCGAGATATTCCTGTTTGGTCCCATATTTAGTCCGGACGGAATTCTTTTGATCGAATTCTCCCAGGTCCCAGAGGTCATAGATATCGTAACCGACGGACCAGGTGCCATTGGTGCCTTTGCTGGCCGGGGGAAGCCAGACTGCGGTAAAGCCCAGTTCGGCGAGGCGGGGGGATTCGGCTTTCAGCTTTTTCCATAGGCTGCCGTCGGTAGGATAATACCAATGAAAGTATTGCAGCATGGTGCCGTTTTGCATGCGCTTTGTACAACCATAATAATACCATATTCGTTAAGCCGGTTTTTTGCCAGGGAATGCGGGATTATGTAGAATATTTTTCTCATCTGCTGCGGGAATGAAATCATTTTCCGTTGAAAGACAGATTGGCAAGGAATTTCGGTTGGAGATGGTAGAAATGTCATTGTAAATCTCAAAAATCAAACACGATGAATTCGAAGGTAATTATTGGCTTTTTGGTTGGCGCGGTCGTTGGCGGCGCTCTAGGCATCCTGTTAGCTCCGGACAAGGGGTCCGAAACGCGGCGGCGGATCATTGAAAAAGGCAATGATATCGGGGATTCCATTACGGAGTTTGGGGGAACGGTCAAGGATAAGTTCACTCAAATGATGAATGGCGCAAAAGGGGGCGTCGACGCATGAGCACGATGGAGGAGCAGCAGCATGACATCGACATCCTGCTATCCGATGCGGGTGACTACATCGAGACGAGGACGACGTTATGGAAGCTGAAGGGCATTGAAAGTCTTTCGGATGTGTCCGGCGAGCTGGTATCCGGGCTGGCATTGATCGGGATAGCTTCGCTGGTCGTCCTGATCTTCAGCATCGGACTGGCCTTGCTGATCGGGTACTGGCTCGGCGCGAGCTTCTATGGGTTCTTTATTATAGGAGGATTCTATGCGATCGTGGGGCTCCTTTTTTATGCGTTCAGGGGCCAGTGGCTGAAAGAACCCTTCAGCAACCTGCTGATCCGGAAAATATTAAAATAAACGCTCCCAACCGGGCGAAGCCGGAAATTCATATGGGCAAGATCAGAACTTTGGAGGAATTGCGGGAAGCGATCCGCGACCTGGAGCACCAAAACTATGTCAATGAGCAACATATGCGGCGCAAGGTCGCCGAGATCGCCGATCGGCTAAAGCCGGCCAACCTGGTCCGGAGCCTGTTCAGTCAACTGATCGGGGGTTCGGATGTACGATTCAACCTGTGGAGACTGGCGGCCGGATTGGCGACCAGTTTTATCGTGAAGAAATTTTTCAGGAAAGGCATCTCCCGATGAGGGCCGGGGGAGATTTTTTCTTATCTTGTTCCTCCGGACCAGAACATCCGATTGCTATGAGTGTTGTCAACCTGCTGGGTGAGGATCTTCTACTTTGGAATGAATATCGAAGCGGGAATGCAGACGCGTTCGGCGCGTTGATCCGCGTACACTATTCCGATCTGTTTCACTATGGGACCCGGTTTACCCGGGATACGGAAATGGTGAAGGACTGTTTGCAGGATCTGTTCCTGGAACTTTGGATCAACCGGGAAGCCATCAGCGAAACTTCCTTTGTCAAATACTATCTGCTGAAGGCGTTGCGCCGGAAGCTCACCCGGAGGATCGGCCGTTCGCGGTATACCGGTTCCTGGGAAGAGCTGCATTTCGAATCGATCTTTTCCGGGACACCGACGGTGGAGACCAGCATGATCCGCGAGGAGGGGATGGCCGAGCTGGCGAGGAAAATGCGGCATGCGCTGACGGGGCTCAGCAAGCGGCAGCAGGAGGTGATCTATTTGCGTTATTATGTCGATGCCGATATCGATGAGATTGCCGAGATCATGTCGGTCAATCGTCAGTCTGTCTACAATCTTCTACACGATGCCATCAAGAAATTGAAAAAATCATCGGGAAAAACCAGTAGATTTTTCCTTTTCCTGCCTTTATTCTAGGTATGTCGTCCGAATTTAACAGCATGGAGGATCTGGTTTTTTCGCGATCCTTCCGAAATTGGGTCTTGAGCGGGGAGTCGCCGGAGAGAACCTTTTGGGATCATTGGATCGAGCGCAATCCGGACAAGGCCGAAATGGTAAAGAATGCCAGGGCGGCGATCTATGCGCTGCATCTCCACACGACGGCGGTTCCCGCGGATGAGATCGATGAGGAGATCCGGAAGGCGCTGATCCGGCTAAAAGATGCTCCCCGGTATCTTCCGCTGGAGGGATTGGAGGGAAGAAGGGAAGGGTGGAGGGGGGTATTCCGGTCCTCCGGGTCACGGGTCCTGGTCGTTCTGGCGCTCGCGATCGGTGCGGGCGGCTTCTTCTATTACCGGGCGCATGCCGACCGGCGCGCGCTTCATATCTTCCTGAACAGCCATAATCCGGTGCATATACAAACAGTGGAGGCTGCCGGTGAGATCAATTTGCCGGACGGCAGCCTGGTTCGTCCCGGCAAAGGCAGCAAGCTGTATTTGCCTACGGATTGGAGGCCGGATCAGACGTCGCGGGAGGTGTTCCTGCAGGGTGAGGCGCGTTTCGATATCCGGCGGAATCCGGCGACGCCGTTTTATGTTTATACGGATCAGGTCGTCATCAAGGTGCTGGGGACGAGTTTCGACGTCAGTACGTTTCCGGCAGATGGCCGGACCGTGGTCGGGGTCCTCGCAGGCAAGGTGTCGGTGTACCGGGAAGAAGATTTTTTCGGGCAGGAGACGGGCAGGAATGAGCTAACCGGGGTCGTTGTAATGCCAAACCAGGAAGTCGTCTATGACAAAAAGGAGGACAGGCTGCACAAGACTCTCCGTGCGGTACCGGAGCCGCTTGGCGGGGTGGACTCGCCAGTGGTCTTCGAGCGAACACCTATTCGCCAGGTATTCAACCATTTACAGGAAGAGTTCGGCATTCCTATCCAGTTCGACGAGGAGGCGCTGGATTCCTGTTTGGTGACGGCGGTCCTGGGGGTGGAGCCCTACTATATGAAATTGGATCAGATCTGTAAAGCTATCGGGGGCGCCTATGAGGTGATCGATGGGAATATTGTGGTGTCGGCTGTGGGGTGCAGGTGAGGGGGCGGGTCGCCGCGGGGAAGAGGTGTTCGCGGGGGGAGAGGGTCAGGTCTTCGCGGGGGGAGGGTCAGGTGTGTGGAGAGTCGGGTTTTCGCGGGGAGAGAGGGCCAGGTGTGTGGAGAGTCAGGTCTTCGCGGGGAGAGGTTCAGGTTTTCGCGGGGAGTGGGTCAAGTTTTCGCGGGGAGCGGCAGGTCGGGCAGATCGGGCGGAGGTCCGGAGAGGTAGAGTGCGGGGTCGATCAGGAGGATATCGCGCAGGATGCGGATGCGTTCGTCATCCCCCCGCCGGCGGAGAAAGGTGATCACTTCCTGGAGGAGAACGCGATAAAGGAAAACACCGGGTCTTTCTTCAGAAACAAACTCCAGGCGGTTCTCCCACAGGGCGGCAAGGACATCTTCCGTCAGCTTTGCCAGCTCTTCCTTGTCGGTCAGACCGGTAAGCCTTGCCGCAGCCATAAATACGTTCGGGTAGTAACGATCAATAAAATCTTTCAAGAAGAGGTGGTTTTGGTGCTCAAGGGCGTATACTCTATTAAGATATCGTTATCTCGGAATTAGAACAAAAAGTATCGTACATGTTCAATAGGAGCGATGAACTTTTCCTGACCCGTTTTTTACCTAACTTTAGTGCCCGGGGGCTTCTGAATCGTCCTATGTTATCAAAGTCATTATTATCATTTTTATTGGTGTCTTTTTATTGCCTCTTCGTAACCGGCGGGAATAGCCTGGCACAATCTCCTGCTTCTTCCGTCCGGCATCTGGCCGGATTACTGCGATCCTTTCGATCCCATCGGCTGAGTGACAGCGCCTATCTAAAGGCCGTCGATTCCGTCGCGCCGGTTCTGCTGGCGGAGGATAGTCTTGCGGAATGGCTGAGCGCTTATAGGGAAATTGTGTTCGGGGACAAGCGGTGGGGGGCCTATCGCGCGCACTATTATACGTATATGGCCATCCATGCCACGGACAAAAACCAGCTGGGGAGCGCCATTTATTATTCCGAGAAAAATAATGAGGAGCGGATCGCGACCGGAGAATTCAAGCGAGGCGGCTTATCACACAGCGATGTTTTTGCGATGACGATCTATTCCAATAATCATGATTATACGCGGGTATTGTCGCGGTATAGGGCTGTGCGGCCGGCGTTGTCAGCGATTCCCGCGGGGGTGCGCGCAGATACCGTTCCTGCGGAGGAGGCTTCGGTCGCGCTCATGATCGGGAATGCGGTGGTATATGCCGCATGCAAGGCGCGCGACAGTGCGGTGGCGATCGAAGCGGCGGGGATCGGGGACAGGATAGCAACGGCAATAGGGGACAAGATAGCAACGGCAATAGGGGACAAGATAGCGAACCCGGCTGCAGTGTCGAAGGCAGGCTATGGAGGCCGCGTGACGGAATTTGATTATCTGGCGCATTTATCCGACTTCGAACTGGAGCGGTTCCTGGGTCACGATCGGGCGGCGGGGGAGCTGTTGCAGCGGGCGATCGGTGAGGTACAAGCGCCGGGGTTCCCGGCCACGCTGCAACCGGCCTATGTGGAGTTCACGTTCACGGAGGCATTCGACTTCTATTTCGACCGTGGCCTGACGGACAGTGCGCGGCGATACTTTGGGCTGGTGAAGGCGTTGAATGAAAAAGGGGTTGAATATTCTTCTCTCGATCCGGAGTTTCTGCCGGAGGCAGGCAGCAAGCTCGATGCCAGGGATAGGCGTTACCGCGAGGCCTACCAGGAACTGCTGCGGGAATACCGGATCAGGGATTCAGGCTATTATGCGATCAGCGCGGACAAGGACAATAATCTCTATGCCCTGGCGGCGGAGGAGAATACCAGGGCCGAGTTGCTCCGGACAGAGGAAGGACGACGCGAGGCCGAGCGCTTTTCGATGTATTTGTTCACCCTCCTGGGATTGCTGGTCCCGGCAGGATTTGCCGGGTTTATGGTCTATCGGTCGCGGCAACGGCAGCGGCTGTTAAATCTGCAGCTGAATTTGGCAAGGAATTTTCACGATGAGATAGGGCCGATGCTGTTATTTGCCAATGCGCTGGTGAAAAAGGAGCTGGATGAGCGTCCATCGGCGGGGCTGGCCGAGCTAAAGGCGCAGACGGCGCAGATCATGGAGGCGGTGAGAGATATTGCGCATGACCTCAAGTCCAATGAGCTCAGCACGGTTGATTCGTTTGGCCGGGAGGTCGTCGCGTTGCTGGAGAAGATCCGGCAGACGACGGGGATCGATTTCCAGTTCCGGGTGAACCAGGGGGGCAGCCGGATCCTGAGCCACCGGCAGTATACGCATTTGACAAAAATGATGAATGAACTGCTCAGCAATTCGATCAAGCATGCGGGGTGCAGCCGCATCACCGTCCTGATCCAGTCGAAGGACGAACGGTTTGCGATCAGCTATTCGGATGATGGGCGGGGAATGGAGCCGGGATCTTTTTCCTCAGGCATCGGGCTTGGGAATATCAGGGAGCGGGTAACGCTGTTGAAAGGGACTATGGAGGTACGCAATTCCTGGCCGGAAGGGTATTCGATCGAGATCTCAATTCCTTTTGTATGAGCGAGGATATAATTCCCTATCATTCTGTGTTGGTGATCGACGACCACAACATGATCGTCAATGGGATCAAACTGTTGATCGGGGGCCGCTTCAGGGACTTTTATCATGCCAATGACGGGCATACGGGCATTCAGCTGGCGATCGAGCATCAGCCGCAGCTGGTCATCGTCGATCAGACGTTGCCGGATAGTTCAGGGGATGCGGTGGTCAGGGAGATCAAGTATCGATGTGCGTCGACAAGGATACTGGCTTATTCGTTTAACAGCAATTCGACGGCTGTTATCAAGTTGTTCGAGGCCGGCGTTCATGGATACCTGGTCAAGAGCGAAGATGATGCGGAGTTCGAGCGGGCGGTCACGACCTTGCTGGAGGGGAAGGATTATTTCTGCAAGGAAGCGCGGGCGCATATCATCAACCGCATCTTTCCGGAGGAAGACCGGCCGGGGCTGGTCATTGCGAATACGGGGTTCTCGGCAAAGGAGGTAGAGATCATCCGGTTGGTCTGCCGGCAGATGACGGCGCGGGAAATTGCCAAAGAGGTGTTTCTTTCGGAGCGGACGGTGGAGCAGTATCGAAGCAATATCACGCGACGGATAGGGGCGAAGAATGTCGCGGGGGTGATCCGGTTCGCGTTACAGCATGGGATCATAACGTTGGAGGACCTGTGAGGGTGAACGGAACCTGGGGATTATTTATGCGTAAATTTTTGAGAATGAGCGCATATCCGGCATGTTATTTGTGGCAAAAACGTAACTCTTACTGCACCGATCTTATTCGGTTCTACAATCGACCACGCACTTCCTGTGATTAACCCATGAACATTCTGGCTGAACAGCTTTTAAAGCATTTGCTTCGAACCTGTCACATCAAATTGGGTAATGTACGGCACCCTTCCGCTACGTTACCTTTTTTTATTGGGAGTAACCGAGATGGGTAAGCGGACGGGGTGACCGGGGCGGGTAAGCGGGTGAGTAACCGAGGTGGGCAAGCGGGTGAGTAACCGAGGTGGGCAAGCGGATGAGTAACCGGGGCGGGTAAGCGGATGGGCAACCGGGCGGGTAACCGGCCGGGGTCGCTGCGTGCAGCCGGATCATTTTGCGCTGAAGAGTGTCCACGGGTAGGCCTTCATGTCATGGAGGTAGGGTGCTTCCCATTTGTATTGCGGGTGTGCCACAAAGAAAGGTGCGGCCAGGAAATCATCACCGTTAGGGTTACCCATGTGCGCCCAAAACTTCAAGTGTTTCGCGAGTGCGGCCGTGGTGATCTTGGCCTGGACCGTGCCACCGGGGAAGAAAGGCGGCCACCCCCATTCGGGGCAGCCTTTGGGGTCGGTATCGACGCGGCCTGCGATGACGCAACGGCTGGCTTCCCGGGCATTGGTCAGTTCGTTATAGCTGTCGCCTTCGATCACTTTACCGGTTTCGGCATCGATGCGGCCTTTATACTCGCTGGTCAGATGGTTCCAGCGGCGATGACGGGAGTTCGGGGAGTTGGTGCTATCGTTGGGGTTGAAGGTCGTCTCTTCCCTTGTGAGCTTCGGATCGCTGGGGAAGTTGGAGCCAACGTAGATGCCGTCCTTTGTTCGCCAGACGCGGTGGTCTTTCAATCCCAGTTCGAGCCGGGCGATCTCGTTGGTCTTGGTATCGCCGACGAGCCAGTCATTGGCATAGCCGCCGTTGTTGCCCGTGGTCATGATGCGAACGAAGTCGTCGATGCTATTGGCGTACTGCGCGGCTTTCCGGGCGCGGACGAATTCGGGAATACCTTTCGGGTCGAAGCCTTTGAATTGCGTGATGGTGGTTTCGGTGATGACGATGCCGGAAGCGGTCACGACGAAATCGTCGCCGCTATGGATAAGCCCCGGCATACAATCCATGATGAAATGGTTGCCGGATCGCGGGACGATGTCGGCAATAACGTTCCAGCGCTCGCCGCCCATGTAGTCGGTCCAGTTATTATGCCCGATGGCGATCTTGCCGTCAGCGGTATAGCTGCCCGTGGCGATAAAACCGCTGCAATTGCCGGGTGCTTTGTTGTTGCCGGCGCCGGGTGTCTTCCGGTCCGCCAGCCATGGGACGTAGTATTGGGAGAGCTCGATGTTCCCGTTGAGGGCGACGATATCGTAAATATCGAAGGACTTTCCTTTTGCCTTGAGACCTTCGGTGATCCCCGTGATCTCCTCCTGGTATTCCTTGTCGATCTTGTTCCAGAACATCGTTTTTGCGGCGTTGCGATAGAATGCCCAGTCTTTACCGGAGAGGTGCGGAAGGGAAAGTTGAAAGGCGTGAATGAGGTCTTCGATCTCGCCTGCGAGCAGATAGCCATGCTGGTAGCCGATCTCGCGGGGGCTGCCTTCCAGATGGATGTAGATCCAGCCATTTTTGTCTTCGCGGGAGGCCTTTGCGAGGCGGGGATCGGTCTGTTGGGAAAAAATAGCGGTGGTAAACAGCAGGAGTGCCGTCAGCAGTATAGTTTGTCTTTTCATTGAAGGAAGTTAATCAAAAAACCTCACCCAGATTCACAAAAAATCCTCTTGAGCCATGGCTGCCCCACCCGTAGTCGATACAAAGGTTGGTGCGGGAGAATTTGTTCAGGCTGATGCGAAGGCCGAGACCATAGCCGGGCTGGATATAGGCATATCGGTCAGACCCCGGTTCGGTGAAGGACTGGGCGTTGGCAAAGACCACGCCGCCGAGGAGGCCGTTACCCGTAATACCGAAGCGGTATTCGGATTCCAGGTAAAGCATGTTGAGGCTGCGATAGCGGCCCTGGATATAGCCCCGGCCGGTGTTGCTGTAGGGGTCCCAGCCGGTGCTGGGAAGGAGAAGGTAAGGAGGACGGCCGCCGCCCGGCGTGAACCAGTCGTAGCTCCAGATGGCGAGGACATTGTGACTGCCTGCGGGCAGGTCGCCCAGGGGAAGGGGAATGAATTTACGCGCGTCCATGATGAGGGATGCCCAGTTGTCATCGCTGCCCAGAAAAGTAAAATTAGGCCGGTAAATGAGGCTCAGGTAATTCCCGCGTTCGGCATTGATGGGGTTACCCCGGGAGTCATATAAAAGATGGAGGGACGGTCCGGACGCGACGGCGGTCTTGGTCAGCCCGTAGGATTCAAAACCGGTTGGTTTCTGGTTCGGGGCCGCCAGTTCCCGGACATTCCAGAAGTAGTCGAAGTCGTAGCCAAGTCCGCCGTAGAGGTTCTTGCCCAGGCTCCGCAGGATGGCCTGGTGAAGCCGGAGGTAACCATAGTCGATGTTGTCGGCGCTATCGATGACGGTATTCCCCCCGAGCCCGAAGGTCAGGGAGGGGTAATGGAGATACCGCCAGTCGGTGATGATATTGTATCGATTCCCTTTTGTCCAGATATCGGCCTCAACGGGAAAAATAACCTGGTGATATTGGGAGTAGGAAATGCTGGTTAGAATAGTGGAAAGGTTGGTTTGGCGCTCCCGGCCGGCACAGAAGGCAAAATTGGAGCTGAGCACGCCTGCGAACCCCGTTTGGAGGGTATAGCCGGCGGCGGGAAGTGCGGAGATATGAAGCTGGTTTTCGTTGAGCTGCGCGGTGTCGGGTCTTCTCGTGCGATAGCCCTGGAGGAATACACGGCCAAGATCGACCAGATCAATTTGAGTATCATTGGTATGCAACGTGTCTTGTGCTGCTGACCGCAAGACGGGCAGGGTCAGGAGAAGTGCGAATAGGGATAGAAGTACACGTCGGTTCAAAGGGTATCGGATTGGTTGTTGGACTGGTCGTACTCAAAAACGCTTAAAGATGAGGGAAATTATAAATATGTAAGAAATTTGGCCGATTGAGAGGGCGGCTTTGTTAATTCCGGGGAATCGACGAAGAGGAAGGGCCCACCCCGGTGATCTCCATTGTCTTCCTGAGATCTTCGGATTCGCTGCTTTCGAACGGATCGGCGGCGTCGGCGGTCGCCGGGCCGGGGCTCACCGGCACTTCGACGAATTCATCCAGTTTATGAAGTTCGAGGATAGTGGTCTTTCCGTCCTTACTTTCCCGATACATGGGGACAAATTTGCGGTTGAATTCGATCTCGGCATAGGTATAGGAGGTCCGTGCCTGGACAAAGTTGGAAAAGATGTCGTCGAATCCGCGGATCAGGATATAGAGCTCGACATCCGCAGCCTGCATGTCTTCCCAGCTAAAGCCCACCAGCGGGCTTTTGGCGTCGAGGGGGTGAACGACGGTCCAGTTCATCGGCAGGCTTTCGACCCTGCTCCGTTCGAGTTCCAGGTCATAATAACGATATTCTGCACTGCCGTCCATGGCTACTTTGAGGCCGATGTTGACGCGGATCTGAACGTCGGTCAGGGTATGGTTGTCCTTGTAAGGGGCGAAGCGGAACATCAGGGCCGACCCGCCTTTATAGGGGCTGATCAGCGCTTTTTCGCTGAATATCAGGTAAGCATGGGGGCGGGAGAAACGACCGTACATAAGACCTGTGGCGACGGCGAAAGAAAGGAAGCCGCACAAGGCTTCGATCGCTGCCACGAGATTGGCAGCGCCGCCGATGGGGTTGACGCGGCCATAGCCGACGGTGGTAAAAGTCTGGGTGCTGAAGAAAAAGGCCTCCTTGAATTTGCCCCATGGTGTGCCGTCGAGAACTCCCTGCAGCTGGCTCATGCCGATCAGCAGATAGATCGCGGCGAACGCCAGGTTGATGAGGATAAAGAAGGCGAGGATGATCAGCGCGAGGCGCCAGAGGGGCAGGGTCAGCATGTTGTAGAAGATGCTGTAGCGCCGGAAGTAGGACATGCCTTCTTTCCGGAGGTTGAATGTTCCGTCCTTATTGATGAACCGGCCGCCATAGCTCTCGGCATTGGTGCCAAAGCCGGTGTCGTTGTTCACTCTTATGTTTGGATCGATGATCTTGCGGGTAGCCATGGAATGCCAGGTCGGTTATTTGTCTTTGCAAATCTAAGATTTCCTTACTTAACGAGCGCCTCATAGAGGACTTCTGCCGGATGCAGGGCTTTCTTGCCCGTCCCGTCCTTGATCTGGTGGCGGCAACTGGTGCCGGGTGCGGCGATGATGGTCGATTCCGGTTGATGGCGTATCGCGGGAAGGAGGACCAACTCACCGATCTGTTGGGACAGCTGGTAGTGCTCCGCTTCGTAGCCGAAGGAGCCCGCCATTCCACAGCAACCGGAGGGGATCGTCCGCACGGTATAGTTAGCCGGGAGGGATAGGGCTTTGACGGAGCCGGCGACGGAGGTCAGCGCTTTTTGCTGACAGTGGCCGTGCAGCAGGATCGTCCGGGGTTCGGTTGTGAATTGTTCCGGCCGGATGCGGCCCAGGTCGATCTCGCGGGCAATGAAATCGTCGATCAGGTAGGTGTTCCCCGCCAGGGTCGCAGCGCCGGCCAGGAGGCTTTCGTCGGCGAGGTCGGGGTATTCGTCCCTGAACGTAAGGATGGCGGAAGGCTCGATCCCGATCAGCGGGGTATCTTTAGTGATGAGGGGTTGGAGGTGACGGATGTTCCGGTTGGCGATATCGCGGGCTTTGCGCAGAAGGCCTTTGGACAGCCACGTGCGGCCGCTTTCTTCATGGTCGGGAATAAGGACTTCGTAGCCGAGGCGTTCGAGCAGGAGGATGGACTTGATCCCGATCTCTACGTCGTTGTAGTTGGTGAATTCATCGCAGAATAGGTAGACGCGGCGGTTGGGGCCGGCCGGGGATGTGCCGGAGGCGGAAGATGTGCCTGATGTGGAAGAGGTGCCGGAGGCGGAAGATGTGCCTGCTGCGTAGTGTTTCCGGTGCCACCGGCGAAGGGTCGTCTTGTGCAGCAGGGGCATCGACCGGTCGGGAGAAAATCCCACCAGCTTCTTTACCCACCGGGTTTGTACGAAGCGGTTATACAGGCCGGGCGCCAGGGAGCCCAATTGGGCAGAGGTCGTGAAAGCGGCGATCATCCGGGTGCGAAACGGGGTGCCGTTCGCATCGTAGTAGTGCTGGAGGAATTCGGCTTTCAGCTTGGCCATATCCACGTTGGACGGACATTCCGATTTGCAGCCTTTGCAGCTCAGGCAAAGATCCATCACGTCGTAGATCTCCTGATGATCGTAGCGGTTCGCCTGGGTGGAGTGGGTCAGGAATTCGCGGAGGATATTCGCGCGGGCCCGGGTGGTATCCTTTTCGTTGCGGGTGGCCATGAACGAGGGGCACATGGTGCCGCCGGACAGCTGTGTTTTCCGGCAGTCGCCTGAACCGTTGCATTGTTCGGCGTGCTGGAGGATGGTCTGTCGCCCGAACCGGAAGATCGTGGGGAATGATGGGGTTTGCTGGCCGGGTTCGTACCGGAGCATGGAGTTCATGGGGGGGGTATCGACGATCTTTCCGGGATTGAAAATATTTTGTGGATCCCAGGTATGTTTGATCTCCTGCATGAGCCGGTAATTTCGGCTGCCCACCATCTGCGGGATGAATTCGCCGCGAAGGCGGCCGTCGCCGTGTTCTCCGCTAAGGGAGCCGCGGTATTTTTTGACCAGGGTGGCGATCTCGGCGGCGATGGTGCGGAAGAGCTCGTTGCCTTCTTTTGTTTTGAGATTGATGATCGGTCTCAGGTGAAGCTCCCCGCTGCCGGCATGGGCATAGTGGACGGAGTGCAGGTTATATTTCTTCAGGATCAGGTTAAACTCGCGAATATAGGCCGGCAGGTCTTTGACGTCGACGGCGGTGTCTTCGATCACCGGCACGGCCTTGTCGTCGCCGGGGAGGTTGCTCAGCAGGCCGAGACCGGCTTTGCGGAGGTCCCAGATCTTGCGGGTGTCATCGCCGAATAGAAGGGGGAAATGATAGCCGAGGCCGGCGGCGCGCATGTCGGCTTCTGCTTTGCGGGCCAGTTCGCGGATCTCGTCCCGGGTATCTTTCTTAAACTCGATCACGAGGATCGCGCCGGGGTCGCCCTGCACGAAGAAGCGGTTCTTACGCTGTTCTATATTGTCTTTGGTACATTCAAGGATGTAGTGGTCGATCAGCTCGCTGGCGGTGGGACCGTATCGGAGGGCCAGCAGGTTCGCGCGCAGCGATTCATCGATGGTATGGAAGTGGACGCAAAGCAGCCCGGTCTCTTTCGGCGGCAGCGGGGACAGGTTGAGTTTGATCTCGGTGATAAAGGCCAGGGTGCCTTCCGAGCCTGCCAGCAGGGAGCAGAAATTAAAATCGGGACCGCCGGCGGTAAATGGCGCGGTCTCCACGAGAAGGTCGAGGGGGTAGCCGGTATTTCGTCTTTCGACGCTTTGTTTGGGAAATTCGTTTCGGATCGACTGCTGGTTGTCATAATTGCCCAGAATGCTCCGGATCTGGCGATACAGTTGGCCTTCGGTCCCCGGGCTGTCGCAGCGCGTGTGGAATTGATCGGCGTCCAGGGTTTTGAAGGTGACTTCGGTCCCGTCGCTCAGCAAGGCTGTTATTTCGAGCAGGTGTTCGCGGGTGCTTCGGTAGATCATCGAGTTCGAGCCGCAGGAATTATTGCCGACCATACCACCGATCATGGCGCGGTTGGCGGTGGATGTCTCGGGCCCGAAAAGGAGACCGTAAGGCTTCAAAAAGAGGTTCAGCTCATCGCGGATGACGCCCGGCTGGACGCGGATCCATCGTTCCGCTGTATTCAGCTCCAGGATCTGCGTGAAATATTTGGAGACGTCCACGATGATCCCTTTTCCGACCACCTGGCCTGCGAGGGAGGTGCCGGCGGTACGGGGGATCAGGGAAGTCTTCTCCGCGTGGGCGAATTCGATGAGCTTTTTGATGTCGGCTATCGTCCGGGGAACGGCTACTGCCTGGGGAAATTCCCGATAGGCGGAGGCGTCCGTGGCGTAAAGGGTACGGGTGGTGGTATCCTGATATAACTCTCCTTCCAGTTGGCTGGCTAATAAATTCAGTTGTTCGCTCATAGTCGCGCGTGCTTGCGGAATGACAATAAGCAATAAAATTAGCTCATTTTTGGATGCGGGCGCTCGGCGGGGCGGTTAGGAACGATCGACGGGTGCGGAGATGCAGACCCAGGGGTGGGGGGTATTTGTGTGGCGGATGCGATTCCAGAAAGAATGGGGGTCATACAGATAGCGGGGGCTGAAATGGCGCAAATCATTGTGGGGTAGCGGCGAGTCAAGGATGTGAAGTTCACCGTGAGGGCGGAGATAGGCGAGCGCATCCCGGATCAGCTGCGGGAGACTGGGAAAGTATTGGATGGCAGCAGCGATGACGATGACGTCAAACGACAGGTCCTGCAATACATTTGAATAAAATTCGCCATATATAAATTTCAGGTTGCGTTGTTTGCGGAAGACGCGGGCCGCCTGGCGCAATTCACCCAGGTTGGGGTCCAGGCCGATGACGCGGCTGCCGGGGACGTCGGCCAGGTGCCGGGAAAGCCAGCCGTTCCCGCAACCGATCTCCAGGATGCCGGCCGACCTCTTGTGCACGGAAAGATAGCGCACGAGGCGGTCGGCAGATGCGATCCGGCCTTTCCAGTCCCGGCCGCGGGGGTGATTGGCGACCAAATAAGGCAGCTGCGCCACTTCCCGATCGGTGTACAGGTTATGGCTGTCCGGCGTTCGCTCTGGTACGTTCAGCCCGGGTAGTCCCGGGACGTAGATATTGCTGGGTTTGTATGATAGTTTCACTGGTCAGTAGTTATTCCCCGATACGATAAAAAAAAGAAGAAGGATGCCTATTTTTGGGGGCATGAAAAAGATAACTCTTTTTTTACTGGCGTTCAGTGTCTTAGGTCACGAATGGTGCGTGGCGCAGCGGCCGGAACGGCTGCAGCCCAAACCGGCGCTTATCCGGCTGATCGATGGCAATCTCCGGCAGGCGGTCAATCAGTACAAGATATTGATGGGGCGGGTGCCGCCGGACCGGCTGCCCCGAAGCTTTACTCCGGGCACGGGGACTATTGTCACGAGCGATGCGGGCTGGTGGACAAGCGGTTTTTACCCGGCGACGCTCTTCTATCTCTATGAGGATTCGCATGATACTGCGCTGTTGAATGAAGGTGAACGGCGGTTGAAGTTGCTGGAGAAGGAGCAATTCAATACGGGCACGCACGATCTGGGCTTCATGATGTATTGTCCCTATGGGGATCTGCTCAAGCTGATCCATTACAGCCGGCTGCGGCAGCCCGAGGCGCCGATCGACAGCGTGCTGATGAACAGCGCACGGTCCCTGGCCACCCGGTTCAATCCAAAGGTCGGTTGTATCCGCAGCTGGGACAGCAAGCCGTGGAACTATCCGGTGATCATCGACAATATGATGAACCTTGAGTTGCTTTTGTGGGCCACGCGGGAGAGCGGCGACTCCTCTTTCTACCGGATTGCGGTGACGCATGCGAATACGACGATGCGGAATCATTACAGGCCCGACTATAGCGCTTACCACGTCGTCGATTATGATACCGCGACCGGCCGGGTGCTGGCCAGGAAGACGGCGCAGGGTTATTCCGATTCTTCAGCCTGGGCGCGGGGTCAATCCTGGGGTTTGTATGGCTTTACGGTGGTGTACCGGTATACGCATGATCCGAAATACCTGGGGCAGGCGATGCATATTGCCGACTATATTATTTCGCGGCTGCCGGCTGACGGGGTGCCGCCGTGGGATTATGATGCGCCGGGCGGCCCGCGGGTGTTGCGGGATGCATCGGCGGCTGCGATCCTCGCCAGCGGGCTCATCGAATTGAGCCGGGATGCGCCTTCGCCCAGGGGGCGGGCCTACCTGGATGTGGCGGAAAAGATCATCGTGAGCCTGTCTTCGGCTACGTATCATGCGGTGGTCGGGGCAAACGGCGGATTTATCCTGATGCACAGCGTCGGCAATATGCCCGGCCATTCCGAGATCGATGTGCCGCTGACGTATGCGGATTATTATTTTGTGGAGGCGATGTTAAGGTATAAGGAATTGGATCATCCGGACCGGTGGTGAGGCCCTATTTTCCCCAGGCCGCGAGGATGCGCTGCACCATGCCGTCCATGGCGCTGCTTTGGATCCAGCGGACGACGGCTACGAGATCATGTTGCGGGTCTACATAGATCAGATTGGCTCCATTGCCGATGTGGACGAAGGCGGTGGCGGGTGCGCTCGGCAGCAGCTTGCGGTTGGTGTTGAGGAACCAGTTCATATAGCCGTAGGTGGGTTCGGCGGCAGTAGGTGTCAGCGCCTGGCGCACCCAGGATTCGGAGATCAGCTGTTTACCGTTCCAGTTACCGCGGTGCAAGGTCAGGAGGCCAAACCGGCCCATGTCGTAGGCGTTGATGAACATGCCGCCGCCCCAGTGGCCGCCGCCGCTCACGGATTGAACCGGCTGGCCGTCGAGGACGATCCAGGAATTACGGTAGCCGTTCCAGCGCCAGGTATTGGAGGCGCCGATGGGGTCCATGATATAAGTCTTCAGGATCTGCGGGAGGGGCAGGCGCCAGACGCAGGTAGCAGCCAGGGCGAGTGCGTTCACGCGGACATCATTGTATTTCCAGACGGCGCCGGGAGCATTGCGCGGCCTTGATAGCCATTCATCCGGTTTGCCGGTCGGGCGGTCGGCCCAGTCGGGTTTGCCCCATAAAGTCCCTTCCCAGTCGCTGGTCTGGCGGAGCATGACATCCCAGGTGAGGAGCCGGTTATGCGGGCTGGCAAAGGGATAGAGGAACTGGGGCTTTCCGAGGTCTTCGGGGGTCCGCGTGATATTCGCCGGGTTATAGACTTCGATCGGCGGGATGTAGGGGTAGACGGTATCTTCGACGCTATGGATAAGGCCCTGGTCCACGGCCAGGCCGATCACCGTGGAAAGAAAACTTTTGGTGACGCTGTGTGTCATATCGACCCGCGCCGGTTCGCCCCATTCGGCGACGATAAAGCCTTTATAAATGATCAGACCGGTGGGGTCGCCGCGTTCCTTGAATGGGCCGATGCCTTCGTCGAAGGGTTCCGCCCTGCCGAAGCTTTCAGCCTGGGCGAGCTCCTGGTCGCGGGGCGCTTTGGATTCCATTGCGCGGGCGTAGCGGATGGCTGCTTCGAGCGCGGCCGAGTCAAGGCCCAGGGATGCGGGGCTGCGGTGTTGCCATTCGCCGCGAGGGGGGAAGTAGTCCGCGGGACCGGCCGCTCCGGGGTGTTTGGTTTTTGGTTGGGAGGTCGCGGTGAGCGAGAGAAAGAGGGAGGAGAGGAGGAGGAAATGTTTC
>DATJMG010000156.1:0-6338 GCA_035508835.1 Puia sp.
GGGTGGGTGGGCGGGGACGGGTGGTATGGCGGGAAGGTACGGATGAGCGGGATGGGCGGATGGGCGGGATGGGCGGACGTTATTTGATCAGCCGGAAATTGATGGGATACCGATACAGCTTTCCTTCATTCGACCGCACTGTTGCGATGATGACCAGCACCAGGTCTGTAATTCCCAGCGCCCATATCAGGATGATCCCGATCAGCACGAAAACCAGGATGACACAGACGATCGAAAGGATGAAAACCGTGATTTGAAAATTGAGGGATTCCTTTGCATTCTCCGTTACGAACGATGCGTTGTGGTCATCCTTCTTGATCAACCAGATGATCAGCGGGGCGATGAATCCGCCGATCAGGGTCAGCAGATGCGAAAGCATGGCCAGCACCCGGTCGTCGCTGGTGGGAGTGAATAAGGGGTATTCTTCAGGCATAAAAAAAGTGTTTAGTGTGGCAAATGCGCCCGGTTGAGGCCGGGGCTGTTAGCGGGATGAATATACCGATTTTTTACGCAGGAACGCCGTCCGCCAGCACGAAATTCGCCATCCGCTTCAGGAATGTCAGCAGGTCGGCGATGGAGCGGATATCATCCACCACCAGCAGGAAGTGCTTTCCCGCCTGCTTTAGTTTGGCCTTATTCGTATGCTTCTGAAGATATTCGAGGATCAGCCGGAAGGTTTCGGACTCGAAATAGGGGGAATCCGGCTTGTCGACAAAATAGCACCGCAGGTCTTCCTGTTTCAGGATCAGCTTCTCAAAGCCGAGACTTACCGCCTGCCTGCGGATCCGTACCGTGTCAAAAAGATCATCTACTTGCGGCGGGATTGGCCCGAAACGATCCTTCATCTCTCCATGCAACCCCTCCAGCTCCTGCTCCGTCTCACAATTATCCAGCCGGGTATACAACGACAAGCGCTCGGTAATGCTTTCCACATAATCATCGGGGATCAGGATCTCCAGATCGGTATCGATCGTGCAATCCTGTACATAATCTTCCTGCCTGGCGATCTCTTCCTTGAACAATTCGCGAAATTCGGTCCGCTTCAATTCCCTGATCGCTTCATCCAGCACCTTCTGATACATCTCGAACCCGATCTCCACCATAAATCCGCTCTGCTCGCCGCCGAGCAGATTGCCGGCGCCCCGGATGTCGAGATCACGCATGGCGATCTGGAAACCGCTGCCCAGGTCGCTGTGTTGTTCGAGGGTTTGCAGGCGTTTCCGGGAGTCGGCGGGAAGGGTGGCGAGGGATGGGGCGAGGAGATAGCAGAAGGCTTTCTTGTTGCTTCGGCCCACCCGGCCGCGCAGCTGGTGCAGGTCACTAAGGCCGAAATGATGGGCGTTGTTGACGATGATCGTATTGACATTCGGGATATCTACCCCGCTCTCGACAATATTGGTACAGACAAGGACGTCGAATTTCCGGTCGATGAAATTCAGGATCCGGTCCTCCAGCTCATGGCCTTCCATCTGACCATGCGCATACCCGATGCTCAGATCGGGACAAAGACCCCGGATGGTCGCGGTCATCTCCGCCAGGCCCTGAACGCGGTTGTAGATAAAGAAAACCTGTCCGCCGCGCTCTGTTTCATAATAGATCGCATCCCGGATGAAGTCCTCATTATAGCCATGCAGCTCGGTCTGGATGGGTTGCCGGTTTGGCGGCGGCGTATTGATGATACTCAGGTCCCGTGCGCCCATCAGGCTGAAATGCAGGGTTCTGGGAATAGGCGTCGCCGTTAGTGTCAGGCAATCCACATGGGTCCGCAGCGTCTTGATCTTCTCCTTATGCGCAACGCCGAACTTCTGCTCTTCATCGACGACGAGCAGGCCGAGATCTTTGAACTTTACTTCTTTTCCGAGGATGGCATGGGTGCCGATAATGATATTGATCTTTCCTTCCTCCAGCTGTTTGAGGGTGTCCTTTTTCTCCTTCGACGACTTGAACCGGTTGATAAAGTCAACCCGCACCGGGAAATCCCTGAGCCGGTCGCTGAATGTCTTATAGTGCTGGAATGCCAGAATAGTCGTCGGGACCAGGATGGCCACCTGCTTATTGTCGCAGCAAGCCTTGAAGGCCGCGCGGATCGCCACCTCCGTCTTCCCGAATCCTACGTCCCCGCAGACCAGGCGGTCCATTGGCGCCGGCGCCTCCATATCCTTCTTGACATCTCCGGTTGCCTTGCTCTGGTCCGGCGTGTCCTCGTAAATAAAGGAGGCCTCCAGCTCTGTTTGCAAATAATTGTCGGGGGAATAGGCAAAGCCTTTTTCCGTCTTCCGCTGCGCGTATAGTTTTATCAGGTCGAAAGCGATCTCCTTCACCCGGGTCTTTGTCTTCTCCTTCAGCTTCTGCCATGCGTCGCTGCCGAGCTTGTTGACTTTTGGCACCGAGCCTTCTTTCCCGGTATACTTCGAGATCTTGTGCAGCGAGTTGATATTGACATAAAGGATATCGCTGTCCTTGTAAATAATCCGGACTGCTTCCTGCAACCGGCCGTTCACTTCTATCTTCTGCAGCCCGCTGTAGACTCCGACGCCATGATCGATATGGGTGACATAATCCCCCGGCTGCAACTCCCGGAGGGTCCGAAGCGTGATCGCCTTGTTCTTATTGTAGGCCTGTTTGACCTTGTACTTATGGTAACGTTGAAAGATCTGGTGATCGGTATAGCAAACCATGTTCAGATCCTCATCGATGAATCCCTCGTGAATAGAATGCGGGATCGGATTGAAGGTTATCTCCGCCTTCAGGTCCTCGAAGATGGTGCGAAGGCGTTCCAGCTGACGGGGGTTCTCGGCAAAGAGGCAAAGGGTGTATTTCTTTACTTCCCAGGATTTGAGATCTTTTATCAGCAGGTCGAACTGCCGGTTGAAGGCCGGCTGCGGCCGGGTATGGAATTCGATCAAAAAGGATGCGGCATCGGGACTGGCGCCGGGACCGAATTCTACCACGTGAAAGCGGGCTATTTCATCCTCCACTTCCGCCGCGGTCACAAATTCATCCCGGTTGACGGTCAGTTTCTCCATCTTTTCTTCGTCTTCTTCCTCCATGCCCCGGCGAATGGCGCGGGCGGACCGGGAACCTGTTGTCGCGGGCAGATCTTTCGCGGCTTCGGTTGCGGCTTTTCTCGCGGCTTCGCTCGTGCGGATAAACAATTCCAGCTCTTCCTCCTGGATGATCAGCCGTTCCCGCGTGAAAGCCCGGTCCTGCATCCAGACGACGGTATTCTCGGGCAAAAACCGGAGCAAGGAAGTTTTCCCGCCGCTGTCCGGGCGGTTATCCACGTTGGGAATAATATTGACCTGCAGCAGCTTACGCTCGCTCATCTGGGTCTCCGGGTCAAAGATGCGGATCGAATCCACATCGTTCCCGAACAGTTCGACGCGATAAGGTTTCTCGTTGCCAAAGGAGTAGATATCGAGGATGCCCCCGCGGAGTGCGAACTGTCCCGGCTCATAGACAAAATCCGTGCGTTCAAATCCTTTATCGACCAGTGTACCCAACAGCCCGTTCAGGTTGAGGGTATCCCCCGCCTTGATCGAGATGATGTTACCGGACAATGTCGAGGGAAGGACAACTTTTTCAAAGAGGGCTTCCGGGTAGGTGATGATAAACTTCTTTCCCGTCCCACCGGCTGCGGTCAGGCGCGTCAGCGCTTCGGTGCGGAGCATGACATGGCTGCTGTTCAACAGCCGGTAGTTCTTCTTATTCTTAAAGGAGGAAGGGAAATAGAAGAGATCCAGGGCATTGGTGAGGCTCTCCACCGTATTGTGGAAATAGGCGGCGGCTTCGGCATCCTCACATATCACGAGGTGGTTGAGCGGCCGGGTGGCTTCATGCTGGAAGATGGCGCTGAGTAAGAAAGCGGGTGAGCTGCCCTGAAGGTTCCGGCAGGCGATTCGTTGCGGAGTGGACAGCAAGAGCCTGTCCGCCAACTGAAAAAGGCGGGGTGAGTGCACCCAGGACGACAAAAGAGCCTCACTGTTCATTCCGGGCGCAAAGATACAAAAAAAATCCTGCCTGCGCGATCCGCAAATATCCAAGCAACCGAAGTCCTCAAATTCGCGTAAACCTTAATAAACCACCTTTTGATCGGACTCTACGCTGCAATCTACCCGGGTTATCTTTCCGGGCAGGACTTTTACGGGCGCGATGTTGTTGTGTGCATCTCTTCGGGTAGCATAGAACAAATTCCCTTTTTTAGTGAACACAGAGTAAGTCCCCGGGGGGAGGGGGATATGGAAGTTTCCCTTGTCATCGGTTTCGACTTGCCGGATCAGCCGGGTATGGACGGCCATGCAATAAGGAGAAGTGCCTTTCCGGGCGACCTGACTGTCGTTGGTCAGTTCGAAAACGCATACCGTACCTTTTACACCCGGGCCTTCGCGGGAAAAGCGGATCGTATCGCCGGGGCGTCGGGGGGGTGAGGGCATCCGGTTGCCGGACAACAGAAAGACCTTGCCTTCGATCCCGGAGGTTTGAGCGTTGATCCGGGACGTTGGAACGATGATCCCGGACGTTTGAGCGTTGATCCCGCAGGTTGGAACGATGATTCCGGCGGCTTGAGCATTGATCCCGGAGGTTTGAGCGTTGATCCCGGCGGCTTGAGCGTTGATCCCGGGCGGTTTCGCCCGCATTCCGGAAGGGCAGACGGCCAGGGCCGCGGCGATAATTAAACCCAAAAAGTCCATAAAAACAGTAATTTTAGAAAAAGTATTTAAAACACGCTTATGACCAGAAGCAAGGTTCCGTCCTTACTCCTTTTGCCCCTAACCCTATCCCTTCTCGTACTCGCCGGACCGACTGCCCGTGCCCAGGTGACACCCACAAATATCAACAATGTGAAAGCAGCCATGGTGGATGTGAATGCAAAGGGTCAGGCCCGGCAGCAGGAGCTCATCCGGACCGCGCTTCAGAAGAAATGGCCGCTCGTAATTCCCAGCAAAAAGGGTCATAATCTCTATCTCACCGGCATCGACCGCCTTGGCAAGCCCATCTATGTCACTACCGTCGACAATATCATATCCGCCGCCACGATCGGGACCAACCAGTTGTATTCAGGGGGTAAACTCGGTCTTTCCCTCAGCGGTTCCTCCAGCAATGTCAAAGGTAAGATCGCCATTTGGGATGAAGGTCTGGTCCGGCCCACGCATGTCGAGCTGACCGGCCGCGTGATCCAGGTCGACAATTCGCCGACGCTGAGTGATCATTCCACGCATGTCTCGGGCACGATGATCGCAGCGGGCGTCAATCCGGTCGCAAAGGGCATGTCCTATGGCGAGCAGCTTCTTCAATGTTACGATTTTTATAACGATGTTGCCGAAATGGGTGCGGCAGCACCGCAAGGCCTGCTTCTTTCCAACCATTCTTATGCCACTGTTGCGGGCTGGAACCCTGATGCCACCAATCCCAACCAATGGGACTGGTTTGGCCAGCCCGGAGATACGGTGGACATCGATTTCGGGCTGTATGAAACGGAGACAAGGCAGTGGGACTCGATCGCCTATGCCAATCCCCTGTATCTCATCTGCAAGGCCGGCGGCAACAACCGCGGCGATACGGGTCCGCCTGCCGGAACGGATTACTACCGGTATAATAACCAGGGCAATCTGTACAATGCGGGGGCGCGTCCGGCCTTTGGTACCGCCGCGAGTATCAGCAGCAATTCCGGTTATATGACGATCGCGACTTATGGGAATGCCAAGAACATCCTTACGCTCGGCGCGGTCCAGCCGATACCCGGCGGCTATACAAAGCCTTCCGACGTTGTATTGGCCAGTTTCTCCAGTCTCGGGCCTACGGGTGACGGCCGGATCAAACCCGACCTCGTAGCTGACGGTGTAAACGTGCTATCGAGTATCTCCACTGCCGACAATGCTTATGATATTTACAGCGGTACTTCCATGGCCACCCCGGCCACTACCGGCTCTTCGATGCTGCTCCAGGAATATTATTCCAAACTGCACAACGTCTTTATGCGCTCCGCCACGCTCAAGGGGCTGCTGATCCATACTGCTGACGAAGCCGGCCCCTATCCGGGTCCTGACTATGCATACGGCTGGGGCCTTTTGGATATTGCCAAAGCCGCCGCTGTCATTACCTCCGACAATACCGACCAGGTGCAGCAGATCCACGAAAGCAGCCTGACCCAGGGCACCAAGGACAGCGAGACCTGGAACATCGTTGCCAGCGGTAAAATGCCCGTCAGCGCTACTATTTGCTGGACCGATGTGCCGGCGGTGCCTGCCCAGATCCCCGACAACGAGCATAATTTCAAGGACAATACCCTCAAGCTGATCAATGATCTCGATCTCCGGATCAAGGATAATACGACGGGC
>DATJMG010000157.1:0-12590 GCA_035508835.1 Puia sp.
GGTCAGGGATGCGGCGTATGCGGCAGGGACCCGGTTATATGCAGGGGATATTGCGGCCGACGGTTACATCCAGATCAGCCTCGACGGGCGGGGCACACCGGCGCCCAAGGGTGCCGCGTGGCGTAAATGCATCTACCGGAAAATCGGCATCATCAACATCCGCGATCAGGGGATGGCGGCGAAGAAGATCTTGCAGTGGCCTTTTGTGGATAGCAGCCGGATAGCGGTGTGGGGATGGAGCGGGGGCGGCTCAGCCACGCTCAATCTGATGTTTCAATATCCCGATATCTACAAGACCGGGATTGCGATCGCTCCGGTTGCCAACGAGCTTTTATATGACAATATTTACCAGGAGCGGTACATGGGTCTTCCGCAGGAGAACCGCGAAGATTTTGTAAAGGGTTCGCCGTTGTACTATGCGAAGAACCTGCGGGGTAATCTGCTGATCGTCCATGGAACGGGGGATGACAATGTTCATTACCAGGGGACGGAGATGCTGATCAATGAGCTGGTAAAGGACGACAAACAATTTCAGGTGATGGTCTATCCGAACCGGACCCATGCGATCAATGAAGGTCCGGGCACGTCGTTGCATTTATCACATCTGTTTACTGCTTATTTGCGCGAACATTGTCCGGGAGGGGGGAGATGAGGGCGGCGCGTTTGGGAACGGGGGTGCTTTCGGCGGCGATTTTTGCGGCTGCGGTCCTTGCGGCTGCAGTTCTCGCGGCGGTCACGGCGAGCGGGCAGTCTTACGTGCCCGAATATGGTTCCGTATTGATGAAGGTCGCACCGGTCGTCCGGGTAGAGGCTTATCCTTTTTCGGTTAAGGATGTGCGGTTGCTGGACGGGCCGTTCAGGGAAGCGATGGACGCGGATGCGCGTTATCTGCTGGTGATCGAGCCGGACCGGCTGTTGTCGGACTTCCGGGCTCATGCAGGGCTGACGCCCAAGGCGGAAAAATACGGCGGCTGGGAGTCATCGGGGCTGGCCGGGCATACCCTGGGCCATTATCTGTCCGCCTGTTCGATGGAGTATGCGGCAACGGGCGATGTCCGTTTCAGGGACCGGGTCAACTATATTGTAGGGGAGCTGGCGCTTTGTCAGAAAGCAAGGGGTTCGGGGTATATCGGCGCGATCCCGCGGGAGGATACGGTGTGGGCGGAAGTGAAGGCGGGGAAGATCCGGTCGCATGGGTTCGATCTGAATGGCGCCTGGTCGCCGTGGTATACGGTCCATAAGATCATGGCGGGGCTGCTGGATGCGTATCTGTATGCGGGTAGTACCGAGGCTTTGCGGGTGGAGCGCGGGATGGCGGATTGGACCGGAACTATTGTCGGTGGATTAAGTGATTCGGTCCGGCAGCGGATGCTGGCTTGCGAATATGGCGGGATGAATGAGGTACTGGCCAATACGTATGCGATTACGGGGGACAAGAAGTACCTCGCATTATCCTATGACTTTTATGATAAACGGGTGTTGGACTCCTTGTCGCTGGGGCTGGACGATCTGGCCGGAAAGCATTCGAATACGCAGATCCCCAAAGTGATCGGCTGCGCGCGGCGCTTCGAGCTCACGGCGGATGAGCGGGACAAGCGGATTGCGGAGTCGTTCTGGTCCCTCGTGGTAAGCGAACATTCGTATGCGACGGGTGGCAACAGTGACTATGAATACCTGGGCCCGCCGGGGAAATTGAATGATGAGCTGACCGATAATACGACAGAGACCTGCGATACCTACAATATGCTCAAGCTGACGCGGCATCTGTTTGCCTGGCATCCGTCGGCGGCGTTGATGGATTATTATGAGCGGGCGTTGTACAACCATATCCTGGCGTCGCAGGATCATCGGGACGGCATGATGTGTTACTTCGTGCCCCTTCGGATGGGCAGCCACAAGGAATACAGTGACTCCTTCAATACCTTCACCTGCTGTGTGGGATCGGGGATGGAGAATCATGTCAAGTATGGAGAAGGGATCTATTCGCGGGGCGCGGATGGGAGTTTGTATGTCAATCTCTTTATTTCTTCGCGGCTGGATTGGAAGGAGAAAGGGGTTCGGATCGAGCAGCGGTCGGGTATCCCCGCCGGGGATCGGGTAGTGTTGACGGTAAGGGCGGCGCGGGCCTCCGGGGTGAGGTTTGTCATGCGCATCCGGCGGCCGTATTGGGTAGATGGGAAAGAGACGGTGCGGGTGAACGGCGTGTTGCAAAAGAAGGTCGTGATCGGCGGTGACGGGTATCTCGCGATCCGGCGGAGCTGGCGGTCGGGGGATCGGGTGGTCGTGGAATTGCCCGAGGACCTGCATTCCGAGGGGTTGCCGGACAATCCTTCGCGGGTGGCGTTGTTCTATGGGCCGGTGTTGCTCGCGGGGGAGTTGGGAGCCCGTGAGCCGGACCCGGTGACGGGGATACCGGTGCTGGTGTCGTCATCGGCCGATCCGAACCGGTGGATGCGGCGAATGCCGGGGGATCCGCTGGTCTTCCGGACCGTGGGCGCGGGGCGGCCGGGCGATGTTAAGCTGATCCCGTTCAATCGGACTGAAAAGGAATATTACAGTGTATACTGGGATTTGTTCACGCCGCAAGGGTGGGCGATGCAGCAGGAGAAATACCAGGCGGAGCGGATCAGGTTGCAGGAGATGGAGGACCGGACGGTTGATCGCCTGCGGCTTGGGGAGATGCAGCCGGAGCGGGATCACTCGTTTACCGGGGAGAATCTGCAAGGCGGGGAGGCGCACGGGCGGCAGTGGCGTTCGGCGGAGGATGGGGGGTATTTTTCGTTTGTGATGAAGGTGGATGGAAAGGCGGGGAATACGCTGGTGTGCGATTATTGGGGGGATGATCACCGGGGGCGGGTGTTCGATATCCAGGTGGATGGGCAGACGATCGCGACGCAGAGTTTGGGGGCCTTCAGGCAAAGTAAATACTATGAGATCTCATACCCGGTACCGGATTCGCTGGTCCGGGGGAAGGAGAGTGTGGTGGTGAAGTTTGTGGCGAAGTCGGCGCATAACGGTGTCGGGCCGGTGTCGGGGGTGATCAGGATGGTGAGAGGGGGTGATTGACGCGGCGCGGACGGGAGAGGTTATTCGGCGATGGCGACGCTTTGCCAGTAGCTTTCGATGTATTCGCTTGGCGATTTGCCGGTGACGGTCTTGAATACCCGATTGAAGTTGGTGATGCTGTTGAAGCCGCAGTTGTATGCGACGGTGGCGATGCTGTCGTACCCGCCGTCGGTCAGTCTTTTGCAGGCCTCGTTGATGCGGACTTTGTTGAGGAAGGCGACAAAAGTGTGGAGCGTATGTTTTTTAAAATACCGGCAGAAGGCCTGCGGGGTCATGTGCGCCTGGCGGGCGACGTCCTCGAGGGAGATCGGTTTATCGAATTGCTGCATGATATAATTATAGATCGCACCGATCCGGATGCCTTCGTGTTCGCTGTAGGCAACGGGATGTGAGCGATCCGAAAGAGGCGTCAATTCCTGGAAGGAGCTCAGGAGCTTGAGGAGCTCAATGAAGTGAATGAGCTGGTCGATGCCGGTGGAATGTTCGATGCGCAGCATTTTTTTTGCGATCTCGTCTACGTGCGGGGCCGGGACTTTGAATCCGGATTGCTGGTTTTGGAGGAAGGTCTTGACGTTCTTGATCTCGGGCAGGTCGAAAAAGGAATCCAGCGCACCTTTTGTATTGAAGAAAATATTGAGGGTGCGGATCTTTTTCCGGCTGGAGGGCACAAAATATGAAGGATCGCTTTTAAAGACGTGCGGAAGGTTGACACCCAGCCAGTAGATCTCGCCGCCGCGGAAGGAGTACATATTATTTTCCGTGACGAGGGTACCTTCACCTTGCTGGATCCAGGTGAGCTGGATCTCTTCATGCCGGTGCAGGTGGGGATAAAAATGAGGCAGGACGTCTTTCTGGACGATCACGGTTTTGTCGCGCGGGACCGGAATAGTGAACTGCAATACTTTCATCACGACGATTTTGGCGGCAAGCCCTGACTCGATTTTGGCGGCAAGCCCTGAATTCTGGATCGGACTATCAATTTGATCGGGCTATAAATTTACGCCATTCGCGGAAATTATCAGTGGAATATTAATATCCAATAAAAACCGGTTAAAATATGGTTGTTCGGGCAACGTACCTTTGCCGGATGGGAAAAAATGTCATCGTCGTGGGTGGCGGGATCATCGGGCTAAGCAGCGCCTATTATCTGCAAAAAGCTGGGCATCAGGTTACTGTGTTGGATAAGTCGAATTTTATGGATAATTGTTCCTATGGGAACTGCGGGTATGTCTGTCCCAGTCACTTCATCCCGCTTGCCACGCCGGGGATTGTCCGGCAGGGGTTCAAATGGATGTGGAATTCACAAAGTCCGTTCTATGTGCAGCCGCGGCTGAGCCGGTCATTGATCGACTGGGGGCTCAAGTTCATGAAGAGTGCAACCTCCGGAAACATGGAGCGGGCTGCGGTTCCGCTGCGGGATATTGCGTTACTTAGCCAGCATGAATATGAAAATGAGTGGCGGCCGCTGCCGCATTTTGATTTTGCCTATGAGCATCGGGGCCTGCTCGAGATCTGTCTGACGGAGGAGAAGGCTGAGCATGCCCGTCATACGGTAGAGCAGGCGCATGAATTGGGGCTGGATGCCGCCTGGCTGGATCATGCCGGGTTGCAGGCATTGGAGCCGCATACGCGGGTCAATGGGGTCGGGGCTATCCTTTTCCGGTGTGATGGGCATCTTTACCCCAACAAGCTGATGCAGGGGCTGCTGCGCGTGCTGGAGGCTTCCGGGGTGCGGCTGCTGCCCGGCGAGGAGGTGTTGCGATTCGGGGCGACCGGCGAAATGGTGACGCGGGTGATTACGCCGGCGGGGGTCCGGGAGGCGGATGTTGTCGTGCTGGCGACGGGATCGTGGAGCCGCGAGATTGCCGCTATGCTGGGCGTACGGGTGCCGTTGGTTCCGGGGCGGGGCTATTCGGTGACGCTGGAGGATTCGCCGTATCGGGTAAACTATCCCGCGATCCTGGTGGAGGGCAGGGCGGCCATTACCCCGATGGATGGCAACAAAATAAGGTTTGGCGGCACGATGGAGATCACCGCTACTTCTACTCCTCCCCGTTATGCCCGGGTGCAAGGTATCCTGAATGCGGTGAAGCGGTTCTATCCGGAATTCGATGTTCCGATGCCGCCGGTGGAGAAGATCTGGTATGGATACCGGCCCTGTTCGGCGGATGGGCTGCCTTATATCGGCCGGGTCAAAAAATATTCGAATGTGGTGGTGGCGACGGGGCATTCCATGCTGGGATTGAGCCTCGGGGCCGGCACCGGGAAGCTGGTAGGGGAGTTGGTGGATGAGCGGAAGCCCAGTATGGATCTTTCGCCATTTGCGGTGGAGCGGTTCGGTTGAGGGGTGTGCGGCGCCTCGGACTATGGGTATGGGACGATTTGGGAATGGAGGGAGAATGGGTGGGACGATAGTATCATTTGATAGTATCATTGACTATGGAAATACGATTTTCAGCAAGTCCCCGGGAAGTGCGGGGCATGACGACCGAGGAGTTGCGGCGGGCATTTCTTACGCAGCCTTTGATGGAGAAGGACAGTATTCGGCTGGTGTATACCCATTATGACCGGGTCATCATTGGCGGAGTACAGCCGGTAGAGGGGCGCGTGGCGCTGGAAACACATCCGGAATTGCGGGCAGATTTCTTTTTGCAGCGTCGGGAGGTCGGGGTCATCAACGTTGGCGGGAGGGGAAAAATAGATGTGGGGAATGCGGAATACGACCTGGATAAGCTGGATTGCCTGTATATCGGCCGGGGGGTGAAGCGCGTCGGGTTCGGAAGTCATCATCCGGGGCATCCGGCGGCCTTCTATTTGCTGTCTGCGCCGGCGCATGCGGATCATCCCGTGCAGTTGATGAAGGGCCAGGAGGCATTGCCCGTCAGTGTCGGATCTGCGGAGACGTCGAATGCCCGGACTATTTACAAATATATTCATGCCGACGGGATCCAAAGCTGCCAGCTGGTGATGGGGTTGACTGTCCTGAAGACCGGCAGTGTCTGGAATACGATGCCGGCGCATACCCATACCCGCCGGATGGAGGCGTATTTCTATTTTGATGTCCCGGAACAGCAACGGGTCTTTCATTTTATGGGCGAGCCGCAGGAGACCAGGCATTTGTTGGTGGCTGACGGGCAGGCGGTGATATCGCCGCCGTGGTCGATCCATTCCGGTTGCGGAACGACCAATTATTCGTTTATCTGGGGGATGGCGGGAGAGAACTATACGTATACGGATATGGATGCGGTGGCGATAGGCGATTTACGGTAATTCGACTATTAGGCGCACTTTTGATTTATATGCGCACTTCTGATTATATTGAGCACTTCTAATCTCTCTTGCCATGACTAATTCTGGTGTAGGCCGGTACCGGTGGACGATCTGCGCGCTGTTGTTTGCTGCTACGACGATCAACTACATCGACCGGCAGGTGATCGGGCTGCTGAAGCCTACGCTGACGGCGGCATTCAACTGGGATAACACGACGTTCGGGACGATCAACGGCATTTTTCAATTCTTTTATGCATTCGGCCTGCTGGGATTCGGCTGGGTCATCGACCGGGTGGGCACCAAGATAGGATATTCCATCTCCATCATCATCTGGAGCGTGTTTGCGATGGCGCATGCGCTGGCCCGGAGCACGCTGGGTTTCACCATCGCCCGTTCGGGACTGGGTCTTGGGGAGTCCGGCAATTTCCCCGCTGCTATCAAATCCGTGGCGGAATGGTTTCCCAAACGGGAAAGGGCTTTAGCTACCGGCATCTTTAATTCCGGGACCAACATCGGGGCGGTAATCGCTTCTATTATGGTTCCTTTGATCCTGGGCGCCTTTGGCTGGCAGATGGCATTCATTTTCACCGGCTCGCTGGGATTTATCTGGTTGATGTTCTGGTGGTTCATTTATGAGATCCCCGCGCGGAAGACAAACCTGAGCCGATCCGAATTCGATTATATTCACGGCGATGACGAGCCGGTGACGGCGGCGGGAACAAAGGTGGCCTGGGGCAAATTATTGCGTGTCCGGCAGACCTGGGCGTTTGTATTGGGCAAGTTCCTGACCGATCCTATCTGGTGGTTCTTTCTTTTCTGGTTGCCCGACTATTTTGACAAGACTTTTCATCTGAATGTCAAGCAACCCGGCTGGCCGCTCGCGATCATCTATTCCGCCACTACTATCGGCAGCATCGGGGGCGGATATTTATCGGGGGCCCTGATCAAAAGAGGCTGGCCGGTCTATAAGGCCCGCAAGACGGTGATGTTCGTTTTTGCCCTGTGTGTGATGCCGATCTTCACGGTCCAATATTTTCAAAATATGTGGATGATCGTCGCCCTTATCAGCCTGGCTGCGGCCTCACACCAGGCCTGGAGTGCCAATATTTTTACAACGGCATCCGATATGTTCCCCAAAAAGGCTGTCAGCTCCATCATCGGTATCGGGGGTATGGCCGGTTCAGTCGGCGGAATTATTTTTCAGCCGACGGTGGGCTGGATCCTCGATTATTTTACCCGGATAAAAAGTGCGACGCTGGGATATAATTTTATTTTCATGATTTGCGGCGTTTCTTATCTGGCGGCGTGGCTGCTGATGCATTTGTTTGCGCCGAAGATGACGCGGGTGCAGCTGGATTAGGGGAGACCGTTTCGCGGCACGGCCCGGGCGGGTCGATCGAAAGATATCCGTCACCGGGGAGTTAAAATTAGTGTATTTTCGGATTCACTAAAACGATTGACATGCTTTCCTATCCGGTTCGGATTGCGCTGATCGCCGCCCTGGGCGGATTCCTTTTCGGCTTTGAAACGGTGGTTATTTCGGGGGCCGAGCAGACCTTGGAGAAGCTTTGGAACCTGGGGAAGTTTTCCCAGGGATTGACGGTGGCGTCGAGTCTGTTCGGGACGATCCTGGGGTCTTTGATTGCTGCATTTCCTGCCCAGAAATACGGCAGGAAAAAAACATTACAGGTGATCGCGGTATTCTTTATCATCGCTGCGCTGGGGTGTGCGCTTACTTCGCTATGGGGGTTCTTTATTTTCTTTCGGATCATCGGCGGGCTGGCGGTCGGGGCTTCTTCCGTGATCGCGCCCATGTATATTTCGGAGATCTCGCCGGCGGGGCTGCGCGGCCGGCTTGCGGGATCGTTCCAGGTCATGATCGTGACGGGTATCGTGGCAGCCTTTTTGACCAACTACCTATTCAGCCAGCTGCAATTGGCGGATGCCTGGCGTTGGATGCTGGGGGTTATGGTCGTGCCGGCGGTTATTTTTTCCTTGCTGCTGTTCGGGATACCCGAGAGTCCGCGGTGGCTGATCCTCGGGAATCAGGAATCCGCTGCCATTCCGATCCTGAAGCGGCTCGGGGAGACGGATTTTTCGGGGGTGGCCGCATCTATCCGGGAATCGGTAAAAGAGCACCAGGAGAAGTTGTTTCAACGCCGGTATGCCAAGCCTATCGTTTGCGCGATGCTGCTGGCGATGTTCAATCAACTGTCGGGGATTAATGCGATTTTGTATTATGCGCCGCGGATTTTTGGGCTTGCGGGATTCGATGTCAGCCAATCGTTTTCTCAATCGATCTATATCGGGGTTGCCAACCTGGTCTCCACGCTGCTGGCGATGACGGTGATCGACAGGTTCGGCCGGAAAAAGCTGCTTATCATCGGGTCGATCGGGATGATCGTTTTTCTTTCACTGGCGGCGCAAGGTTTCTCCGGTGATCTGGCCGGGAACAAATATTTACTTTATTATCTGATCGGTTTCATCGCCTTCTTTGCGTTTTCGCAGGGCGCGGTCATCTGGGTCTTTATTTCCGAGATCTTTCCCAATTCGGTCCGGTCGCAGGGCGGATCGCTCGGGAGCACGACACATTGGGTCATGGCGGCCATTATCACTTCGGTTATGCCGTCGATCCTTGAAAAGGGGAAGGGAGTGGTGAATGTGGAGGGAGGGCATTGGGCCTTCATCTTTTTCGCGGCGATGATGGCATTGCAGCTGATCTTTATCTGGCGCGTGATGCCGGAGACGAAAGGCAAATCCCTGGAACAAATCCAAAAAGATCTCGGGATCGCATAACTATGGCACCCACGCTGAATATCGGATTATTTGGCATCGGCCTCGATACCTACTGGGATCAGTTTACCGGGTTGAAGCAGCGGCTGGAAGGTTATCTGCGGGAGATCCATGACCGGCTTACGGCGTTGCATCCGCATGTTGTCAATGCCGGTTTGGTGGACAATGTGGACAAGGCGTTTGAGGCCGGCAGTTTGTTCCGGCGCAGTGAGGTAGATCTGGTCTTTCTATATGTCTCCACCTATGCGTTGTCGTCAACGGTGTTACCGGTGGTGCAGCGGATTGGGGTTCCGGTTATCATCTTGAATTTGTCTCCTGGGGTTTCCATCGATTATGATGCGTTTAATGCCATGACCGATCGAACCCAAATGACCAGGGAGTGGCTGGCGTTTTGTTCGCCGTGTCCGGTTCCGGAAATTGCAAACGTCTTCAGGCGGGTGGGCATCCGGTTCCATTCTGTTACGGGGATGCTGCGGGATGACCCGGTGGTGGATCGGGAGATCGCGGAGTGGGTAGCGGCGGCGAAGGTAAAACATGCTCTGGCCTTCAACCGGCTGGGTTGTATGGGCCATTATTACAGCGGGATGCTGGATATCTATACGGATCTGACGCAGCAGTATGCAGCGTTTGGCGGTCATATCGAGCTGATCGAGGTCGAGGAGCTGGCGATGCGGCGGCGGCGAGTGGACGCGGCGGAGGCGGCTAAGCGGGTGGCCCTGTTTTATGAGATGTTTGAGGTCGGGCCGGATTGTTCTTCCGCCGAATTGGAGAAGGCGGCGGTTACGTCTGTGGCATTGGACCGGCTGGTGAGTGACTATGGATTGGGGTCGCTGGCGTATTATTATAAGGGGACGGGGAATGTGTCGAATGAGGAGGCGATCAGTTCGATCATTCCGGGCAATTCGCTCCTGACAGCCAGGGGGATCCCGGTGGCGGGCGAGTATGAGATCAAGAATGCGCAGGCGATGAAGATCATGGATTGTTTTGGCGCCGGCGGATCGTTCACGGAATATTATGCGATGGATTTTTCCGACGACGTCGTGTTGATGGGGCATGACGGACCCGGACATATTGCCATTGCAGCGGGGAAGGCGAAGGTGCGGCCGCTCCGGGTCTATCATGGGAAGGTAGGGAGCGGGCTTTCGGTGGAGATGTCGGTGAGGAATGGGCCGGTGACGTTGTTGTCGGTTGTGGAGAGATCGGGGTTGTCGGCCGTGGGGCGGTCGGAGTTGTCGGCTCCGGGGCGGTCGGGTGGCGGACTGTTCCTGTTGGTTGCGGAGGGCGAGTCGGTGGCGGGGCCAATCCTGCAGATCGGGAATACGAATAGCCGGTACCGGTTCCCGATGGGGGCCAGGGAGTTTGTCAATCGGTGGAATAGTCATGGGCCGGCGCATCACTGTGCGGTTGGGGTGGGACATATGGCGTCGAGGATCGATAAACTGGGTGCGCTGCTCGGGATGGAGGTGGTGAAAATTTAGGGTATGAAACAGATATGTATTGCTTTTCTGCTGCTGGTTGGAGTTGCCGGGCCGGCGGCGGCGCAGGAGGCCGGCGATCCGACGCTTGTGGCGGCGGTGGAGGCGTTTCGGAAGGCGTTGATCGATCCGGATAAGGCTACGCTGGATAAGTTGACGATGAATGAGTTGTCGTATGGGCATTCGAGCGGGCTCATCCAGGATAAGGCGGCTTTTGAAGAGGCGCTGTTGTCGGGAGCATCGGATTTTGTGTCGATCGAGCTGACCGATCAGACGATGAAGGTAGTGGGGAATACGGCATGGGTGAGGCATAGGTTGTCGGCGGTGACCAATGATGGCGGGAAGCCGGGAGAGGCGCATTTGTCGGTGCTGCTGATCTGGATGAAGCAGAAGGGGCAGTGGAGGTTGTTGGCGAGGCAGGCGGTGAAGGTGGCGGCGCAGTAGGGAGCTACTGCGCGTTCGCGGTGTGTTCAGAGTAACTTCACCAGTTCGGCGGTGTCGGGGAGAATGCCTTTCATTTCTTTGGGGACTTCCTTGGTTGTTCGGTAGGTGGCGACGCCCATGGCTTTATCGATGTTCCGGATTGAAAATTCGACGATGGTGTTGGTCTTTTCTTTACAGAGGACGATGCCGATGGATGGGTTCTCGTGGGGCAGCTTTATCTTGTCGTCGAGGACGTTGAGGTAAAAATTGAGTTGGCCGGCATATTCGGGTTTGAATTTTCCGCGTTTGAGCTCGAAGGCAACGAGACATTGGAGGTGGCGGTTGAAGAAGAGGAGGTCGATGAAAAATTCCTCGCCTGCGACTTCGAGGCGGAATTGGTTGCCGAGGAAGCAGAAGCCGGTGCCCATTCGGAGGATGAAATTCTTGATATCGGCTACGACTTTTTCTTCGAGAATGCGTTCGTCTTCGGCGTCGGCGGAGCCGATGAAGTCCATGAGGTATTCGTCGCGGAATACTTGCAAGGCGGAGGGTTTTAATGTGGGTAGGGTTTTGTCGAAATTATTGGGGAGTTTGCCCTGGTGTTTGTAAAGGTCGGCGTCGATATGGTGTTCGAGGAGGTTGACGGACCAGAAATTGGTGGCGGCGTGGTGAATATAAAACGATCGTTCTTCTAATGTCTTGCATTTGTTGAGTAGCATGATGTGGTGGCTAAAGGTGATGCTCCAAAACTGCTCAGGTCGGCATATATGTGGCAAAGCTAATTCTGCCGTTGGTGACGGCAGAAATGGAGATGCTTGATATTCTTCAAAAAATTGCTTCATTTTCATTAAGTTACGATAAGAAAATCCACGTAGGCCTGGAAGTTGGAGTTGTAAATCCGAAGCGATCTGTTCAACTATCTTTGAGCCCCAATTCTCTGCCGTAATTTTTTCCGACAGCATTCTTCCGGTTTGAAGATAAAGCATCAATTGCTCTTTATTTGCAAGCCGCGCGGCGATATAGCGGCTTTGGATGATATTCTTCTTGAGGTCAGCGATGAATTCGATGTATTGCTTTTCCATAACATAAGGGTTGAATAATTGAGGGTATAAATTTACTAAATAATTTAGATAATTAATGATAAAAAAATTAGCGAATTAATTGGGGAAACGTCATGGCAGGACATGACCGGGATAAGGGGATTACCCCTTACATTTATGCCGTTGAAGATTGCGGACGCCGTTGAAGATTGCGAATGTCGTTGGTAGTTATTTGCGATTGATCGACGTTCTTACTTGAAGCCATATAGAAAAATCGTTTTACTCATGCAAACGCTCATCGGCATTTTCTTTCATTTTATCGGGGGGGCTGCTTCGGGCAGTTTCTATATTCCTTTCAAGAAAGTTCGGGGTTGGGCGTGGGAAAGTTATTGGATTGTGGGGGGATTATTCTCGTGGTTGATCGTTCCGCCGCTGGCGGCATGGCTGACGGTGCCGCATTTTACGGAGATCATCGGGCAGGCGGCGCCGGCGACGTTGGAACTGACGTTCTTTTTCGGGGTAT
>DATJMG010000158.1:0-5544 GCA_035508835.1 Puia sp.
CTAATTTAGATACCGGGGGAGAACTTCTTCTTGTTTCATTCTCGTTTTGAATCGAATGGCAGGAAAAGACAACGAAAACAATCCCAATCAACAAGAAATTCTGCTTCATTTATACATTGAAGTTATTTTAAAATAGCCGAAATGTCTGTCATTTGGACCGCACCTTGTATTTCAACGAATCCAAAGCGATCGCCTTGATCGTGTCTGCCGCCCCCCTCACCGCCGAATCCACCGCCTTCGTTGAGGGAACTTCAGGTTTCCGGCGTTGATTACACGCTACCAGTCCAAACACGCCCCACAGCACCGCTACGACCGACAATACCCTCATAAAAAATCTATTTCTTCCTAAAGAACAACCTTACCGGTACCCCCTTGAAATTGAAAGACCCCCTCAGCTTATTCTCCAGGTAATTCTTATACGGCTGCTTCACATCATCCGGAAAATTGCAAAAGAATGCGAATGACGGCACCACCGTCGGCAGCTGCGTAATATATTTTATCTTCAGCGGCGTCCCCCGCACCACCGGCGGATGATACTCCTCCACCGCCTTCAACATCACCTCGTTCAGCACCGCCGTCGGCACTTTCCGCTGCCTGTTCTCATAGACCTCGAGCGCCGTCTCCACCGTCTTGAATATCCGGGTCTTGTCGACAACCGAGATAAAGAGGATCGGTACATCCGTAAAAGGCGCGAGCCGGTCTTTCAACTCCTTCTCATATTCCTTCGCCGTATTCGTCTCCTTCTCTACCAGGTCCCATTTATTCACCAGCACCACGATCCCCTTGCCCTTCTTCACCGCCAGGCTGAAGATGTTCAGATCCTGCGCCGTGATCCCCTTCGACGCATCCAGCATCAGCAGACAGACATCCGCTTCATCCATCGCCTTGATAGCCCGGATGACCGAATAGAATTCCAGGTCCTCATGAACCTTTGTCTTCCGCCGGATACCCGCCGTATCGATCAGAATAAAGTCCTTATGAAAAAGATTGTACCGGGTATGGATCGTATCCCGCGTCGTACCGGCAATTTCGCTTACGATCGTCCGCTCCTGACCGATCAACGCATTCAACAGGGAGGATTTGCCCACGTTTGGCTGACCGATGATCGCAAATTTCGGCAACCCTTCCTCCCCGGCCACCGGTTGATCCTCCGGAATCAACGCGCATAAGGCATCCAGCAGCTCCCCCGTCCCACTCCCCGTCATGGAGGACAGGAAGAAGACCTCCTCGAACCCAAGGCTGTAAAACTCCGTCGCCTCCAGCAACCGGTCGCTGTTATCCACTTTGTTCACGGCCAGAAAGACCGGCTTGGTCGTCCGGCGCAGCACATCCGACATCTCTTCATCCAACGTCGTGATCCCCGTCGCACAGTCTACCATGAAGATCAGCGCATCGGCCTCCTCCAGCGCAATCAGCACCTGCTTCCGGATCTCCCGCTCAAACACATCCTCGCTTCGCGCCACGAACCCGCCTGTATCGATCAGATTGAAAGTCTTTCCGGCCCACTCGGCAATACCATACTGCCTGTCCCGCGTCACCCCGCTTATATCATCCACGATGGCTTTGCGCTGCTCCAGCAACCGGTTGAAAAATGTACTCTTGCCAACATTCGGCCGGCCGACAATGGCCACGGTAAATCCACTCATATATACCCGTACTCTTTTAAAAAAGTCTCCGTATCCCGCCACTTCGGCCGCACCTTGACAAACAGCTCCAGGAATACCTTTCGACCAATGAACGCCTCGATATCTTTCCGTGCCGCCGATCCGAGCTCCCGAATCATCTTGCCGCCTTCCCCGAGGATGATCCCCTTCTGGGACTCCCGCTGGACGATGATGTCAGCCCGGATCTTGGTCAAGGTGCTCTTTTCCTTAAACTCCTGGACCAGGACGGTCGTCTGATAGGGGATCTCGTCTCCATAAAGTAAAAAGACTTTCTCCCGGATCAATTCACCCACAAAGAACCTGGTCGGCAGATCAGTCAGATCATCACCCTCAAAGAACGGCTGACCCTCAGGCAGGAACCGTAGCACCGCCGCCAGCAACTCCGGCAAATTCGTCTTTTTCAACGCCGAGACCGCCAACACCTCCCGGACATAGCTCTTTCCCGCAAAAAACGCCCGTGCCTCACCGATCCGCTCCGCCGCCATCCCGTCGATCTTATTCAACACGACCACTGCCGGAACCCGCAGTTGAAGCGCATGGCACAGAACATCATTTTCCGCCCAGTCATCCCGAATATCCACCAGCAACAAGGCCAGATCGGCATCCTCCAACGAATTTCTTACAGCCTGCATCATCTTTTCATGGAGCTTATACCGCGGTTCAATAATACCCGGAGTATCGGAAAAAATGACCTGGTAGTCATCAGCCGTCAGGATCCCTTTGATCCGATGCCGCGTCGTCTGCACCTTCGGCGAGACAATAGCCAGCTTCTCCCCCATCAAGGCATTGAGTAAGGTGCTCTTCCCGGCATTCGGCTTCCCAAATATGCTGACAAATCCTGCTTTCATAATCTCGTAACCGCCGCAAAGATAGAAAATACCCCTTCATCCCCTCCCCCAACAAAAAAGGGCCTGATTTTGAGGCCCACAATTGAATGACAAGGCCCCAACGAGGCCCGCATCTAATGAAAGAGGGCCCTGCAGGGCCCCTTGGTTGCGAAGGGTGGGATCGAACCACCGACCTTCGGGTTATGAGCCCGACGAGCTACCGCTGCTCTACTTCGCGATGTGGAGGGCAAAAGTACGCCCATTTGGCTTCCCCACCAAATAAATCCAATGTTCTTTTTCTTTAATGATTAATAATCAGCCATTAACAGGCCACCCCCCCTCGCTAGCTCAACTCTTATGAGCAACACTGCTCGCCCCGCTGGAATGAGATTCCCGGAGCACCCCCGACCCTTTGTAATAGATATCGCTGGCTCCCGACGCATCGGCATTCAACTCTTTAGTGACCGTGATCTGGATATCCGACGCCCCGGAGGCATGCGCGCTGCAAGCCTCCGCCACCAGGTCATACCCCTTCACATCACTGGCCCCGGACAAGTGGATCGTCGCCATTCCCGCCACCTGCCCCGTAAGATGTGAATCCGAAGCCCCGCTCTGATGCAGCGACAACTCATTCACCTTGATCGCACCCTTGAAATCACTTGCACCCGTAAGGTCCAATGTCAGCTTATCCCCCGTGATCACCCCATCGACATAGACGTCACTCGCCCCCGTCGCCGTGATCTCATCCAGCATCGTATACGAAACATAGGCTTTTAATTTATTGTTTCCAAAATGCCACCACCTCATCGAACCTTCCAGCCGGATGATCAGGATCCCATCGACCACCTCCGTCTTGATCCGGTCCCGGATCTTGATATCGCTCGCGCTTACAACTACCTTCTCCTCCGACCCCTGACTCAGGTACAGGTTGATCGCACTCGATACCCGGATGCCGTGAAATCCTTTAACCTGCCTCAACTGGGCATTCGCATCCCGGATAACGGTCTCCTGCCCCCGAACACTCATTACGATCAGGCACCCGGCGAAAAAAGCAACGACTTTACTCATACTCATAAAATTCGACAAAAATTTACTCCGCAGCAACTGCTCCGTCAATCCCTTCTCGAGACACTCCCTGATCCGCTGGTATGCGATTCCCGGACCGACCCGTTCCCTTTATAATGGATATCGCTGCCGCCGCTCGCCGAAGCATCCAATTGTTTATTGACAGTCACATATACATCGCTGCCGCCGCTGGCAGAAGCACGACAGTCGTCGACGGCCAGGTCATAACCATGGAAATCGCTGCCACCGCTCACATGCACCGTCAATTGCGTCGCAGACCCGCTGATAAACGCATCGGCGCCGCCCGACTGACCGACCGTCAGCTCCCCGATTTCCAGTTTCCCGTGCAAATCGCCGCCGCCCGACAAATGCAGTTCAAGCTTTGGCGACTTGATCGTCTCGTCAATATATACATCCGATCCCCCCGATGCCCCCAGCTCATCCAGGTCCTTACATGAAACATACGCCTTAAGCTTACGGTTGCCCCAGCCCAGATTCCAATGCCATTTATCCTCCAGATAAATATGCAGGATGCCGTCTTGCACCTCCGTTACAATCCTGTCCCGGTATTCCGGGTCGCTGGCGCTAACCGCAACCGCTTCATCGCCGCCCTGGCTAAGATACAGATCGATGCCGCCGCCGATCTGAACCCCATGAAAGCTGCTCACCGTCCGCTTCTGCGCATTGGGATCATTGATGACTTTGGGATTTTGGGCAACAGCGACCAGGCCGGCCAAAATAAAGAAACCCAATAATGTAAAATTTTTCATGATCAGCATTTTTTCTAAAGACACCACGATATGCCAATTGTTGCACGAGGTCGGCCCGGCTTTAAAGGATGGCCCCGACTTTATCAGATCAGGCTCCGGCCCTATCCCTTCGAAATGCTGCCGCCGCCAAAAGTATGGGATTCCCGGATCGAAGCATTCCCCTTGTAACGGATACCGCCGCCGCCATGCACAGTCGCATCAAGCGTTTTATTGACTGTAACATAGACATCCCCGCCGCCGCTTACATGCGCCTCGCAGCTGTCGGCCGCCAGATCATACCCGTAGATGTCGCCGCCACCGCTCACATGCACATGAAGGCTCCCCGCAGTACCGCTCAGGTACAGGTTACCGCCCCCCGAGACGCCGGCCGTCATTTCCCCCGCTTCGAATTTCCCATGCACCACCCCACCCCCGGAAATATGAAGGTCCAGCCGCTCCGACTTGATGGGCTCGTCAACATGGACATTCGAACCTCCTGAAGATCTCAACTCATCCAGCACCTTGCACGAGACATAAGCCCTGAGCTTCACATTGTTCCAGATCCAACCCCAGTGAAACTTATCATCCATATAAATATGCAGGATCCCATCCTTTACTTCCGTCCTGATCCGGTCCCGATACTCCGGGTCATTGGCGCTGACCGCCACCGCATCTTCGTTACCCTGGGTCAGATACAGTTCGATCCCGCCACCGACGTGTACCCCATGAAAATCTCCTACCGTCCGCTTCTGCGCATTGGGATCATTGATGACATTCGAATGCTGACTAAAGGCGGCCATCCCGGCCAGGATGAATACAGCCAGTAAGGAGATCTTCTTCATGGTTGGCAATTTTTTTTCTTTTGGGACGGCCCGGCAGGGGGAAAAGTTACATCAGCCCTTCAGGAAATACTCGTATCTTCCCCTATCCGGTGACACCGGAACCTGATAACTACCGGCTTATGCTAAAATTCACCCTTCTGTCCGGCATGCTGCTTTGCACCAGCCTGATTGGCTACGTCCAACAGCCCGTCGCCCAGCTTACCGCCGCCGTCACTCCCGTCTCCCAGGCTACCGCCCCCGTCAACCCCGTCGCCCAGCTTACCGCCGCCGTCACCCTCGCCTCCCAGGCTCCCGCCCCCGCCAACCCCGTCGCCCAGCCTACCGCCCCCGTCACCCCCGCCGCCCAGCCCACCGCCCTCTCCTCCCAGGCTCCCGCCCCCACCAACCCCGTCGTCCA
>DATJMG010000159.1:0-9353 GCA_035508835.1 Puia sp.
AAGGCGGTGATGCCGGCGGCTGATACGGCGGCTTCGAATAGCAGGAACCCGGCACCGGTTGCTACCGTGTCGTCGGTGTCGGCTCCGCATTTTGGCGGCGGGAAGTTCAGGGCTGATTTTACCGACGGCGGCAAGTCGGTCACGGGGCAGGCGGGGATCTTCAAGAGTACGAGCGGCTGGCAGGATGGAAAATATTATGCGTTGATCAACGATGTGCCGGTCGGAACGATCGTCAGGATTACGGATCAGGCGACGGGGAAGAGTGTGTATGCGAAGGTGCTGGGGCAGCTGCCGGATATGAAAGAGAGTGTGGGGTTGACCGTGAGGCTGAGCAATGCGGCGGCGGCGGAGTTAGGGGAGGGGGAGGGGAGGTTTGGGGTGGGGGTGAGTTGGTGAGTTATTGCGCCGGAATAATCTTTGAAGGCCTCTTTGATGAGTGCCCGGCCTGTATAGGCAAAGGGGAAATCGGGATTTAATTCGATGGCCTTGTTAAAGTCTGCCAATGCCGCATTCCAATCCTTGAGGTCGGCGTAAGTCCTTGCGCGGTTATAGTAGGCTTCCATATAATCAGGGTTGTACCGGACGGCCTGGCTGAAATCCTGGATAGCAGCCCGGAGCAGTTGGAGCTGTCTTTTGGCCATTCCCCTATTGCAATAGGCTTTTGCATAATCGGGTTTTAGCTGGATCGCCGTGTCAAGGTCAGCGATCCCTTTTCGTTCATCTCCGGATTCTGTTTCCGCATATGCCCGGTTCAGATATCCCATCGGGTCTTTAGGGTCCAGTTGAATGGCTTTTGTCAGGTCCGGCATTGCCTCTTTATATTTTTTCATAAAACATCTCGCCATCCCCCTATTACTATAGGCGTCGCTATTTGTCGAATCCAGCATGATAGCGTGGGTATTATCGTCGACGCTCGCGGCGTAATCCAGCATCTGCATCCGATAATAGCCTAAAGCCAGATAGTGGTTGATGTTGCCGGAGTCAACCTTCAGCAACAGGGTCTCCTCCCTGATCCTGTTGCGCAGATAAGGGTAACGAGTGGTGTCCGGTGGTGGCGGACCCTGGGCAATCGCTGTTCCACCCAGGGATGAAAAGATTGCCAGGATAAATAAGTGTTTCATTTGTGACTGGGTTTATAGCCTCGCAAAAAGTCTTCTGTTTTCATTCGTTTCTTGCCTTCGAGCTGCAACTCGGTAATGCGGATGTAGCCGTCGGGGGCGGCGAAGCGAAGGTAGGTGCGATTGTCGGTGTCGGGTTGGCCGGCGGGCGTTACCGGCGGGGGAGGGGTAGGGTCTTTGGCAGCGCGGTAGATCTTCAGGAGTTTACCGTCGAGTTCAGTGAAGGCCGCGGGAAAGGGGGAGAGGCCGCGGATGAGGTTGTAGATATCGGCGATGGGTTTAGTCCAGTCGATGCGGGAGGTTTCGGTTGATAACTTAGGCGCGTGGCGGAGATTGGGAGGGTTTTCCTGCGGGACGGCGGTCAGGGTGCCGGCAGTGAGACCGGCGATGGTTTGAACGAGCAGTTGGGCGCCGATGGTCTTCATCTCATCATGGAGCTCGCCGGCGGTCTCATCGGGCCGGATGGGGATTTCTTTTTGCAGCAGGATGTTGCCGGTGTCGATGTCGTGCTGGAGTTTGAAGGTAGTGACGCCGGTCCGGGTCTCGCCGTTGATGACGGCCCAGTTGATGGGCGCGGCGCCGCGGTATTGGGGAAGCAGGGAGCCGTGGAGGTTGACAGTTCCCATGGGAGGCATGTTCCAAACGACTTCGGGCAGCATCCGGAAGGCGACGACGATCTGCAGGTCGGCGGCGAGGGCCCGGAGCTCGTCGAGGAAGGCGGGGGCTTTTAGTTTCTCTGGCTGGAGGATGGGCAGGCCTTTTTCGCGGGCGTATTTTTTGACGGCGCTTTCGGTCAGCAGCATGCCGCGGCCCGCGGGTTTGTCGGGGGCGGTGAGGACGGCGACGACGTGGTAGCCGGCATGGAGGATCGCGTCGAGGGAGGCGACGGCGAATTCGGGAGTTCCCATGAATAGGATGCGGGGCCGGGCCGATGGGGAATGCGGTGCTGTTGACGGATGGAAGTCGATAAGCGGGTCTGGCTCAGTCGGCATACATCAAATATTTTTTTCGGATCCTTTTAAAATTGCTTAGTGCGGGTTCCCAGCTTTTTCGGATCTCCTCTTCCGTTAGTCCCTGCGCGATCTGCTCTTCGAGGATGGCGTTGCCTGCCAGCCGGTCAAAGGTACTGCCGTTACCGTTAAAGAAATGGGCTTTGTCGGGGAAAAGGGAATAGGCTTTGAGTACCCACCTGAGGCTCCAGCGGTTGCCGGTTTCCCTGGCGACATTGATCCGGCTGAGATCAAACCCGTTACAATGCTGGCCCAGCAAGGGTGGATTGCGGGCGCCGGGCAAGCTGGCGGGCGTGAAGGTATCGGTCTCCGGCGGGAAGGAAGGGCTGCCGAATTGCTGGAACGGTTTGGCGGTCCCCCGGCCGAGACTGATCGCGGTCCCTTCAAAGAGGCAGAGAGACGGATAGAGGTACACCGATTGCATATTCGGCAAATTGGGGGAAGGTTTTACCGGTAAGGTATACTTGCTTTTGTGGGTATAGTTGCGACAGGGAATAACGATCAGCCGGAAGTCGTTCAAGTGGACGTTGACCGGCTGTTTCCTCACGGTGCGCAGGAGCGAATCGATCCGGTAGGCCGACTGGTTAATGGCGTGGATCGTGTTGAGCTGGTTGGTTACAGCGGGGTCGAGCCATTGTTCGCCCACGAGCATGCGCGCGTATTCGCCGATGGTCATCCCATAGACGACAGGCACCGGCTGCATGCCGACAAAGGACCGGAATTTCGTGTCGAGGACGGGACCGTCCACATAGAATCCGTTGGGATCGGGGCGGTCCAGGATGATGAGCGGGCGATTGTTCTCGATAGCGGCTTCGAGGAACCGCTGCATGGATGCGATGTAGGTATAAAACCGAACGCCGACGTCCTGGATGTCATAGAGCAGCACGTCGACACCGGAAAGATCGTCGGCTGTGGGCTTGGTCTTGGCGCCATAAAGCGAGATGACGGGAATCCCGGTGGCGGGATCTGTTCCGTTGCCGACTTTGGCGCCGGCGTCGGCGTCACCGCGGAATCCATGTTCGGGGGAGAATATTTTTTTGATATGGATGCCCAGTCTAAGCAACGTGTCTACGAGATGGGTGTTTCCGATGACGGAGGTGGGGTTTGCGAATACGGCCACGGACTGGCCCTGGAGCAGTGGCAGGTATTGATCCAACTGGTCGGCGCCGGTGAGAATGTGGGGGGCCGCCGCCGCCGAAGGCGGCGGCGTTGACGGCTCCGGCTGTGAGGGTGGATGGGCGCCGGCGGAGGCAGTGGACTGGCTTTCCGCAGCTCCGGAAAAGAGGATGAAGACCAGAAACAGTTGAGCAGCTCGCATGGTTTATAATTTGCATGGCAGATCGTTGGAAACCGACACAATTTAATTATTTAATCCTACCTTGCATCGACTCCGATATTGGGAGCAACTATAAATATAAGCTGATATGTCACAGGAAGTTAAATCAGGAGATACCATAAAAATCCATTATCGGGGGAGACTGACAGACGGAACGACGTTCGATTCTTCAGAAGGCCGTCCGCCACTGGAATTCGAAGTGGGGAGCGGGATGGTGATCAAGGGTTTTGACGATGGTGTCATGGGAATGTCGGTAGGGGACCGGAAGACGATCGAGATCCCCGCAGAATTTGCCTACGGGCCCCGGGACCCCGAGGCGGTCTTTGAATTTCCCATCGATCAATTTCCGCCGCAAATGAAGCCCGAAGCAGGAATGCAACTGGTCATGACCGATAATTCGGGGAATCAAATCCCCGTGCAGGTGGTGGATGTAAAGCCCGATGTCGTTTTACTGGATGCCAATCATCAACTGGCGGGTCAGGATCTGATCTTCGATCTCGAACTGGTCGAGATCAAGGGTGCGTCGCGCATCATTATGCCTTAGGGGTGTCGGGTCGGCGAAGTCCAGGGCGGGGCGGAGGGTCCGGTTGCTGAGGAAGGTTCGATCCGGGCGGAGGGTCCGGTTGGGGAGGAAGGGTCCGGTTGCTGAGGAAGGTTCGATCCGGGCGGAGGGCCGGTTGCGGAGGAGGGCTAGGGCGGGGCTGAGGGTCAGGTTCGGGAGGAGGGTTCGGGCGGAGCGGATGGTCCGGCAGGGGAGGAAGGTTCGGTCGTAATGGTGACGCGCTGATATTTCCTGTCGAAAGCCCAGGCGAGCACGACGATGGCGACGAAGAGAAGGAGTGTCATCGGCATCGATCCTGCCAGTCCATAGTCCCCGCCTGTAATAAAAAGATCACCATTGGGTTCTGCCTGGAACAGTGAAGGAAAGGTCGTTCCGCTGACCTTGAACCCGAGGATGGGTCCCTCGAAAAAATTCCAGCCGACATGGAGGAGAAAGGCAAACCAAAGATTCCTGGTGTAGATATAATTAATGCCCAAAAGGATCCCCGCAAGGAACAAGTTAGCGAAAGCAAGGGTATGAATGCCGGGGGTGATGGCGTGGTAGGCGGTGAAGAGGGCAGCGGAGATGCCGAGGGCGATCCATTTGTTGGGGACCCACTCCATGAGGTTCCCCAGGATATATCCTCTGAAGACCAGTTCTTCGCTAAAGGCGATGATCGCCATCCAGCCGAACGAGATAAATAGAGTAGACGGCTGCCAGATAATATCGGTCCATTCGAGGTGACCGCTCAGCAAGATAGCGATGGCGGAGAGGCCGAGGAGGGCGGGCGCCAGAAAGAATCCGGTCAGTGCTTCACCGGTATACCCGTCGAGGGTCCAGCCCAGGCCGAGAAAATCACGGCGTTCGATCAGCAGCCGGAAGATACCCACGCTGATAACGGATGTGACAAATTCCAGCAATAACATAAGCCAGAGATAGTCGCCGGCCATCAATCCGGACATAAATCGAAAGATATCCTTCGTGAGGGTATCCAGATGGGTGCCGGTAATGGCCAGGATCGCCGGAATGCCTATCAGCAGCGCAATCAGGCAGAAGGTGCAGCCGAACAACAGAAGGCGCAGCCAGGCCTGGGGGATCACCGGGGTTTTTGTAGTCGGATCGGGCATAGTCGCTATATTCGCAAGGTAATTTACGAACTTAAGAACATGTTTGAAAACTATGGTTTTACTGTAGCGGAAAGATTCCTTCGCTATGTTCAGATCGATACCCAAAGTGATCCCGGCTCCGCGACCCATCCTTCCACCGAAAAGCAAAAGAACCTGGGCCGGCTGCTGGTCAAGGAATTACGGGAAATGGGGCTGGCAGATGCCGAACTGGATGAATATGGATATGTCTATGCCACCCTTCCGGCCAATTCGGACAAAAAGGTACCTGTCATCTGTCTGTGCGCCCATATGGACACTGCTCCCGATTGTACAGGTGAGGGTGTTAGACCGATCGTTCACGCCCATTATGATGGGCGGGACCTGGTGTTACCGGATGATCCGGGCCAGGTGATCAGCCCCCGCGAGCATCCTTATCTAACGTGCCGGACAGGGGATGACATCATTACTGCATCGGGCACGACCCTGCTGGGTGCGGATGACAAAGCCGGGGTGGCCGTGATCATGGATACGGTGCATTACCTGATGGGGCATCCGGAGAGCCGGCATGGCGGCGTGCGGATTGTTTTTACGCCGGATGAAGAGATCGGCCGGGGGGTAAATAAGTTGGATATGGGACGGCTGGGCGCCGATTTTGGCTATACGCTGGATGCGGGGGAAAGGGGGACATTGGAGGATGAGACGTTCTCGGCGGATGCCATGACCGTCACCTTTCACGGGGTCAGCGCCCATCCGGGTTATGCGAAAGATAAACTGGTCAATGCGCTGAAGGTGGCGGCGGGTTTTATCGATTCCCTGCCGAAGGGGGAGTGGTCGCCGGAGACAACAGATGGAAGGTATGGTTTCGTGCATCCGGTCCGGATGTCCGGGATGGCGGAGAAAGCGGTGGTGGAACTGATCGTCCGCGATTTTATCACCACAAAACTGGCGGCGTATGAAGCGCATCTCCGCGACAAGGTGGAAGAGACGTTGGCAGCATGGCCGGGCGCTACGGCGGACGTCGCGATCACGGAGCAATACCGGAACATGAAAGAAGTACTGGATCAATATCCGCAGGTTTCGGAATATGCGCGGGAAGCGATCCGCAGGGCGGGTTTGGAGGTGCGGGAGAGCAGTGCCCGCGGCGGGACGGACGGGTCGCGGCTGTCGTTCATGGGATTGCCTTGTCCCAATCTCTTTACGGGAGAGATGGCTTTTCATGGAAAACATGAATATGTCAGCGTGCAGGATATGCAGAAGGCGGTCGAGACATGCGTGCATCTGGTTGGGGTGTGGGAGGAGAGGTCTTAGGGTGAGCGGTCTTAAGATGCCGGAACAGGGACCGGGAGTTCCCTGCGGTTCAGGATATTTCGGAGGATCATGCCGGCGTGGACGCGGGAATTCTCGATAAACCAGACATGGGTATTCATGCCGCCGCAGACGACGCCTGCCAGGTAAAGGCCGGGGATATTGGTCTCCATGGTTGCGGGGTCGTAAAAGGGTTGTAACCTTTCGTCATCGGACAGGATGATACCGACTTTGCGGAGGAAATCGAAGTTGGGCTGGTAGCCGGTAAGGGCGATGACGTAGTCATTGGGGATAGTGACGATGCCTTCGGGGGTGATAATGTCAACTTCATGAGGTCGAACAGCTGAGAGGGTAGAGTGGGTAAAGGCCTTGATGCTTCCTTCTTTGATGCGGTTCTCGATATCGGGCTTCACCCAGTATTTAACGCGCGGGCCAATGCCTTCCCCGCGGATGACCATGGTTACTTCGGCGCCTTTTCGCCAGGTCTCGAGAGCGGCGTCCACCGCGGAATTGCTGGCGCCCACGACAACTACTTTCTGCATGGCATAGAAATGCGGTTCCTTATAATAGTGCGTTACTTTCGGGAGGTGTTCGCCGGGAATTTCCAGGAGGACCGGAATATCGTAGAAACCGGTGGCCAGGATGACATTGGCGGCGTGATAGAATGTGTTCGCGGTAGTGACTGTAAACGTTTCACCCGATCGCCGGATGTCGGCGGCGGCCTCCTGGAGGTGGATGTTCAGCTGGTTGGAGACGGCTACGCGGCGATAATATTCCAGCGCTTCGCTACGGTTGGGTTTGACATAGTTGCTGACGAAGGGGACGCCGCCTATCTCGATCCGTTCCGAGGTGGAAAAGAAAGTCATGTTGGCGGGATAGTTATACAGGGAGTTGACGAGGCAGCCTTTTTCGAGGACAAGATAGCTCAGGCCGGCCTTGTTGGCTTCGAGGGCGCAGGCGATGCCGATCGGGCCGCCGCCAACGATGATAATGTCGTAATGCGTGGTCATGTGGATGCAAATGTACCATATAAGGGGGAAACCGGGCGTGGCGGCGGTGAGGGAAACCGGGCGTGGGGGGTGTAATCGGGAACGGGAAAGGGGTTGGCGGGAAAATGCGTACATTCATGCCGCTAAAATCTTTATATGGGATCAGTCAATGTTGTCGGGATCATTTTTATATTGCTTCTCATCGGTATCCTGTTCAGCTGTTGGGTCACGGTCAACCAGGGTTATATCTATGTGGTAACGCTGTTTGGCAAATACCGGCGCATCCTTCGGCCGGGGTTGAATTTCAAGGTGCCTTTCCTGGAGCAGGTGTACAAAAGGATCTCTATTCAGAACCGGTCGGTCGAACTGGAGTTCCAGGCGGTCACTGCCGACCAGGCCAATGTCTACTTCAAGAGCATGTTGCTGTACGCCGTACAGAATGCCGAAGCGGAGACGATCCAGCGGGTGGCCTTCAAGTTTATCAGTGACCGGGACCTGATGCAGGCGTTGACGCGGACGATCGAAGGCAGCATCCGGTCTTTCGTGGCGACGAAGAAGCAGGCGGAAATACTGGGATTACGGAAAGATATCGTCGAATTCGTAAAAGACCAGATCGATCATTCCCTGGAGGACTGGGGGTATCACCTGATGGATCTTCAGATCAATGATATTACGTTTGACAAGGCCATTCTCGAATCGATGAGCAAGGTCGTGGCCAGCAATAACCTGAAGGCTGCCGCCGAGAATGAAGGGCAGGCATTGCTGATCACCAAGACCAAGGCGGCGGAAGCGGAGGGCAATGCGATCAAGATCTCTGCCGGGGCCGAAAGGGAGGCCGCCCAGCTGCGGGGTCAGGGGGTAGCGCTTTTCCGTCAGGAGGTGGCACATGGGATGAGCGAAGCCGCCGAAGAAATGAAGAAGGCGAACCTGGATACCAATGTGATCCTGTTCAGCATGTGGACCGAAGCGATCAAGAATTTTGCGGAGGTGGGGAAGGGGAATGTCATTTTCCTGGATGGGAGCAGCCAGGGGATGGAGACGACCATGCGGCAGATCCAGTCGCTGATGGTGAAAGCGTCGGGCACGAGTTAAAGGATTTGGATGTGAGGGGAGGATGATTGGATGTGAGGGGAGGATGATTGGCTGGGATAGGAGGATGATTGGATGTGATGGGAGGATGATTGGCTGGGATAGGAGGATGATTGGTTTGATGCGTGGAGGCCGGTTATATTGTGCTGCGCGGCAAACTTTAGCATTTTGTTAAAAAATAGAACCCTAAGAGGGATCGTTATAGGCGTAAATCTTTATTTTTACTCATGAATCTATTTCTCCTGCAGGTCATCGCAGATTCCGCAGCGATCAAGGACAGCCTGGCAAGGGCTGCGCTAGTGGCGGCTCAACAAAAGGAAGATCTTTTCGACATTCTCACGAAGGGGGGACCATTGATGATCCCGCTCGCGGTGCTGCTGGTGATTGCAGTCTTTGTATTTTTCGAGCGGTATATCGCCATTTCAAAGGCGGCAAAGATGGAAGACAATTTCATGAACATCATCCGGGACAATATTGTCAGCGGGAACGTCCAGGCGGCGCGTAATCTGGCGAAGAATACGCCAACGGCGGTGGCGCGGATCATTGACAAGGGTATTCAGCGGGTGGGAAAGGAGATTCCCTATATTGAACGCAGCATGGAAAATATCGGGAAGCTGGAGTTGTATAAGATGGAGAAGAACCTGGCGATCCTGTCGGCAATCGCTTATCTGGGGCCGTTGTTCGGGTTTCTCGGGACAATCTTCGGCATGTTCCAGTTATTCTACAGTATAGCCAGCACTGGGGAATACAGTATTTCAAATATTGCCGGCGGGATCTATGTGAAGATGATCTCTTCTGCGACGGGGTTGATCATCGGGATTGTTGCCTATATCGGCTATCGCTTCCTGAATTCGCAGAT
>DATJMG010000160.1:0-8681 GCA_035508835.1 Puia sp.
GGCGGACCGGGGAGATCGGGTGCGGCGGGACAGGGGGATCGAGGGCGGCGGGCGGCGGTTCGGGAGCTGGAATGGCTTTTGAAATTGAATAAGAATAAAACTAAGAAATATGGAAAAGATGATTTGGGGTAGTATTGTGTCTGTTCTTGGAATTATAAGCCTTGTTACGGCAATCGTGCTGGTGAATACCGGGGATGTGGAAAAGCATATCGATGCGGCATTTGCAAGCGGAGTATTGGGGACGATCGCATTTTTCGCGGGGATCTGGATGATGCCAAACAAGAGCAGGTCATGAAATATATTCTATATATTATAGGGGCTGTCGAGCTGTTGTTTTGGATGGCGTGTTTCTGGCTGGCGATGCCGTCCTAGTGTCGTCAGGCGCCGCTCATTCATTCCGCAGGTTTTTCACGGGGTTGGTGAGCGCAGCTTTGATGGACTGATAGCTGACGGTGGCCAGGGCGATGGCGACGGCAAGCAGGCCCGAAAGGGCGAAGATATCCCAGGTGATGCTGATGCGATAGCCGTAGTTGAGCAACCATTTGTTCATGATCAGCCCTGCGACGGGTGCGGCGATGAGGAAGGCGATCAGCACGAGGCGGATGAAGTCCCCGGTCAGCAGGGTGGTAATACTGGTTACGCTCGCGCCGAGGACTTTGCGGATGCCGATCTCGCGGATGCGGTTCCCGGCGGTATAGGATGCGAGGGCAAAAAGGCCCAGACAGGAGATAAAGACCGTGAGCGCGGCAAAGAGGGCCGATAATTTGTCCATTCGCTGTTCATCCTTAAAGTTCTTCGCGTAATTCTCGTCCTCGAAACTATATTCGAACGGATAGCCGGGATTGTATTGCGCAAAAATTTTCTCTGCCAGGGCGAGGTTAGTGGCGGTGGAATGGGCGGGGTTCATTCTGAAATGAATGACCGAGAACCAGACACCCTTGGGTCCGAAGATCATCATCGGAGCGATCTCTTTCGAAAAAGGAGATTCCAGGATGAAATCCTTGATGACCCCGACGACATGGAAACGCTCGTGGCTACCCTGTGCGAATTCGGTACCGATGGGGTTGAGAAGGTGCATGGCCCTGACAGCCGACTCATTGAGCAAAGCTGCCGTGCTGTCGCTCTTGTATTTCTCAACATCGATATCGCGTCCCCGGACAAGCGTAATTCCCATGGTCTTCACAAAATCAGCCGAAGTAGCGTATCTAAGGAAATCGACGTCCTGATCCGCGGCGGTGCTGCCGGGCCAGTGATAACCCGTGCCGTCGCTCCAGTGTGCGGTGATCGGACCAGGCGATTGGGTTACGGCAATGGCGGCGCCACTGGTCAGCAGTTCAGTCCGGATGGCCTCATAATGATCGTTGGCCTGGCCGTTGGCGGTCACGACAACGAGGTGGTCGCGGTTGTAGCCCGTGTCGCGGTTCATGCCATAGTGGATTTGACGTTGCACGATAATGGTGCAGATGATCAGGGCGATCGCAAACGAGAATTGGAGTACGACGAGGATCCTGCGGGGAGTAACCGAGAGACCTCCGACGAAGTTCATCGTGTTTACCTTCCCGAAGGTTCCTTTGAGTACTTTGACGGGGCGGAAAGAGGAGAGATAGAAGGCGGGATAGCTGCCGGCGAGCAGACCGGTGAACACGATGAAGCCCATGCCAAACAGCCAGAAGGCGGGATTGCGGTAATCGATGGCGAGATGTTCGGCTACTAGCTGGTTAAAAGCGGGCAAACTTATTTGGGTGAGGAGAAGGGCGACGACGAAGGCAAGGGTGGCGATCAGGGTGCTCTCGCCGATGAACTGCGCGATGAGGGATCCCCGGACGGCGCCGACGACTTTGCGGATGCCGACTTCGCGGGCGCGGCGTTCGCTGCGGGCCGTGCTAAGGTTCATGAAATTAATACACGCAATCAGGAGGATGAAGGCGACGATGGCGGTGAAGAGGCGGACGGTGACGATCTTGTCGCCGACCAGTTTTCCGTCCTGATTTTTGGAATACAGGTGGATCCGGCTCATCGGCTGGGTGAAGACCTCGGCTGTTTCTTTGGAATGGCTCCGGGTGATGTCGCGGACCTGGCTGTCGAAAGCCTGCTGCGTGATGCCGGGCTTGAGCAATACATAGGTCCAGATGGAGTTGTTACCCCAGTTCTGCTCGTCATTCCAGCCGATGTGTGCCAGGTATTGCCAGGTAAGGAGATAGTCAAAGTTAAAGGAGGTGGCGGCGGTCAGGTCCTTTAGCACACCCGTAACGGTAAAATCGGCCTTGTTATCGATGCGAATGGTCCGGCCTATGGGATCTTCGTTACCGAAGAGCCGTTTGGCCATCTTTTGAGTAATGACAATATTGTACATGCCATCGAGGGCGTGGGCCGGCTGGCCTTCGAGCAATGGGAAGCCGAACATGCTGAGAAATCCGCTGTCTACAAATGCACCGGAGCTATTCACGTGGATCTCGCCGGCACTGGTAAGAAAATGGATAGGTGAATAGCGAACGGCGTCTTCGACGGCGGGGTAGTCTTTTTTAAGAACGGGAGCAGTGGATTTCGGGGTTTGATCCCAGACCCAAATCGTGCCGTCGATCCGATCGCGGTTGTATAGGAGGTAAATGCGATCCGTCTTGGGATAGGTACGATCGATGCGCAGCTCGTTAAGAACCCAAAGACCGATCAGCAGGGCGGCGGTCATGCCGATGGCAAGGCCGAGGATGTTGATGAAGGAGAAGCCCGGCTTGCGGGTCAGGTTGCGGAAGGCGATGGTGAAGTAATTTTTGAGCATAGCGCAGGCGTTTATTCGGTGGTGCAAGCGTTTATTCGGTGGTGCGAAGGTTATTTACCGGGTTGGCGAGCGCCGCTTTGATGGCCTGGTAGCTGACGGTGGCGAAGGCGATGAGCAGGGCGCCGGCGCCGGACAGGGCGAAGATATCCCAGGTAATGCTGATCCGGTAGTCATAGGCGCCTAGCCAATTGTCCATCAGCAGCCAGGCGACGGGGATCGCGACGAGGATCGACAGGGCGATGAGCTTGATGAAGTCTTTTGAAAGCAGCAGGGTGACATTGGCGGCAGAAGCGCCGAGCACTTTCCGGATACCGATCTCTTTGATCCGGGCGTGCGCGGTATAGGCGGCGAGGCCAAACAGGCCGAGGCAGGAGATGAAGATGACAAGACCGGCGAAGAGGGCGGAGAGGCGCCCGACGAATTGCTCTGCCTGAAATTTGGTAGCATAGTCCTCTTCGACAAAGGAATATTCGAACGGATACAGCTGAACGTATTTGTGAAAAATCTTTTCGGCCGTGGCCAGATCTTCTTGTATAGGGCGCCGGCCGTTCAGGCGAATGAGGAGGACACCCATGTAATGCCCGGCGCCTTCGATGATCATGGGCCGGATGGAGTGGTAGGGCGATTCCTGGATAAAGTTTTTGATCACCCCGACGACGTGGTAAGTGACCTGGTCTTCGGTGATGAGCTGACCGATCGGGTCTTTGAAGTTCATGGCGGCTGCGGCCGACTCGTTGATCAGACAGGCGGTGGAGTCGGTGGGATAATTCACAGGATCGATATCGCGGCCCCGGACGAGCTGCATCCCGGCCGTCTTTACGAGGCCCCCGTCTTCGGCATACCGGTTAACCTGCATTTTGACGGATGGATCTCTACCGGCATATTTGAGATCAATGGTTGAGCCCCAGTTGTCGGTCAGCGGCCCATAGGCTTTTGTGACGGAGGTGGCGGCGCCGGAAGCCAGCAATTCGTTGCGGATCAGATCCGATTGTTTTCGTTCGCTGTCGTTGAAGTACATCATATTGATGAGGTGGTCGCGGTTGTAGCCGGTCTGCCGGGTCCGGGCGTATTCGATCTGGCGGGTAACGATGATCGTGGAGATAATGAGGACGATGGCGGTGCTGAATTGGAAGACGACCAGGGCTTTGCGCGCCAGGGCGGTAGAAAGAAGGTTGTCGATGCGGCCTTTGAGGACCGAGACTGGTTGGAATGACGACAGGACGAAGGCAGGATAGCTGCCGGCGAGGATACCGGTCACGAAGATGAATCCGATAAATGTCAGCCAGAAGCGGGGATCGTGATAATCGATCTGCAAAGGCGTTTGGGTAAGGCGGGCGAACGCGGGAAGGGTGAACTGGACCAGGAGAAGAGCGGTTGCTCCGGCCAGAGTGGCGGTCAGCAGGGATTCGCCGAGAAATTGAAGGAGGAGGGCCGGTCTTAAGGCGCCCGTCACTTTGCGGATGCCGACCTCTTTGGCCCGGCGCCGGCTATAGGCCGTGGAGAGGTTCATGAAGTTGATACAGGCGATCAGGACGATAAAGATCGCGATCAGGGTGAAGGCACGGATGATGATGATGAAACCGCCGGTCTCGCGGCCGTTGACGAACTGGCCGTGTAAGGTGAGCCGGCTGACGGGATAAAGAAATTCGGCGGTTTTTGCGCGGCCGCCGGACCGGGTTGGGATGAGGTCTTTTAGTTTGTTGTTGAGGGATGTGACGTTTGTGTTGGGCCGGAGAAGCACAAAAGTGGGAATGCCGATGTCGGTCCAGTCGCTGTCGATCATCTCCTGCCCAAGGGAGCAATAATACTCGCAGTCCCTGAACATCGTGTTGGGGGGAGGATCCTTTAGAATACCGGTGATCTTGAACAGGCTGTGTGCGCCCATGTGGACGGTACGGCCTAAAACGTCTTCCGAATGGAACAGTTTCCTCGCCAGCTGTTGGGTGACGACCATGGCTTGCGGATCGTTCAACGCCGTGCCGGGATCGCCGGCGATGAAGGGCAAGTCGAACATGTTGAGAAAGTCGGGGTCGACGACGTTGCCGGTGGAAAGAATGGATATCCGGTGCGGGCCTTCCAGGGTATTGGAGAGCAGGTTGCGGCTTCCCCAGTTGATCCGCGAGGCGCCTTCGATCTCGGGGAAATCCTTTTTCAGCTCAGGGGCCATGATCTCGGGGGTAGAGTTGAGGGTCCGGATCGTTCCGTCGACCCTGTCGTTGGAGAACACTTCATACAGACGGTCGAGCTTGCTGTGGTACTGGTCGATGCTTGAGACGAATTGGACCCAGAGCAGGATGAGGGTGGCGCTGGCCATGCCGACTGCAAGGCCGAGGATGTTGATGATAGAGAAAACTTTATTGCGGATGAGGTTCCGCCAAGCGATGGTGAAGTAGTTTCGGAACATATTTTTCGAGGGATATTGTTTTTGGCAGCGAATGAAATGCCAGAATGCGAGCCTGTTGGGGATCAACGGCTTAGGTGGTGACGGACGACGGGAGTTGCGCGGTTTCGATACAGTTGATGTACGAAATATTTGGCGGATTGAAAACTTGAGCCTATGTTTGATGTGTACTAGCTTACTAATACACTAATATGGTCACTATCGAGCATCTCGATTTCTGGTATAAAAGGGGCAGGCCGGTCTTCCGGGATTTAAGCCTGGCGCTGGATTCGGGGCATGTCTATGGGTTGTTGGGAAAGAACGGCGCGGGCAAGTCAACGTTGCTGAAGATCATTGCCGGGCTGGCGTTTCCCGGCCGCGGGAGTTGCAGGGTCAAGGGGAAGGTTTCGTCGCGGCGGCAGGTATCGATGCTGGAAGAGTTGTTCATTTTGCCGGAAGAGATCTATGCGCCGCAGTTAACACCCGCGCAGTTCCTGCGGCACACGGCGGCTTTTTATCCGCGATTCAGCGTAACGGATTTCTATAGCAATCTCAAGATCCTGGATGTCGACCCGCAGGCAGTGATGAGCAGGATGTCGTTTGGGCAGCAAAAGAAATCCATGATCGCTTTCGGGTTGGCCACCAACACGTCGCTCGTGGTGCTCGACGAGCCGACGAACGGGCTGGATATCCCCTCGAAGGTGCAGTTCCGGAAACTGATCGCGGCGGGACTTAACGAAGACCGGTGTGTCGTCATTTCCACCCACCAGGTGCGGGATCTCGACAGCCTGATCGATACGATCCTGGTCCTTGATGATCACCGGATCGTGGTCAACCACTCGGTGGATGAGCTGACGGAAAAATTGTTGCGGTCCGGCAATTACAGTAAAATGGATCTGGAGCTTTTCTTTAATACGGTAACGTCGGATGGGGGGCAGTTACTGGCTTTACTCGAAAAAGGAGGCGGTCATGAATGAATTGTTCAGTTTCCGGCGTTTCGGGCGGCTCTTTGTCAAACATACGGTAGAGCACTACCGGACCTACCTCATGGCCACCGGAATATTGGTAGGCTTTCTCGTGCTGACCGGCTCCTTCCTTTTCTTCCTGATCCCGGCTCTGCCAGACATCAATTTTCAGCTGGCCTCCTATGTGATCGTCATGTTCGTTGCCGGAGGGCTTTTTACCAGCAGCATTTTTGCGGACTATGGGGATAAGAATCGGGCGATCCCGGCGCTGACGCTGCCGGCGACGAGTCTGGAGAAATTTCTGGTCGGCTGGCTGTGGTCCTTTCCCATCTTCCTGGTGGTCTATACCGCCGTTTTCTACCTGGCGGTATGGGGATTGAGCAGTATCCGGCTCTCAGGCGGCAAACAGGGCTTTGCGATCTTCAGTTTCGTCCAGCCGCAAGTCAGCGTCATGCTGGTGTTGTTCACGGAAGTACATGCCTTGGCTCTTTTCGGGGCCATTTTCTTCCGGAAGCTGCCATTCATCCGGACGGGCTTCAGTTTTTTTGTTGCCCTCGCGATGACGATGTTGCTGAATACGATTTTCCTGAAGGTATTGACCGGGGTCCGGGTCATAAAACCGGCGCTCCCTTTCGGTAACCTCAATTTTTATCAGGGAGACAAATTTTATACAGTCGAAACGGGTGATAAGGCTGACTGGTTCATCCAGGGGCTGGTGCTAATTGCCGCGCTCCTCACCTGGGCGGCATCCTATTACCGGTTAAAGGAAAAGAGGGTATAGACATGGAGTTCAAAGACAACGAAGCCATATACCTGCAGATCGCGGGTCTTGTATGCGAGAATATCCTGACCGGCAAATGGCGGGCCGGCGAGAAGATCTTGTCGGTGCGGGACCTGGCGGTGGAGCTGGAAGTGAACCCGAATACGGTGATGCGGTCCTACGAGCTTTTGCAGGAACTACGGATCGTATATAACAAGCGGGGGCAGGGGCTTTTTGTAGCGGAGGATGGACTGGAGCGGGTGGTCGCATTCCGCAAGGAGAATTTCGTGCGGCAGGATCTGCCGGAGTTTTTTAAGAATATTTATCTGCTGGGGATCTCGATGGAGGAGATACAAAAACAATATGCCGCGTGGGCGGCCCGGCAGCCGGAAATAAAATCTGCACATCATGAGGACAAGCGTTAGGATTTTTTTGGGCTCTGTCGGTCTGCTCGGGATCGGCCTGCTGGTCTATGATCTGAAGCTGGATGCCGTTTTCAGGAAAGGGGAATATACGAAACCCTTCTACGACTATAAGTCGCTTAACTTCCGGGGTTTCGATCGTATCCGGTTGAATTCGGCGACCACGCTGAGTTTCCTGCTGGTGCAGGGGGACTACAAGGTCGTCGTCAACCCGCGGCTCAGGACCTGGCTGCGGGTCAGACAGGAAGGCAGCAAGCTCATCATCACGGCGGACCTCCCGGAGTCCTTCGACGGCTTCACCAATGACTATGCCGTATTTATCTCTTGTCCGAACCTGAGGGGCGTGGAAACAAGCGGAAAATATTTCGTGAAGGGCGAAGCGGTAGTTGACCGCCGCGGGCCGAATTTCTGGTTCAACCCGACGATGATTGCGGGGTTCCGGTCGGACAGCCTCGAGATCTCGGAGGATGGCGGGGGAAATCTTGCGCTCCGGAATGACCGGCTGGGCATCCTGCAGGCGGTGGTGGGGAACAGGACTGCGTTGAGGGTCGGTTCTGATAATGTCATCGGCGGCGGAGAGATTTCGGTGGGTGATAGCGCCACGCTGATCCTCAACGGAGTGGCGGCAAAACAACTTTTAAAATTGAAGCAACCATGAAACTTGTTATCGACTCGCTGTCAAAAACCTATGCCAACGGGGTCCATGCGTTGAAAGACGTGACGTTGACGTTGAACAACGGGATGTTTGGTTTGCTTGGTCCGAACGGAGCGGGCAAGTCCTCGCTGATGCGGACTATCGCCACGCTGCAGGAGGCGGACAAGGGAACGGTCTTTCTCGACGACCTGGATGTCCTGCGCAACAAAACACGGGTCCGGCAGCTGTTGGGTTATCTCCCGCAAGAGTTCGGCGTATATCCGAAGATCCCGGCGGAACGAATGCTCGATCACATTGCCAGGCTCAAGGGGGTCGAGCATGCCGGCGAGCGGCATGATATCGTTCAGGGTCTCCTGGAAAAGGTCAACCTTTTTAAAGACCGCCGCAAACACCTGGGGACCTATTCCGGCGGCATGAAACAACGATTCGGGATCGCGCAGGCCCTGATCGGCGATCCCAAGTTGATCATCGTGGACGAGCCGACGGCGGGCCTCGATCCGGCGGAACGAAACCGTTTTTATAACCTGCTCAGCCAACTGGGAGAGAATACGATCGTGATCCTGTCGACGCATATCGTGGAGGATGTGAGTACGCTTTGTTCGAGTTTCGCGATCATCTGCAAGGGAGAGGTCCTGTATTCGGGTGATCCGGATGTAGCGGTCAGAGAACTGGAAGGCTCGATCTATTCGAAGACGATCGATCAGTCCGGGATCCGATATTATC
>DATJMG010000161.1:0-12225 GCA_035508835.1 Puia sp.
CGCGCTTGGCGTCACGGTTGAGCATCTCAGGGTGGGGAAATGGATCAAGGATAAGCTCCTCCTGGTGATCGGGGCGTTGATGCTGATCAGCATTATTTCCGGGTTGATAGCGATGTTTTTTTCATAATCTGTTTATTTGTCGGGGGGGGGTGGGGGCTGCTTCCGGGTTCGGATGGGCGGGTTTTTTTAGGTTCGGTGCGGAGACTTTTGACGGGATTCATCAACGCCGCCCGCACCGCCTGGTAACTGGCCGTCGTCACTGTGACAAGCAGCAAGCCCACGCCGGCGACCACAAAGATCCATGCGGATAAGGAGGTATGTCTCGTCCTAATATAGCTATTCTATAAAACAGAACACAGAGTGCCCAGAATCGAACAGTCGTACTCATCTATATATTTTAACTTGTTGATTATCAAAGTCTAAATAAACCGGCATTTTATTGGTGGCAGTTCTGCTGCATTCCAAAACCAAACGCATGCTCAAGAACTATTTTAAGATCGCCTGGCGCAGCATCAGCCGCAACAGAATGTTCAGCCTATTGAATGTAGCTGGTCTGGCGATCGGCATGGCGGTGGCGTTGCTGATAGGACTGTGGGTATATTACCAGTATTCTTTCGACCGGTTTCTGCCGGGTTATGACCATGCATACCAGATCAAGTTCAATGAAGAAAGCAATGGTCAGGCGCGCACCCAGCCTGAGGTTTGTTTGCCATTGGCGGAGGTCCTTAAGCGGGACATTCCGGAGATCGCGATGGTGGCGCGTGCATTTGGGCCTGTAAGGAATCCCCTGGTGGTCGGAGACAAGCGGCTGTATCCGCATGGAATGATCGTGGGGGAAGACTTTTTGAAGATCTTTCAATTTCCTGTATTGCGTGGGGATGCGAATGAGGCGTTAAAGGGGGTTAGTTCCATTGTGCTGACGCAGTCGACCGCGAAGGCCTTATTCGGCGACGAGGATCCGCTAAATAAGACCATCAAGTTCTATGGCGAGAATTATACAGTAACGGCGGTGTTAAAAGATCTGCCAAGGAATTCGACATTCCAATTCGATTATCTCACGTCATTCAGTACTTTTGCATCCGGGGGCTGGGTGAAGCAAGATCTTACCCAGTGGAGTGAGAGTCATTTTTTGTTATATGCGTCATTAAAGCCCGGCAGTAATTTCGAGGCCGCTGCCGGCAAGTCCAAAATGCTGGTCAGGACCTATGCGCCGGATGTATACAAGATGAATCGGCAGCAGGTGTTATTGGCTCCATTAAAGGATTGGCATTTATACACGGAGTATACGAACGGCGTGGGTTCGGGCGGTATGATCGATTATGTAAGATTATTCGCCATTATCGGGTTTTGGGTTCTGTTGATCGCCTGTATTAATTTCATGAATCTTTCGACGGCAAGATCAGAGAAAAGGGCAAGGGAGGTGGGAGTGAGAAAGGCGATCGGGTCCACGCGTAAATCGTTGATCTGGCAATTTCTGCTGGAATCGGTTTTCATGACCTGTCTCGCGATGGTCATTTCAGTTCTGTTCATATTACTCGCTCTGCCTTTATTCAATCGGCTAACCGGGAGTTTCATAGCCATCCCTTTCGGAAATATTTATTTCTGGCTCATCGTCGTGAGTTACGCGCTGCTTACCGGTTTGCTGGCAGGCAGCGGTCCCGCATTTTACCTTTCTTCTTTCAGGCCGATAAAGGTATTGAAGGGGTCAATAAATGTCGGCAAGGCCGCTACACTGCCGAGAAAGATCCTTGTAGTCCTGCAATTTTCCTTCTCGATCGCTTTGATCATCGGCACGATGGTTATTTATCAGCAAATTCAATTCGCGAAAAACCGACCTATCGGGTATGATCCGAACCGTTTGGTTACGACCGATGCGGGCAATGCCATGGGTGGGACTTATGCGGCTTTCAAGGACGAGGTGATGAAAACGGGCGTGGTGACAAGCATCACTAAATCATTGTTCTCTATTTCTGATATGAGTTATAGGGAGCGTATCACGGAGTGGCCGGGTAAAATGCCCAATGAGACTTTTCCAATAGCGCTTATGTGTGTAAGCGACAGCGATTATTTCAGGACGATCGGCATGCACATAAAGGAAGGGCGGAATTTTACCGGCAGAAGGGACGTCGATTCACTTTGTGTCGTGCTGAATGAAGCGGCGGTAAAGCGCATGCGTCTGCAACAGCCTCTGAATCAATATATTTCCTGGAGCGGGACCGGTATGCCCAATCGGCTTCGCATTATCGGGATCGCACAGGATGCGCTATCCAACTCTCCTTTTTCAACTGTGGAGCCTGCTATGTTTGTGTTCGAGCCTGATTTGTCGGCAAGGCTTACCTACCGCCTGGCGCCAACGGTGAATGCGCGTGTCGCTATTGAAAGGCTAAAGCCGATCTTCGAGAAATATAATCAGGCCGTACCGTATGAATATCATTTTGAAGATGAGAACTATTCTTCAAAATTCCATCTGGAAGAGCTTGTCGGTAATCTTGCAGGCTTGTTTTCACTTTTGGCTGTTTTTATTTCCTGTTTGGGCCTGTTCGGGCTGGCCGCGTACGTAGCGGAGCAGCGTAACAAAGAAATTGCTATTCGTAAGGTATTGGGAGCATCGGTTGTGCAAATGTGGGGCATGCTTTCAAAGGATTTTGTCGTATTGGTTGTGATCAGTTGCTTGGTCGCATCACCGATCGCGTTTTACTTTTTACATAATTGGCTGCAACAGTATAGCTACCGCATCAGTATCGGACCGATGGTATTTTTGATCGCTTCGACGGGGGCTATTGTCATCACGCTCATTACCGTGAGTTTTCAATCGATCAAAGCAGCATTGGCCAACCCGGTGAAAAACTTAAGAAGTGAGTAACAGTCATTTTAAATATAAGATTAACTTGGGTCTACGCTCAGATCCGATTGGGAGTTTAGCCAATCAATGCACTTTTTAATAAGATCGGTTAATATATCCCGCCATTTCAATTCGTGGATCACACCAACCGGATTACCATTCAATCGCATTTGTTCCATTATCGGCGGCATTCGAAATTCATCCCCGAGTTGGGCCATCACCTCTTTTGGGTTCTTGCAGTTTTCATGTTGTATCATAAAACAGCGGTTCAGAATTTTAGTAAAATGGATTAGCGGGTTTTAAAGACAGGAGGGGAGGGGAGGGGATAAGGTTGCTTGTAGTTATTTACTAATTGGTTTACTTTCGGCGTAGTCATGGTTGTAAATGGAGTCCGTAACGGGGGAGATAACTCTACTAATGAGTTTAGTTTTTTGATTTTAGCTGCTAACTAGCAGAGGGCAAAAAGCCTACTAATTTTGATCGCAGAAATTAATTTGAATTAATAAATTAGTTTTGATTTAGTTAAGTAATATTACTTCTATTTAAAGTATGAAATAAAGTTGACCGATTCGGAATGAAAGAGTTGATTTTTTGGCTGGATCTTAGAATTTGATGAATTTATCTCTGATTATGGACTTAATTATTGACATTCAATATTTTCCATCTATTACGTTATATAGAAATTTATATAAATTTTCGAATATCGTTTTTGATCAATATGAAACGTATCAAAAGATGGGTTTTCGGAACCGATGTCAGATTGCGGGGGCGCAGGGGGTGGTCGATTTGAGTATTCCGCTCGAGAAGGGGCGGGATCAGAGGACGCTGGTTCGGGATGTCCGGATCTCGGGCCGGCAGCCGTGGGCGGCGCAGCATTGGAAAACGATCGTTTCGTGCTACAGCCGGTCGCCGTGGTTCGATCATTACCGGGATGAATTGGCGGGGCTATATGGGCGGCGGTTCGATTATCTGCTGGATTGGGACCTGGCTTGTTTCGACTGGTCGGTGCGTGCCTTAGGGTTGGGGATACAGGTGGGATTGACGGAAAGGTGGTTGAAAGATTATCCGATGACGGAGGCGGAGGATTGGCGGGGCAGGCTGAAACCCAATGGGAAAGCGGAAGGAGTGGGGGATACCGTTCGGTACCGGCAGGTATTTGAGGAGAGGGTGGGCTTCCTTCGGAATCTGTCGATCCTGGATCTGCTGTTTTGTGAGGGGAAGAACGCGGTTAAATATATACGATCATCCTGATATGGGTGGTTGTTTCCAGTTTCTTTTGCCAACCGGTTATTTTCTTCAGGTATTCCTGTTCAAGCTTTAGCTGCCGGGTCTGGATCTGGTGGCGCAGGTGAACGGATCCGGCGGCTTTGGTCTGCAGCCCGGCCAACGCCTTTAGCTGTAAAGCGGTTTGCTGCTGTAGTTTGGCGACCGCGGCCATTATTTCGCGCTGGGCAGTTTGTTGGAGATAGAGTAATTCTTCCTCCGGCCGGGTCGAGTCATCCTGGGTATACTGGAACGAGAAGCTGGAGTTGGGTACGGCTGGTGCGCCCTGCTCAATCGTAATGGCGGGGCCGGTGATCGTTGACGGCAGCATGAGGGTATAGTCGCGGTTGTCGGCCCCGGGCGAGTTGCCGTCCGGGTCGCTTATTTCATCTCCTGATGCGATGAGGGCTGTGGTGTTGCCATCGCCGAAGATATCGTCGGCGGTATTGACAAAAATATTGTTATCGTCGGCTTGTGGCGTTGCGGGTCGGTGGGTATGGGTTCGGGGACGTTCTGTCGCCTGCGGATGTTGGGCGGCGGGCGGCGGGGTGGAATGGATCGGGCGGCTGAAAGCGGTCTCCAGGGGGACGGCAACGGGGACGGCTGCGGGAGCTATGCCGGCCCGGGCGGTGGCCTGCGTTGCGTGACGGACGGGGAGAAGGGGGCGGTAAATTGCCAGGGCGGTGATAAGCGCGGTGAACAGGAGCAGTACGAGGGTACGGGTTCCGGGTCTGCTGCGATTGCCTTCCTGTTGGAGGAGTATTCTTCTGGCGCGTTGTAACAGCAGCTTATCGCTGCTTCCGGTTGCCGCCACCGCAACTTGATGTCCGGGCTGCTGCCGGGCGGCCAGGGTCAGCAGGGCGGAAATATAGGCATGCGGGTCATATTTGAATTGCAGCACGAGGTCGTCGCAGCAATGCTCCCGCTCCTTTTTCAGCTCCCGGATGAGCAAGCGCGAAAAAGGATTGAAAAAGAAAAGCCCTTCCAGGAGTGTCACCAGCAAATGCAAGAGGTAATCCTTTCGTTGGATATGGCCGAGCTCATGGATCAGGATGGCTTCGACCTGCTGCGGGGTGAGTTGGCTGATCATCGCGGCCGGCAATAAGATAATGGGTTTGAGGAACCCAAGGGTGAGGGGAACATCGATCCGGGAAGAGAGCCAGGTCCGCACCGGTTTCCGGATGTTCAGCTGATGCGCGGTCGCATTTACAAAGACCCTGAATTCGGCAGGCAGGGTGGTAAGCCCGTTTCGGGTAAGCTTCCGGGTATGCCGGTAGTGGCTGCAATAGCGAATGAGCAACCCGGAGATGATGAGCAGGTAGAGTGTAGACCCATAGGACAGCAAAGTGTCCATAAAAGAACGGCTCGATTGCCAGACCCAGCCCGGGGTGGATTGGGCCGGGGAAAGGAAGGACAGCCAAAAGGAGTTCACGTTATCCGGGAAGAGCGAGGCGGCAAGGAAGGTAACGGCTGTCCAAAGTGCGCCGGCACACAGGAACAACAAGGCCAAACCGTGGCGAATGCGCGCGGCGGCGGTTTGAAATATGGCCATTAAGAGACTATAGAGCAGCCATAGCGCAGCCGTCTGCCAAAGGCTGTTGAAGAGTGCCCAGCCCAGCGCCTTCAGTAAAGGGAAGTGGGTCAAAACCTGCATGCCTATTGTTGTTTCAGGTTATTCAATAATTGCTGGATCTCTTCCAGCTCGGCGGGTGAGGCTTTGTGATGACCGAGAGCCTGGATGACGAGCTCGGTCGGCGAACCACCGAACAAAGTATTGATCATCTTGCCCAACAGATGCTTCTGGGTCTTTTCCTTGCTGACCGAGGCCTGGTAGATATGGGTCTTGGCGGAGTCGTCGCGTTTCACCAATCCTTTCTCGTGCATGATCTGCATGAGCTTGAGCGTGGTGGTGTAGCCGGCTTCCTTTGACTTCAGCAATTCTTCGTGTACTTCGCGGACGCTGGCCTGGTTTCTTATCCAGAGAACCTGGAGGATCTCCAGTTCACTTTCGGTGGGTTTGATTGTCTTGGCAGACATAGAGAGCTATTTAAGTTACAATTTACGACAATATTCGTAAATGAATGTTAAAGGGGGGCAAATTTTGGGGGGCCGCCGGGGATCGGAGGGCGGGCAGGGTGGACGGCGGTTTGCGCGGATGTTTGGGGGTGGCACGGCGGAGGATTGGGGGGACCGGGTGGAGCGGCGGAGGGGTTGGAGGTAAATAGGGGGGTGGCGCGGCGCAGGGATTGGGGGTAAGTAGGGGGGACCGGGTGACACGGCGGAGGGATTGGAGGTAAATAGAGGGACCTGGGTGGCGGCGAAGGGATAGGGGGGACCGGGGTGGCGCGACGGAGGGCCCGGGCAAAGGCGGAGGGGCCGGGCAAAAAAAAGCCCCGATGTGGAAACACCGGGACTTTGGTATTTGGATCTGATTAGTGTCGTTGTTGATTGGGCAGTAAAGATATGATTTCGGGCGAAACTGAAAACAAAAAAGTATGATTTTTTTTGTTAACGATGTTACCGCATGGTTACGACCCGGGTCTTTGACGGCGGGGCATGTTGGACGTGGGTGGTTTTTTCCACCTGATGGTGCCTGGACGCCGTTCCTCCTTCACCGCTGCTGTAAATAGAGGCCAGGGTGGGGGCAATGACCAGCGATACGATCGACATCAACTTGATGAGGATGTTCATGGACGGGCCTGAGGTGTCCTTGAAGGGGTCGCCGACAGTGTCACCGGTAACCGAGGCCTTATGAGGCTCCGACTTCTTATAATGGATCTGGCCATTGATCTCCACTCCTTTCTCGAAGGACTTTTTGGCATTGTCCCAGGCGCCGCCGGCGTTATTCTGGAAGATACCCATAAGGACGCCGCAGACGGTAGCGCCGGCGAGGAAGCCGCCCAATGCTTCGGGGCCCAGAATAAACCCGATCACCAGGGGGAACAGCAGCGCCATGGCACCGGGCAGGATCATTTTCCGGATGGATGCCTGGGTGGAGATGGCTACGCATTTATCGTATTCCGGTTTACCGGTGCCTTCCATGATTCCGGGGATGGTGCGGAACTGGCGGCGGACTTCTTCGACCATGGACATGGCTGCCTGACCGACGGCCTGGATGGCCAGGGAGGAGAAGACGAAGGGCACCATGCCGCCCACGAACAGGCTGGCCAGTACTTTCGCCTTGTAGATATCGATTCCCTGGATACCGGCGACGCCGACGAATGCCGCGAAGAGGGCGAGGGCGGTGAGTGCTGCGGAGGCGATCGCGAAGCCTTTACCGGTGGCTGCGGTGGTGTTGCCCACGGCATCGAGAATATCCGTGCGTTCCCGGACTTCTTTTGGCAGCTCGCTCATTTCCGCGATCCCGCCGGCATTATCGGCAATGGGGCCAAAGGCGTCGATGGCCAGCTGCATGGCGGTTGTGGCCATCATCCCGGCTGCTGCAATGGAAACTCCGTAGAGGCCGGCGCAGGCATAGGAACCCCAGATACCGCCTGCCAGCACGAGGATGGGTAAAAAGGTAGATTGCATCCCGATTGCCAGACCGCCGATGACATTGGTGGCGTGACCGGTCCCGGACTGGCGAACGATGCTCAAAACGGGACCGCGGCCCATGGCGGTATAGTGCTCTGTAATGATGCTCATCAGCGTACCCACCAGGAGTCCGACGCCGATGGCGCCCAGCACTCCCCATTTGGTGAATTCCTGGCCGCGGAGGACCATGGTATCCGGCAGGAAAAAGTAGACGAGGCCGATACAGGCCAGGGCTGTAAGGATGATCGAGCCCCAGTTACCCATATTGAGGGCTTTCTGGACCACCCCCGTGCTGAGGGTGGCTGAATCGCCGATACGGACAAAAAAGGTACCGACAATCGAAAACAGGATGCCGACGCCTGCAATGAACATGGGCAGCAGGATCGGGGCCAGGCCGCCAAAAGCGTCGTCGGATCGGGTCTCCCGGCCCAGTACCATAGTTGCCAGTACGGTTGCCACATAGCTGCCAAAGAGGTCAGCGCCCATCCCTGCTACGTCGCCTACGTTGTCACCGACATTATCGGCAATCGTTGCCGGATTTCTGGGGTCATCTTCGGGGATGCCGGCTTCGACTTTCCCGACCAGATCAGCGCCGACATCGGCTGCCTTGGTATAGATACCGCCGCCTACCCGTGCAAAGAGTGCGATGGATTCTGCACCGAGTGAAAAACCGGTTAGGACTTCAATGGTCCGCCGCATTTCTTCGGAATCGACAGCAGAATCCGGGGCGAAAATGGCCTTCAGCAGGATAAACAGGCCGCCCAGCCCGAGGACAGCCAGGCCCGAGACGCCGAGACCCATTACGGAGCCGCCGGTGAATGATACTTTGAGAGCTTGACTGAGACTGGTCCGCGCTGCCTGGGCGGTCCGGACGTTTGCCCTGGTGGCGCTGCGCATGCCGATATATCCCGCGGTGGCGCTAAGGATGGCGCCTACGACAAAAGAGACGGCGATTGCCCAATGGGATTGAGGGTTGGTAAGACCCATGACAGCAAGCAGGACGGCTACCAGGATCACGAAGTAGGACAGGATCTTCCATTCCGCCCGCAGAAAGGCCATGGCGCCTTCGGCAATATACTTGCTGATCTCCTGCATTCGTTCATTGCCGGAATCTTGCCTGGAAACCCATGAAGACTTAACAAAGGTGTAGAGGAGGCCGATGACTCCCATGACGGGAACGAGATAGATCAATTTGTCCATAAGTGTCAATCTTAAGAAATCACCCCCGGCAATCGATTTCTAATTGGAGATGGCTCAAGGGACGGCAAATTTAGGGGAAAAGACGTCGTGTTGGGCATATATGTAAAAAAACTGGCTCTACATTTGACAGTAAAGGGGAAAAAATTGTCAAGGGGAGAGAGGAAAAATGAAACCCCTCCCGGCGGGAGGGGTTCTAAGGCCTTAGGGGTTTAAAAAGGGGGGTTGCTTAAAGGTCCAGAACCGGGTTCAGGGGGTAAGGCGTACAAGGAAAGACGAATAATGTGCCAGCCTGATACAGCATGACAATCAAATATTTGTAATTTTATCCGGTCGGTTTGTTTCCCATTTTTGGAAGTGTTCTCCCGAAGTGGAAGGCGGGTAGGGGAAAGCAGGGATGGGATGAACGAGGAGGGGAACTTGCGGCGGGCAACCCGGATAATGATCTTAGCGTCTTGATCTTAGCGTCTTGAATAATGCCGAATGATCCAATGACTATCAGAAAGCTGCTTGTTGTTTTGTGGGTTATTTTGCTCTCGACCGTCAGTCTGAGCCTTCGGGCGCAGACCTGCACCACGTTAGGGCAGACGCCGGCTACGGCTTTTCCGGTGTGCGGCAGCAATACGTTCACGCAGGACAGTGTCCCGCTATGTGATGATGGAAGCGTGCCAGTGCCCGGCTGCGGTGCGGGGTATACGGCCGTCAATCCATATTGGTACAAGTTCACCTGTTTCAAGTCCGGAACATTGGGGCTGTTGATCAGCCCGTATAATTCGGGCGACGATTATGACTGGCAACTCTATGATGTTACCGGTCAGCCGCTCACTGCGGTATATACGGATATCAGCCTGGTCGTTGCCGACAACTGGTCGGGGGTAGAGGGAAATACCGGCACTTCGGTGACGGCTGGGGCCTTGTCGGAGTGTGGTTCCAGCGAGCCGCCGGTACCTCCGACCTCTCCGCCGCCATTCAGTCAAATGCCCGATATCATCGAAGGCCATAATTATTTATTGCTGATCAGTCATTTCAGCGGGAGCGGCCAAAGCGGGTATAAACTGTCCTTTAGCGGCGGGACGGCCAGCATTACCGATACGACACAGCCGGCGCTGGCTTCGGCGCAGGCGATCTGCAATTCCGTGATCGGGCTTCGGTTGAATAAGAACATGACCTGTGCCAGCCTGACTTCGAGCGGGAGCGACTTTTCCATTTCACCGATGCCGCCGGGCGTGCAGATCGTCAGCGCCGTCGGGAATACGTGCAGCAGCGGGTTCGATATGGATTCTGTAACCCTGACCCTTAATGGAAATCTGCCGGTGGGCAACTATACGTTATCGGCGGTCAATGGGACCGACGGCAATACTTTGCTGGATGTTTGCGGTACGGCCGTCCCGGTGGGTGACGGGGTGAATTTCACGGTTACGCCGCCGCAGCCGACGCCTTTGGGCAGTTTGCTGCCGCCCGGTTGTTCGCCGGCGGTACTGAAACTGGTGTTCAATGGTCCAAGCCCGATCGAGTGTTCCAGTATCGCCGCGGATGGCAGTGACTTTGCGGTTACGGGGACCAGCGCTGTTTCGGTTACGGGCGCCAGCGGGGTCTGTGATGCCGGCGGGCTTACCGACACGATCCTGGTGCAGTTGTCAGCGCCGATCCAAACGGCGGGCAGCTATCAGCTCACCCTGCAGCAGGGCAGCGATGGCAATACATTGCTGAATTTTTGCGGGTTTAGTACGCCGCCTTCATCGGTTGCTTTCACCACAAAAGATACGGTATCGGCGGCTGCATTTTCGGGGAAGATCCGGTGGGGATGCAAGCAGGATACCATCGCATACACCTATCCGCCGGAGGATGGGGTGAACCAGTGGCTTTGGACATTTAACGGGTCGGATACCAGTCAGCAGCAGGATCCGCCGCTGCAGATCTATACGGTGTTCGGGAACGAAACGGTGTCACTCAAAGTCTCCGACGGAGTTTGCAGCGATTCGACGCAGGCGGTCTATGTCCTGGACAATGCTATTCAGGCTAGGTTCGAAGGCCCGATGATACTTTGTCCGAAGGATGAGGCGCAATTTCTCAATAACAGCACGGGGACGACAATCACGACGTGGAACTGGAGTTTTGGGGATGGCACGACCAGCGACCAGCAAATTCCGCCGGATCACCTTTTCCCGCAGACGGGGGAGGAGACAAAATATACCGTGACGCTGGTGGTGGGAAATTCCGGCTGTATGGATACCGCGACGCAGGTGATCGATGTGCTGAAGACATGTTACATCGCCGTCCCGGGCGCGTTCACGCCGAATGGGGATGGAGTTAACGATTATCTCTATCCGCTGAATGCGTTAAAGGCGGTAGACCTTGAGTTCAGGGTATATAACCGCTGGGGACAAATGGTTTTTGAGACGACGAACTGGCTTAATAAGTGGGATGGGACGATGGGGGGGCATCCGCAGCCCGCGGGGACCTATGTCTGGACCTTGTCTTACATAGATGGAGATACGGGAAAGCGGATTGTTCAGAAGGGGACTTCGATCTTGATCAGATAGCGTATGGCGTAAAAAGTACCGCCCCTGGAAGGGGGCGGCATTTTTTTGTAGAAGAACCTGAAATGTAAGCCTGAAAAACGAACAAAGCCCTTAACTATTGATGGCCGTCAAATATGGTAAAGCAATATTTTGATGAAGAAAGATCAAAAATAGTTACGACTAACTAGATACTAAAGAAATGCCAATCTATAAGCTATTGATAAACAGGACTATTTGAAAAAACGGCCCTTCAAAGGAGTCTCCGGCTGGGAAATATTTTCCGTTTACAGGAAATAAGTGTTTTCCGCACAATTTATCGGATATATGGGACGTTTTCCAATACCGGATCGTGGGTCCGACATCCAATATCTATTAAAAACAAACATTCATCCCTATGACCCCTTACACGAGGAACAATCAAAATTACCTGGCGGAGGAGTTTCAGCGCTTCGAAACTTATCTGTTGCAGGAAAGCCGGATAGCCCTGTTAAAAATTCAGAGCTGGCAATTTGCGATGAAGACGCCGGAGGTTGGCGCGCATTACCAGCAGGAGGCTACTGATATGGTCAAGAAATCACTCCTGAGTTTTGTTCCCAACAGTTTTGTGTTGAGTGAGGAGGGCTATTATTACAAACCGATGTCGAACTAATCCTCTACATATCGACGATACGAGAACCGCGGCTGGTGCCGCGGTTTTTATTTTTGGAGGAGGCGGAGATATTCGGGAGGCGGAGACGTTCGGGGAGGGGGAGATATTCGGGGGAGGCGGACAGGGGTGTCAAACGCATTCTTTTAATTCCTTTTCAGTGTAGGCCAGGCCATATTGTTTCAGGACGCCGTCAGGAACGCCCTTCCACTGATTGGGGA
>DATJMG010000162.1:0-19188 GCA_035508835.1 Puia sp.
ATCTTTATCCTGGCAGCCGCGTTAGCGTGGCTGGCCTATTTGGCGAGCACTATCCCCAACGGGGTGTTCTATTCTGCCGACGGCGGGGTCAAATATATGACGGTCAAGCAGCTGGCAGAAGGGCATGGGTTTAAATACGTATATCTGCCGCAGCCGACGTGGGTTCGATCGATCTGGGAGGCCGGTTATTTCCCGCTCCGCGCGCCGTTTGTGTATCCTTCTTCCGGCGGGTATGTGTATGTGTTTCCCCCAGCCTTCCAGATCGTAAGTGCATTTTTGTTCTCAAGGCTGGGATATGCGGGGCTATATATCCTTCCGATACTTTCCATCGTGTTGTTGTGGATCTTCATGATCCTGCTGCTCCGGCGGCTTGGGATCACACCGCCGCGTATCGGGCTGGCACTCTTTATTCTCGCATTCTGTTCACCGCTAACCCTTTATGGGGTGATGTATTGGGAACATGCGCCGGCGACGCTGCTGTTGTTTGCGGGGCTCGTCTTTATTGTCCGGCCGCCTGCGCGCATGTGGGCGGCTGTCGCGCTGGGGTTGGTCAGCGGGTTGGCGATATGGCTCCGGCCGGAGGCGATCGTGCTGAATTTCCTGTATGCGCTGGCAGCGCTGGCGGTGTACCGGCGGGAGCGGCGACCGGTCTATCTTGGATTTGTAGCTTGTCTGGCGGTGTCGGTCGCGGGCTTTATGCTCTTCAACCAGCTTGAATATGGGAGTATCATTGGTCTGCACGGTCATCAGCTGACCGATCCGAATGACGCGGATGATCATTTGGGGCTGGGGAAGTCGTTTTACAACCTGTGGATGACCAATTATAAATCGATCCGGAATTTCGGGTTCACGTTATTGCTTTTTCCCGTTGTCTACCGGCTGTTGCGCACGCGGGGCGGTGATCCGCGGCCGGTATTGCTGGCGACGATCGTGCTGGTGTTTTCCGTGGTGACGCCATTCATTCTCCCCAATGACGGCGGAAGGCAATGGGGCGAGCGTTATTTCCTGCCTATTATTCCTATAGTGATCGTGCTTCTTTTCCTGATCGATCAGCAATGGGGGATATTGGCGCGGCGGGTTCCGATCCCGGGCTGGCTGACGGGGTGCATTATCCTGATCGCGGCCTATTCTTTCTATCACAATACATTCAGCGGCGGGGTGCGGAATTTGGGCTGGGCTTATCGCGGCCGGGTGGTGCCGACGATGGAGCGATTCGGGCAAAAGAACGGCAATGTGGTTGTCGTGTCCGATCCGTATATGGTGTATGAGATGGGATATCTTTTCGATAAAGACTATTTCTTCCTGGCGTCCGGTGATGACAGCCTGCGGCGGCTGCTGTCGATGCTCAAGGCCAGCGGGGTGCGCGAATACACTTACATCTTCAACCCCCGCAATCCGGCCAGCCAGCCGAAATCGCTGCGGGATTCGACGACGCTGAGGTTATGGCCGCTGGCTGCCGCCAAGAAGATCAGGGAGGAGTTCTACTGCAGAAAATATACCATTGATTGAAGGTTCCGGGGTGATGGAGGATCCTTCGGGTGATTGGCTCCTGCGGGCCGGCCGGGGATCACACAAATGCACTGAATCCGGTGATGGCGCGGCCGACGATGAGCGAGTTGATCTCCTTGGTGCCTTCATAGCTATAGATCGCTTCGGCGTCGGCGACAAAACGAGCCACGTCATATTGCAGGAGGATGCCGTTGCCCCCCATTACTTCGCGGGCACGGCTGACGATATCCCGGGTTCGCAGGGTGCAGAAGACTTTGGCGAGAGAGGCATGTTCATCGGTGAGCTTGCCTTCGTCCTGTAGTTGGGAGAGGCGAAAGACCATGGTTTGCATGGCCGTGAGGTTAGACAACATTTCCACCAGGTGGTTCTGGATCAACTGGAAAGAAGCGATCGGTCTGCCGAACTGGCGGCGTTTCCGGGTATAGGCCAGGGCGCTTTCGTAGGCGCCGCGGGCGCAGCCTACTGCTTCCCAGGCCACGCCGGCCCGCGTCATCCGCAGCACTTTGGCGGTATCCTTGAATGAGTTGGCATTTTGCAGGCGGTCGGATTCGGCGACGGTGCAGTCGCGCAGGGTAATGAGGGCGTTCTGGACGATGCGGAGGGCCATTTTATCTTCGATCTTCTCCACATCCATGCCGGGCGTATCTTTTCGAACGAGGAAACCTTTTACCTGGTCGTCGTCGGCATCGCGTGCCCAGATGACGATGACATCGGCGAAGGTGGCGTTGCCGATCCATTTTTTCTGGCCGTTGAGCACCCATTTATCGCCGTGGCGGCGGGCGGTGGTGGTGAGGCCGCCTGCAGCTCCCGAGCCTACTTCGGGTTCCGTGAGGCCGAAGGCGCCGATGGCTTTGAAGGCTTGCATTGCGGGCAGCCATTCCTGCCGTTGGTCTTCCGAGCCGAGGAGATAGATCGAGCCCATGGCGAGGCCGCTTTGGACCCCGAAGAAGGTGGCGATGCTGGCATCGACGCGGGCCATTTCCATTGCCAGGATACCTTCCATGAGGAAGGGGAGGTGGGGGCAGCCATAGCCCTCGTAGGTGACGCCGCAGATCCGGAGGGAGGCGAGGCGCGGGATGATCTCATGGGGGAATTCGCCTTTCAGCCAATACCGGTTGATGATGGGGCGGATCTCGTTTTCCATGAAGGCGCGTACTTTCAGTTGGAGGGCGCGTTGATCCGCGGTCAGCTGGTGGCCGAGATGGTAGAAGTCACCCTCGATCGGCGGTAGTTCGTGACGGGTGCCGTCGGCGCGCGGCATTTTGGCGGCAAATTTGGCCAGTTGGTTGAGGTCTGCGTCTTTGAGGAGATGGTAGGCCTGGCGGATTTTGGCGAAGAGGGATGGCATGGAGTAAAGATACGGATAGGAAATGTTAGTAACCGGTTGAGATCCGTGAACAAAAATCCGATTGGTGATTGGGGAGAAATAGTATATTTGGCAGCGGCCGTTTTAGGCCACATGAATAGCTGTGTTCTTGCTATAAATTATAAACTTGAAAATCAACAAGTTATGAAATATAGCAGAATTTGCCGTTGCTGCGGTTGCGTTGTCCGAAACCCGATCCCTGTTTTTATGTTGGTTGGGGATCAGGTGGAAGAGGTAAAATGGCGTTGTCCATTGGGCCATTGGAACGATTATTATTAGCCTTGGACCAATTGGGCCACACAAATGTAAGAGCAATTATCCAATTTGCCAATATTTTTTATAATAATTTATAATTTTTTATTGTGGCCCGGGAGGTTTCCAGGAAAAGGATTCGAAAATTTAAGCAAGACTTTGATTTCCTGATAAGTAGGGGGTTTTCGTTGGAAGATATCGCAAATAAAATGGGAATGGCGCCCACCAATTTGAGCGACTACTACAATGAGAATATCCCAATAACAAATCAGTTTCTTGCAAAATTTCGTGATGCCTGGGCTGCGGAGCTTGAGCCGGAGGAGGATGAGAATTTAGCCCGTGAGGAGGTGGCTGAAATTTATCGGGTGCACGATATTATCGTGGAGAAATTGGTCGATGGCCAAAACAGATTGATCAGTAGTAATATCGGCCTGATGGAATACACCCAAAAATTAATGGATCTCATCATTCGGCATGGGATCCCGCCCGAGCCGCCGGAGAACGAGGTACGAGGCCCAAAAAAAAGCCCCGGTGAATGACCAGGGGCTTCTTAGCAGGTAGTTCATGGTTACTGCACATCAAGCAGATATATATCGAAAATCAGGAAAGAAAAACCCGGCAGTCTTATAAGGGGTACAAAAAAGCGGAGGTAGACACTAGTTAAGGTAGACAGCCTGTTGTCCGGGATTGCTGCAAGGAAATTAAAAAAAATTATCTTTTTTAATTTATTCAGATTTGAGGGTCTCGGGGAGTGTCGCTTGGGGGTGTCGGAGTATCATTGGGGGGTGTATCGGCGGCGTCGGAAGGAGCTGGAGTAGCGAGGGCGCCTTCTTCTTTTTGCAGGCGGGCCTTGAGTTCCTGGTAGTGTTGTTCGTATCGGTCCCATTGTTGGCGTTGGTAAAAGATGGCTGTGAAACCGACGATAAGCAGGAGGGCGACCAGGAGGACCAGCGGGTTAAAATCGGAGGTATGCGCTTCCATGTCGGCCCTTTTGTACCAGCCGGAAGAAAAATTGATGACAATGGGTATAACGAATAATAGCCCAACGGGAATGCCGATCAGGAACTGGCGGACGACCTTCTTCCGGCGGAGGCGGTTGGCTTCCCAGTAGCGCATGAAATCCTTTTCCTGTTCCGAGAGCATGGGTCAATGTTACGCAAAGTTCTTTATCTTTAACCCATCTAAAATCCGATGGTTTGAAATTACCACAATTATTGTCGCAATATCTGTATCAGACGAGGAAACTGGACCTGCCCGGGATTGGAAGTTTCACGTTGGATGCCGATGCCGTCATTCCGCAGGAATCGGACCGTGTAGGGCAGGTGGCTGCCACAGGTATTCGATTCCGGAACCAGGTGATCAAGGCGGCGGATGACAGCCTGGTCACTTTTATCAAGGAACATACGGGAAAAATGAAATCGTTGGCAGCAGCCGACCTGGACTTCTATTTGATGACGGGTCGTCAGTTGTTGAATATCGGGAAGCTTTTTTATCTCGAAGGGATTGGTACATTGATCAAAAACAAAGAGGGTGAACTTGAATTCAGTCCTGGCGAGTATATGGTGGCCCGGTTGGACGAGCCGGGTCCCGAAAGGAAGGCCGCCGGTTTCGATGAGCCGGTACGGGAGCGCGATGCCCCGCGCAATTCACCCAAACAGGGATTATTGCTGGTCCTGATCATACTCGGGCTGGGGGTTATCGGCTGGGCGGGCTATTACTTTTACAAGCGCAACAATTTCTCCGAGCCGGCGGAAAAGCAGGCGGTTGTTCTTACCGATACGGCGAGCTCGAATCCCGCAAAGGTGGCAGATACGGCGGCAAAGGCGGCGGTAAGAGATTCGACAGCTCCTTCGGCAGTCCCTTCGACAGCCTCTTCGGCGGCTGCTACCGCCGGGCTTCCGCCGCCACCCGGTGCGACAATGTACCGTTTTGTGATCCTGTCCACCGACAATAAACATCATGCGCTGCGGCGTTACAACCAGCTGCTGGGCTATCAGCTGAATATCAAAATGGATCAGAAAGACTCTGCCTGGTTCAAGCTGTATTTCCCGATAGCGGCGTTGCCGAAGGATACCTCTTATATCAAGGATTCCCTGGCGGATACCTATGCCTCTCCGCATGTGATCATCGAACATGCTCCGGAATGATCGAACACACTCCGGAATGATCGAACACACTCCGGGATGATCGAACACACTCCGGGATGACTGAAAACGCTCCGAATGATAAAGCGACCCGATGCGGCCTATTGGATTGACAAACTGCAATTGACCAGTCACGTAGAGGGTGGCGCATTCCGGGAGGTCTATCGATCGGAACTGGTGATTTCCCGGCATGCCCTTCCGCTTTTCTTCCAGGGGGACCGCAGCGCTTCCACGCATATTTATTTCCTGTTGACAGGCGGTCAGTTCTCGGCCTTTCATCGTATTGCGGCGGATGAGATCTGGCATTTCTATTCCGGGGACCCGCTGCTGGTCTATGAGATCACGCATAGCGGGCGGCTGATAACGCACCGGCTGGGCGGCGATCCGGAGAAAGAAGAATCTCTCGTTTCGGTTGTTCGCGCCGGGAATTGGTTTGGTTCAGCCCTTGCTGACGGCGGCGAATATGCGCTGGCCGGTTGCACGGTGGCGCCGGGGTTCGATTTTGCGGATTTCGAGCTGGCGGACCGGGCGGCGCTGACGGCGCAATACCCCGAGCACGGGGAACTGATCCGGCGGTTGACGCGCTGATTTAGCGGCCGGTGGTGCCGTCGGGGTGATAGATCAACCCTTCCTTCATTACCCATTTGACTTTACGGACCATGGAGATATCTACAGAGGGATCCCCGTCCACCACAAGCAGATCGGCAAGCAGGCCCGGTCTGACGCGGCCTACTTTCCCCGCAATCCTGAAGACGTCGGCGTTGACGGAGGTGGCTGATCTCAGGACGTCGAGCGGAGCCATGCCATATTCAGCCATCATCTCCATCTCGCGGGCATTATCGCCGTGTGGATATACGCCGACGTCGCCGCCCATACAGATCTTTACCCCTGCGGCGAGGGCCTCCCGGAAGGTCTCCCGTTTTTGGCGAACGCGTTCCGGCTCGGGGTCGATCCCTTTTCTCCAGCCGTTATATTGTGCGATGGCGCTGCCGGCGGCCAGGGTCGGGCAGAGGGCGATCCCTTTGGATTTCATCAGGGCAAACAGCTCGGGAGTGCCGCCATCGCCGTGCTCGATGGTTGTTACACCCGCTTCGATCGAACGGCGCATCCCTTCGGTGGTGGAAGTATGAACGGCGACTATCCGGCCGCTGCTGGCGGCGACCTCCACTGCCTTCTTCAGCTCTTCGATCGTGAATGTCGGTTCGGCTTCGCCGTTGGGGCCCCAGCGGTAATCGGCATATAGTTTGACGACGTCGGCGCCTTTGCCGATCTGGGTCCTGACCTCTCTAGTGATGCCTTCGACGCCGTCCGCTTCGGCCGCGCCATGCGGTGACTCTATGTCATAGCTGAGCTCCTTCGGGCCGTAGCTGCCGGTCGCGACGATGGCACGGGTGGCGCAAAGGATATGCGGGCCGGGGATCACCCCTTTTTCGATCGCCTGTTTCAGCCCGACATCGTCATACATGGCGCCTTCGGTACCGAGGTCGCGGGTGGTGGTGAACCCGGCGAGGAGGGTGGCACGGGCATGGACCACAGCACGGGCCGTGCGTTCGGCACGCGATTCTTTCAGGACCTGGTCGTTCCAGGAGACTTCATTATAAGGATGCAGGAAGAGGTGGCTGTGGCCTTCGATCAGCCCGGGGAGGAGAGTAGCGCCTTTGAGGTCGATGATGATCGTGCCGGCCGGCGATTTGATCGAACCGGCCGGGCCCGCGGCTTCGATCAGGCGGCCGTGTACCAGCACCTGCCAGTCGTTGTGCATTTGTTCGCCGTCGAAGACCTTCTCGGGTTTCAGCAAATAAAAACTGTCGGCAGCGGGGCGTTGGGCATTGAGGCGGGCGGTGCCGGAATGCGGATCGCCGGAATGCGGATCTCCGGACTGTAGATCGCCGGACTGGGCAAAACACACAAGGGGTGCTAAAAGAATGAAAAGGGTGTTGGCAAGTTTTCTCATGCTTTTCGCTTTTGACGTTGAAAATACCAATAAAAGGGAATACCTGCGGCCGTAAGCACCAGACCGAACACAGAATTTATTATGGGCGTTCTGCCGGCGATATAAGCGGTAATATCGTTGTATATCGTAGTGGCAAGGTAAAACAGGGTGAAAAGGATGAACAGCGCGGGCAGCCACGGGTAGCCGCCGACGGAATAGGGGCGGGGAAGGCCGGGGCGTTTCCGGCGCAGGAGGAACAGCCCGACGGCAGTCAGGCCATAGAATACCCAGGACATGAACACGAACATATCCGCCATGATGTCGAAAGACCCGCTGAGAATAAAGAGCATGCTCCAGAGGCCCATGATGATCATCGCGTTCCCCGGGGTGCCGTATTTAGGCTGGACACGCCCCGTCCAGGCAAAGAAATCGCCGGTCTGACCCATGAGAAAGGTGACGCGGGCGTTAGCGATAAAGTTGTTTTGTGCCGCGCCGAAACAGCTGATAACGATCAGGCCTGCGGCCAGCGCCGCTCCTGAATTGCCCAGGACACTATTGACCGCGTCGGCTGCCACGAGCGTTGAATGGGCCATGACGCTTACCGGCAGGACATAGAGATAGGCCAGGTTGGCCAACAGGTAGATACCGATGCAGGCGCCGAGACCGATGAAGAGGCTGCGGCTGATATTGCGTTGCGGGTTGATGACCTCACCCGCCATCATGTTGATATTGTACCAGCCGTCATAGGTGGAAAAGGCGCCGGAAGTGGCGGCCATGACCGCCGTGAAGATGAGCCAGGGCTGCACCTGAAACCCTGGGGCATTGGTGATGAAGTTGGCCGGATGACCTTTTCCGGAAAACAGGATGCCGCCAATCACGAGGATGAGCACCAGCGCTTTCAAAACAGTGGCCACTACCTGGAGGCCGTTGCCGCCGCGAAGACTTCGATAGTTGATGATGGTCAGCAGGAGGAGGATGAGGATGGCGAGCGTTTTGGTGCCGAAGTTCTCCAGCGGATAGATATCGGCGAGGAAAGGGATATGCCATTTGACGAGATGCTCAGTGGCTTCGCTGAATCGCGGCAGGTGGACGAACCAACCCGTATAGTCGGCGCAAACAAAGGCGAAGCTGGCCAATGATGCCGTATTGATGACGACCAGGGATGACCAGCCATAGAGAAAGGCGGGGAGATCGCCGTACATTTCCTGCAGGTAGACATAAGGGCCGCCGGTCTCGGGGTACATGGCACCCAGTTCGGCATAGATCATCGCACCGAACAGCGAGATCACGCCGCCGATGACCCAAACGGCCAGCATCAGGGTAGGGCTGCCCAACTGACCGGCCATGGTAGCGGGCCGCATAAAAATGCCGGCGCCGATGATGCTGCCGATCACCAGGGAGGTGGCGGACCAGAGCCCGATCGTCTTGGGTAGCTGACCGGCCATGGTTATCCGAGGAGGTTGGCGATGATGGAGTGAAAGTGATGGGTCCCTTTCTCGCGCGTCACCGAATACCGGCCATGTTTATAAAAGCGGGAGCGAACGCCTTTCTGAACGGCTTCGACGACCGCTTCGTCCTCGAGCTCGACCGTATCCAGGCCGGAACCTGCTCCTTTATTATATCGATCCGGATCGGCGATGTAGGTGAGGAAGGTGACCTTTGTCTGATGAAGCCCGAGGGGTTTTACGATATTGACGGAAAGCCCCCAGGGATAGAAGTTGAACATCGTATTGGGAAAAATGAAAAAATAATAAGCAGCCACTTTCTTTCCGTAGTCGGGCGATTCGGGCGGGAGGTCGAAGCAATCTTCGTCGTCTTTGGCGATACCCAACTGGAGGCTGGAATAACGGAACAATTCGGTCGTATAATCCCCGAAGTCGATCACTGCGTTGAGTCCCGCGTGCACAAAAGGGATATGAAAGCCTTCCAGGTAGTTCTCGCAATACAGTGCCCAGTGCGCCTGAACGATAAAATCGCGGGTGTATTCCGGATGGAGGGCATAGCGGTCAAGTGGAAGCCAGGAGAGACGGTGCATGACCTCCTGCCAATAGTCGTCATGTGGAGTGTTGCCTGGCGTAGTAAATAACCATTTGCCCCACTGCGCCACCGGCAGAGCGTGCAGATCATCGGCATGGGACGGAAATTCCTTTACTTCCTTGAATTCCGGCATGCTGCGGAAGCTGCCGTCGAGATCGAAGATCCGGCCATGATAGCGGCAGCGGAGTTGGGCAAGGCGGCAGGATCCGTTCACGACAAGGTTGCCGCGATGCGTGCAGACATTGGAAAGCAGGCGGATCGTATTGTCGTTGTCACGGACGAGCACGAGGGGCTCATCGAGGAAATGCTCCAGCAGGATGAAAGGGTAGGTGTCGCCGGCAGCCGGGAGCAGGTCGGTGTCGCCGATGAATTGCCAGGATGGCGTGAACAGCTTTTCTTTGGCGAGCTCGAATACGGCAGGATCCGTATACAGATCGGTAGACGGCGTTCGGGCAAGGGAGATGTCGGGATGGATCTTGAAACGGGGCATTCTGTAATATAGGAAAGTTGTTTGTAAATTTGCAGCCATGGCAGAAGATCTTCAATTGGCGGAAGGCAGCAAGACCGATCAATATCAGTCACTCATGCCACAGATCAGGGCACTGGTGGAAGGGGAGACCGACCGGGTGGCAAACCTCGCGAATATTGCAGCGGCGCTTCGACAGCAATTCGGCTGGTTATGGGTAGGGTTCTACCTGGTGAAGGATGGGGAACTGGTCGTGGGGCCTTTCCAGGGCCCCGTGGCTTGCACGCGGATTGCGCCCGGCAGAGGCGTTTGTGGTACGAGCTGGGTAGAAAAGCGGACCCTGATCGTGCCGGATGTGGAAAAATTCCCCGGACATATTGCCTGCAGCAGCTTGTCGCGGTCGGAGATCGTCGTGCCGATCTTCGACGGGGGCGAAGTTGTGGGAGTGCTGGATGCCGATAGTGCGGCCTTCAATGAGTTCGATGGGGTGGATCAGCGATGGCTGGAGGAACTGGCGGCCGATTGGGAAAAATGGGGGGAATAGTGGCCGGGCGCACGGAGGGGAGAATAGAGGCCGGACGCACGGCGGGAGAATAGTGGCCGGATCCACGGAGGGAAGAATAATGCGGAGGGAGAATAATATTATCTAAAACCCGTTAGATTATATATGATGAAAAATTTTGTCAGCGCCAGTTTGGGAATTTTATTGTTTGCCGCGACGGCCTGCGGTTCCGGGACTCACGGGAAGGGGGCAGCTACATCTGCTGCCGACACGATCAACGGGGCACGGCCCGATGCAACAGCCGCGGCGCCGGTTTTGGATACGGCAGGATTGCCTGGCGGGAAGGTCCCGCCGCCTTCGGTGATCCTGCACCGTAAGGAGGTACCGATCCTTTGCTATCACCAGATCCGCGACTGGAAGCCGACCGACTCCAGGACCTCCAGGGACTATATCATGCCGCCGGCCGATCTGAAGGCTGAGCTAAAGATGCTGGCCGACAGCGGTTATCATACCATTCTTCCCGATCAGCTCTATGCCTACCTGACCAGGGGGGAGGCGTTGCCCGACAAGCCGGTCATGCTGACGTTCGATGATACGGACGAAGATCAGTATACGGTCGCCTGGCCTGAAATGAAGAAATACGGATTCAGGGGTGTCTTCTTTGTGATGACCGTTTCGCTCGGCAAGTTACCGCATTATATGACCAGGGAACAGGTAAAGGAGTTATCCGATGCCGGCAATTTGATCGGCAGCCATACCTGGGACCACCATGACGTGCGCAAATATCAGGGGAACGATTGGGTCATCCAGATCGACAAACCGACCAAAGAGCTCGAGGCGATCACCGGAAAACAGATCCGGTATTTTGCTTATCCATTCGGGTTATGGAATCGCCAGGCGCTGCCGGAATTGCGGAAGCGGGGATTTATCGCCGCGTTCCAGCTGGCTGATAAAATGGATCCCGCCGATCCGTTGATGACCATTCGCCGGATCATTGTCGGCGGCGGATGGAGCCTGAAAACCTTCAGCACGGCCATTCACCGGGATTTTCATTGACGATGTTCTTTCAACCACGCTTCGCTGATCCCGGGGTAGATGGCTACCCGATGGGTGCGGACCAGATCATGAACCGGCGCAGGGTTGCCGTTGACCTGGAGGATGATCTTGTTGGAAGGTAAGGCGGGCATGTGACAATCGATGCAATTATTCACCACGGTCATTTGGCGGACGGCCGGAGAGGCGCAGCCGGGTTGATCGTGACCGTTGTGGCAGGTCATGCAGCGCTGCGAATAGGCCGCTAACTTTCCTGTTTCGTCGACATGAACGTTATGACACGATGAGCAGTCGAGCTCAGCCGACCGGATGAAGCATTTACTGGATGTCAGCAGTCCATATTGGTTCCCGTGGACGTCGAGGGTCGCGGTTGCGGCGGTGTCATAGTTAGGCGTGGAGAATTGATCGAGGGTATCGCCCACCCGAAAGGAAAAGGCCGGCCGAAGGGGATTGCGAAACCCGGAATGGCAAAGCGCGCAGGCATCGAGCCGTTGCTGGCGGGACAGGCGCCGGGCGCTGATGATATATCGCCCGATGAGGGTATCTGCCGGATGTGCGGTATGCCAGGCGATATGCTGCGTGCCGTCGCCGTGGCAACGCTGACAGCCGATCCCCAGCAAAAGGCTGTTCCGGTCATAGCTGACGCCGTTTTCATCGGTGCTGACGTTTGCCGCGCTGGCATGACATTCCATGCATTGGCCCGGAACCTGCTTATTGAAATACATCATGTTGGTCGGGTAGCCGGGGCTGTTACACCAGGCATTGGCGGGAGCATACCAGGAGATGGGCAGCTGGAAGAGGCGATTGTTATCCCAATACAGATAAGTCTGACCCTTTCGCCAGCCGATGACAATGTCGAAGGCCTCGGATTCGTAAAGGCTGCCGTTGAAAAGGGCAGTCTGGAAGTAGCGGCCATTCTTCTTTTCCATGATGACCTCCATTTTGTCATTGTAGACATAGCGGTTATGGCCGGCTTTAAAACTTCCTTTTATTGTTGTTCCTTCTGCAGGTGAGGAGCTAAGGTAGTGAGCAGTGTGGAGGTGGGCCTGGACGATCGTCCGGTGACAGGTGAGACAGGCGCGCCCATCGTCGGTCGCCGCGGTCGGATGATCTTCCGGGGCAGAAGCCGGCGATGTCCATTGGGTATTGACCCAGCAGATGACAGCCGCGATCGTGAGGACGATAACATTGCGGCGATAATGATATAGCAATTGGCGGTTCATACTTTCCGGGTTATCGGGTAAGCCAGTCGCGGAACCAGTAGCCGGACCGTTTGATCGTTCGCAATTGGGTTCGGAAGTCGACATGGATAAGCCCAAAACGTGCACTATAGCCATGGGCCCACTCAAAATTATCAGTCAGGGTCCAGGCGAAAAATCCCTTCACATTCACACCTTCTTTCTTTGCACGCAGCAACGCCAGCAGATAGCCCTGATAGTATTCGATCCGGTCCTGATCGTCCACGGTACCGCCCACCACTTCGTCCTTAAAGGCGGCGCCGCTTTCGCTGACAATGATCTCCTTGACGCCGCCGTATAGCCAAAACCGTTTGAGGATACGATAGAAGCTGTCCGGGTTGATCTCCCAGCCAAGGGCGGTCTGCGGGACTTTGCGGGCCGATGCCCGGACTTCGGATGCCATCACGATCGGGATGAGCGGGTTATACCGGACGACGACGGGAAAATAGTTCTGGATGCCGATAAAGTCGAAATTGAATGTCATCCGTTCGGTGTATTTCCAACTGCTGTTGTGCAGCTCCAGTTTTTCCAGGAATTTAAAGTCTTCGCGGGGATAGCCTCTGCCGAGGGCTGGTTCTATAAAGAGGCGGTTCATCAGGATGTCGAGGCGTTTGGCGGCCTGGATATCTTCCGGTGAGTTGGTATAGGGGAGTACTTCCGAGCAGGAGAAAGTCGTGCCGATACGGGCATTGGAGACCGCCGCCCGGATGATACGCCCGCCTTCCGCCTGTGCCAGTGCAGCGTGATGGATAGCGGGTAGATAATTGGAAAGCCCGGTGCGGCCCGGCGCATGACGGCCCAACATATAGCCGAGACTGGTGAAGCCAAAAGGTTCGTTCAGCACGATCCAATTTTTTACCTTATCGCCGTATTCCTCCGCCACCAGGGTGGCAAAGCGGGTGAACCATTTCAGCATGAGATGGCTGGTCCAGCCGCCTTCTTTCTCCAGCGCCATCGGCAGGTCCCAATGGTAAACGGTGACATAGGGTGTCAAACCCAGCTTGAGGCATTCGTCGATGACGCGGTGATAAAAGGCGATCCCTTCCTTGTTGACCCGCCCGATCCCCTCCGGCAGGATGCGGGGCCAGGAGATAGAGAATCGGAAGACCGAAAATCCAAGGGCTTTAGCGAGCAGGATATCATCCTTATAGCGGTGATAAAAGTCACAGGCCATGGTTGGGCGGTCGCCGTTCCTTATTTTTCCCTGCCGGCGCGAGAAGGTATCCCAGATAGAGGGTGTTTTCCCGTAGTTGTTCCAGGCGCCTTCATTTTGTACGGCTGCCATGGCCACACCCCATAAAAAATCATCTCCAAATTCCTTTGCGATGAGCTTATGAAGGTTGGCAACCATGTTATGACATTGATTGAGTTAATGGGTGATGGGTTCGTTGGGGTGAATGGGTTCATCCGGGTGAATAGGCTCGTCGGGATGGATCCAGCGGATATCGGGGTCTTTCCGGAACCACGTCAGCTGACGTTTGGCATACCGGCGGGTATTGGTCTTGATATGGGCGATGGCTTCATCCAGGGAGGTATTCCCGTCAAGGTACTCGAATATCTCTTTATATCCAACGGTCTGAAGCGCATTATGGTTACGGTATGGCAGCAGCGACTTTACTTCTTCGACCAGTCCTTGTTCGATCATTTGGTCAACGCGGGTATGGATCCGGCGGCGCAGTTCTTCTTTGGGAAGGTCCAGGCCGATCTTGCGGATGCGGAAAGGGCGCTGCCGGATGGTGGCGCTGCGAAAGCTAAGGATCGACCGGCCCGTGGACAGGCGGACTTCGAGCGCCCGGAGCAGTCGTTGCGGATTAAGTCGCTCGCCTTCGGCAAAGAAGGCGGGGTCGTGGAGGCTTACTTCCTGCTGGAGCCAGCCGATACCGTGGAGGTCATATTGTTGCTGGAGACGGCTGCGGATAGCGGGATCCACGGCGGGGATGTCATCGAGGCCATCGGTAAATGCCTTAATATAAAGCCCGGTGCCGCCGACCATGACGGCGACAGGGTGTTGACGAAAGATCTCGGCCGACCATTGCAGGGCCAGTTCTTCGAAAACGGCGGCGTTGACTTCCTCCCGGATGGAATGAGAGTTAATGAAATAGTGATGAATGGTGTCGAGCTCTGTCTTTGACGGCTTGGCGACACCGATATTCAGTTCGCGATAACATTGCCGGGAATCGGCGGAGATGATGCGGGTTCGCTCTTTCAGGGCCAGCCGGATCGCCGCTGCTGTCTTTCCTACCGCCGTCGGGCCTACGATAATTATAATGGAAGGCTCTTTCACCTTGTTCAGATGATTTCGTCCGTGGCGCCCTCTTCTCCCTCCTCGCTTTCTTCTTCCGCGTCGGTCCCTTCGTCGCCCCCTTCAACGCCAAAGCCTTCGGTCCCTTTGGAGAGATCGTATTTCTCTTCCATTTCGGTCAGTTTGTCGCCGACCAAACCCTTAGTGCCATATTGTGAGGGCGGGATGCCTTCAGCTTTGATCACGGCAGGGTAATCCAATTTACCGTTCTCTTCTTTGGACACGTTGATGAGCTCAACCAGGAAGCTCCAGTTCTTGACGAAATCGTATACGTAGATGAATTTCTGATTGGGGTCACGGATCTCCGATCCGATGGTAGTGGATTCCATCAGCAGGGGTTCGGCCCGGTAAGGCTTGTCGTATTTTGCGAGCGTGATCTCCCGGCCGCGCTGCCAATTATCATTACTGCGGTAGAAAGTGGCCTGATGTTTACTGTCGAATTCATAGGCTTTCAGGATTACCTGGTGCAGCTGCAGAAAGCTTTGTGTATGCCGAACCACAACATCCCTGTAAATACTGTCATCTTCCTCAAAGTAGATCCGAAATTTCAAGATCGCCATGGCAAATTTGCAGTTTATGGCTCACAAGATACATAAATTCGACAAACGCAAATCTATAAACTGCCGGAGGCATTTTGCCTGTAAGGGCAGACTTTGGCGCATTTTACCTGACCGCCGTCAAATTCAGAGATGCAGCCTTTTTCAGCATAAAATCCCAGGCCGCTTCGTAGTCGTTGGCAATCACTCCGTCCAGGATTGCGTCGCGGATGGCGTTCTTCAAAACGCCGACGGTAGGGCCGGGTTGAAGACCAAATTTTTCCATGATCATTTCGCCGGTAACGGGTGGCTGCCAGTTACGGATGCGGTCTTTTTCCTCGACTTCCCTGAGCCTTTCCCGCACCAGCTCAAAATTTTCCAGATAGCGTTTAACCTTCTGCTTATTCCTGGAGGTGATGTCCGCTTCACAGAGGGTCATCAGCGCGTCGATGTCATCGCCGGTATCGAAGAGGAGGCGGCGGATGGCCGAGTCCGTGATATTTTCCTTGGTCAGGCTGATCGGGCGAAGGTGGTACTCGACGAGTTTGCGGACAAAGCGCATTTTCTCGTTTTGCGGCAGCTTGAGCCGGGCGAAGATGCGGGGGACCATGCGGCCGCCGACGACTTCATGGCCATGGAAGGTCCAGCCCTGATCTTTTTCGAAGCGTTTTGTTGCCGGCTTTCCGATATCGTGGAGGATGGCGGCCCAGCGGAGCCAAAGGTCATCGGTATGACGGCTGATATTGTCGAGTACCTGCAGGGTATGATAAAAATTATCTTTATGCCCGTGGCCGTCGACATATTCGGCGCCGACGAGGTCGACCATTTGCGGGAAGATGATCTTCAGCAGTCCGGTGCGATACAGCAGGTCGAACCCGATCGAAGGCTTTTGACTTAAGACGATCTTGTTCAGCTCATCGGTTATCCGCTCCTGCGAGACGATCTTTATCCGCGGGGCGTCTTCTGTGATGGCATCGAGGGTTGGCTCGTCAATGTTAAAATTCAGCTGGGTTGCAAATCGAATCGCGCGCATCATTCTAAGCGGGTCGTCGCTGAATGTCCGGAGCGGATCGAGGGGAGTGCGGATGAGCCGCTTTTTCAGGTCGCTTTGTCCGTCGAACGGGTCGATCAGCCGGCCGAAGTCTTTTTCGTTGAGGCTGATGGCCATGGCGTTGATGGTGAAGTCCCGCCGCAGCTGGTCATCCTCTATGGTGCCCGGTTCGACATCCGGATTGCGGGATTCGGCGCGGTAGCTTTCTTTCCGGGCGCCGACAAATTCTATCTCGAGCTCATCCCATTTGATCTGCGCGGTGCCGAAATTCTTGAAATAGGCGACCGATGGTTTTGGTTGGAGGGAGGCGGCCACTCTATGGGCCAACTGGATACCGTCACCCGCGCAGACGATATCGGCATCTTTGGTAGGGCGGCCGATCAGCCGGTCGCGGACAAACCCGCCGATGAGGTAACAGGGCACTTGCAGGTCTGCTGCGGCCCGGGCGATCTTCCGGAAGACGAAGGATTCTTTATCGGTGCATGTAATGTCCATGAATGCGTGATGCGGCGGCTGGTCGTGTCACCGTGCTGCCGGCCGCGAAGTTATCCTAAAGTTTGTAAAAGTTGAGTGTCTTCTATTTTGTGTGCGCAATTAAAGTGTCCTCTGGGACAGGCTTTGTAGCCGTGGAGCCCGCATGGGCGGCAGTCCAGGGGCTGCCTGATCTCGACGATATAGCTTTTGTCGCTAAGCGGCCCGAAACCGAAGGCCGGGATGGTCGAGCAGTAAACAGCAGTCACCGGTGCATTGACGGCGGATGCGAAATGCATGGGAGCTGAGTCATTGACGTAATTCATGGCTGCATCCTTCATCAGGGCGGCGGATTGCAGGAAGCCAAGCGTGCCGCTGAGGTTGACGACTTCGGGGCGGGTGGCTTTGATCTCTTCGCACAGGAGTTGGTCGTTTGGCGCGCCGAGAAGGTAGATGGCGTATTCTTGCGGGAGTTGCCTGATGAAGCTTGTCCATTTTTCTTTTGGATATTGTTTGGTAAACCAGACAGAGGCAGGAGAAATGGTGATATAGGGTTTGGTCTTATAGGGTTTGACTTTTTCTTCGTCGGCCGGCGTCGGGTAAAGGCGGGGTTTGGCGGGTTGGTCGTCGGTAGGGTCTTTGATCAGCGCCTGGTTGCGATCGATCTCATGGTGGTTGCCGACGATATGGGAAATCTTTTTGGTGAAAAGGAAGCTGAGCGGGTTCTTGTCGAAGCCGATGGTTTGTTTTGCTTTGGAAAAAGCGGTGAGGATGCCGGTGGCGGCGAATCGCTGGACGTTGATGACGGTGTCGTATTTTGCCCGGCGTATCCGGCGGATGAGTTGCCATAAATTCCGCAGCTTGTTTTTTCGCTTGTCCCAGATGAGGATGTCGTGCAGGAACGGGTGCCCGGTCAACAGGGCTTCGTTGCCTTTCCTTACCAGGAAATCGATGTGGGCATCCGGGTAATGCGTGTGAAGCTTTTCGATGAGGGCGGTTGCGAGGACTACGTCGCCGATGAATGCAGTCTGTATAACCAGGAATTTTTGCACGGGTGCAAAGGTAGGTGCTTTTCGCTGAAAGCTATAGGTGGACGATCTTGCGGATCTGTTTGTTCTGATCGTCGGCGACAAATAGCGTTCCGTTGGCGCTGATCGTAAGACCCACCGGCAAGTCAAACTCGGCGACATCTCCGGCCCCATTGGAAAACCCGGTTATTCCATTCCCGGCTATCGTGGTGACTACGCCTGAGGTGGGGTTGACCATTCGGATATTGACGTAATCTGCCGCCCAAAGATTGCCGCTCTTGTCCATTCTAAGCTCGCTGATCCCGTCAAATGACGCTGAGCCGCCTGTACCGTCCTGGCTTCCGGGGCTGGACTGGCCGGCGATGAATGTTTTGTTGCCGAGTGAGTCCAGGCGCCATACCTCGAGATCGTCAGCGAAGTAGATGTTATGCTGATTGTCGCATGCGATTCCCAGCATGGGTCCACTGGCGGTGGAGTCGTCGTACAAAGTGGTCACATTACCTTGCTGGTCGACTTTACGGACTGATCGATAGTCTCCGATGTATAGGGTCCCGGTGCTGTCGATATCCATGGATTCGAGTACTTTGAAGCCGGCTGCAGCGCCCTGCCCGTCGACCTGGCCGGAGGCGCCGCCGGCAAGTGTCGTGACGACACCGGCAGAAGTGATCTTGAGTATCTTTCCCTGACCGGCTGATAACACATAAATGTTTCCTTGTCTGTCGCAAGCGATGTCACTGGCCTGGTCGTTGATGGTCGTGATCGTAGATACCGTACTGTCGGGTGTCGAGATCTTCCAAACCGTACCGACCTCTGCGTCGCATGCATAGAGATTGCCGCTGGGATCTTCCGCCACGCCAGCAGGGTTACCGTACTGTCCGCTAAAGGTGGCATAGGTGGACACGTAATACTGGCTTGACGAGGTATCGGTGGAAGTTTGGATCGTCGGGGAGTTGTTTGGGGTGCAGGAGACGACCATTATTATGACTGCCGGAAGGATCAGGAGGATCTTTTGCATGGGGTATTTTAGGCAAGATACAAAGAATCTTTAAAGGGGTAAGGAATGGAGGATGGTCGTGAGGTCAAGGGCGGATAATCACCGGCGAATCATGGGCGGATGATGGTTGGCGGACCGTCGGCGTTCCACTTTATGATGGCCGAGGGTTGTTTTGGTGTTTCGTCATCGCGGCGGTGATGGACGATGTAGTCGACTTCTGCAAGGATGCGCGCATCGATCTCGCGATAGAAGGCGGGAGCCGGTTCGCCGCTGATGTTGGCGGAGGTGGAGACGATGGGTTTGCGG
>DATJMG010000163.1:0-12511 GCA_035508835.1 Puia sp.
GCGGGGTTGCGCAGCAGGGGGGCTTCGTAGAACTGGGAAAAATGGATATCCTGTGCCCGGATAAGCTTGGAGGCCAGGAGCAAGGGGCCGGTTAGAATGAAGAGCGACAAAAGCTTTTTCACTTTCATTTAGTCAATTTTATCTCACCAGGGTTACATTTCCGTGGATGGCGACAACCTGGGCGTTTGCGCATATCACTTCTGCGACATAGACGTAAGCATCCATTGGTGCGGGTTTGCCGTTAAATGTACCATCCCAGCCCATGGTCTCCGAATTTGCGGGGAAGTTCTTCCGCTGGAAGACCATTTGGCCCCAGCGGTTGAAAATGGTAAGGGATTGGATGTTATACAGGCCTGAGCCCCGGGGATAGAAATAGTCGTTCATTCCGTCACCGTTGGGTGAAAAGGTATTTGGAAAGAAATAGTTCCCTTCGTTGCAAATGGTGTTGATCAGAATAGAGGCGGTATCGGTGCAATGATTGGAATCAGTTACCAATACGGAGTATGATTGGGCAAAGATCAGCGTAGCCGCCGGGGTCGCGCAGTCGGTGCAACTGAGGTTCGCCTCGGGTGTCCACGACCAGGTAGTGACGTCAGGGCTATAGGTAAACGGTATGGTTACGGGAACACCCACGGGCGTGGTAATCACTTTGGGGCCTTTGATCGTCGGGTTTGGATTGATGGTGACCGATGTCGAGGTGGTATCCGCGCAGCCGAAGGAGGTAGAGGCGATCAAGGTGACGGTGTAGGTTCCTGCGGCGGCGTTGGCTACGGGGTTCTGGATGTTGGCCGTCTGACCGTTGCCAAAGTCCCATTTCCAGAAGAGGGTATCGATATCGGGAACGGCGAGCGTACCCAGGAACTGGATGAGGCCGGCGCAGAGATAACCGCTGTCGGAAATCACAGGCTGCGGTGTCTGGTAGACGCGGATCGTGTCCGTGTAGCTCGCGGTGCAGTTCGCGAGGGTGACGACGGTCAGGGTTGCCAGCATGGTGCCCGGGGTATTATAATAATGGGTTGTATCGAAGGGATTGGTTTGCGGCGGCGGTTGGGATGCCGTGCTGCCGTCCCCGAAGCTATAGGTCTTGCTCTGTACGCCGTTATTGGTGATCGTGAAATCGTTAAAGACTACGGTCCCGGTATCACAGAAGGCGACCGGAGCGGCTGTGAAGAATGGAACGGCGCCAAGGACGGTCAGCGTGCCGTTTTCCACGGGTACGATACAGCCGGTGGCATCGGTCAGATCGAGGTAGGGTATGAAGGTGTTCGGACTTCGGTAGGTATGGATGGGTGCGAGATTCCCCGAGGAATCTATGGAATTGTCGCCGTAACCCAGGATAAAGGTCGTGTATGGCGGCGGGACGATGGTGAATTGGGCGACGACCGAATCGCAGGCGGTTGTCGGGGTAAAGTTAAAGACGGTAGTATTGGGGTTGGTCAGGTAGACCTTTCGGCTGGTGGAATCGAGGCAGCCGCCCGGACCCTGGACGACCAGCGTAGCGGTGAAGGTATCGAGGGCGTTGTAGAAGTGTGATGTGCCGGGGGCCAGGGTGGATGTCTGGCCGTCGCCGAATTCCCAGTAGAGGGAGTCGTAGTACTGGCTGGTGGAGGTGAACATGGTCTGGAGCGGAACGCAAATAGAGGTTGTATCGGCGATGGTAAAGGCAGCGACGGGGGATTCGATGGTGATATTCTCCGTAGTGTCGGTGGTACAGCCGTATTTGTCCGTGATGGTCTCGGTGATGGGGTAGGTCACGCCGGTAGCGGCGGGAAAGGCATGCCGGGGATCCTGTTGGGTGGAAGCGCCCGGGCCGCTGCCGTCGCCGAAGTTCCAGGACCAGGTGAGGCCGTAGCCGGTTGAAAGATCGGTGAAGGCTGCGGGGGTAGCAGGGCAGTAGAAGCTGTCGGGTTCGATGAACAGGGCATGGGGCGAGGTGATCTGGACGGCGGCCTGGATGGTGTCGGAGGCGTAGCAGCCTCCGTTGTCCACGACTTCTTCGATCACGGTGTAGGAACCGGTATCGGCGTATTGGTGGGTGAAGGGCGGGCTGGGGAAGGTCTGAGCCGGCGAGCCGTCGCCGAAGTTCCAGATATACTCGGTGAAACCTGTGCCGGGAGTAGAGGGGGTGGATTGGTCCGTAAAAGTGATAGGACTGTTCTCGCAGCCGCCGGGTGGCGGGGTGAATTTGGCGGTTGGGGCGATGACGGTGATCGCGACCCCGATCGAGGTGTAGCGGCAGCCGTTCTGATCGATGACGGTCAGCGTGGCGTTATAGGTGCCGACCCCATTGATATGCGAGATCTGGTTCGAAGCTCCGTGGACGGTGTCGCCGGGGCCGAATGCCCAGATATAACCGGCGTTGGGGGTACCTACCGGCTGTGTCGTCGACGTTGATGTCAAGGTAAAGGGTTGCTGGTTGCATACGGGGTTCGGGGAGACGGTGAAGGACGCGTTGATCGCTTGAAGGGTGATCTGTTTGGTGAAGGTAGATTGACAGGTGCCGTTGGTCACTGTCAGCGTTACGGTATAGGTGCCGGGACCGGGGAAGGTATGCGGAGGCGGAATTTGATTGGGAGGGGCGCCGGTATAGGTATATCCGTCGCTGCAGGTCCAGGTATAGGAGATGGCTCCAAATGAAGCCTGTGTCAGGGAGGAGTCCGTGAAGGATACCTGCAAATTGCTGACGGCGCAGTTGACGCCGTAGACAAATTTGGCGATCGGGGGCGAGACGGTTACAGTCTGGATATTGAAGGTGGTACAGCCGTTATTAACGACGGAAAGCGTAACCGTTTCGTTGCCAAATTTCTGGAACTGGTGGGTGACGCTCTGACCACTGTCGAGGGGGGAACCGTCGCCGAAGTTCCAATACCATTCCTGAGCCGGCAATGATGGCGTCATCAAGTTGACGGTGGCTGTGCCGCAGATAGGGCTTGGCGGATCATAGGTGAAACTGGCCGGGGTTGGGGTGCCTACCTCCACGACATTGGTGAAGGTCTGGGATGCGGAGCAGCCGCTGGCGGTCTGGATCGTCAGGGTGAGCGAGTAGTAGCCGGCGGAAGGCCAGGTAAAGCTCGGGCTGGCCCCGGTCGCGGTGGATGGGGTGGCGCCGGGTGCGCTCCAGGTATAGGTAGTGACGGGATCGACGGAATTCACGGTATAGCTCGGGGACAGGGCCTTGTTGACGCAGGCGCCCTGGGCCGGGATGGTGATGGTGGGTGCGACGACATTGACCTCGCTGTTGAGGGTCGCTGTGCCGGAGCAACCCGCGGCCGTGGTGGCGGTTAGCGTCACGTTGAAGTTACCGGTGGTGGTATAGGTGTGTGTCGGTGTCGGGGAGCCGGAAGCGGTCCCGCCGTCGCCGAAGTTCCAGGACCACTGGGTTGGAGCGGGGGTAGTCTGGTCGGTAAACTGGACAGTAAGGGGTGCCTGGCAGGCACTGACCGGGGCGGCAGTGAAGGTGGGTACGAGGGCGGCGCCGATTGTGATCGTGCTGGAAGCCGTGGTGGTACAGCCGGCGTAAGTATTGGTGAGTGTGACCGTATAGGTACCGGCTGCGGTGTATGTATGGGTGGCGGCCGAGTCACCGGATCCGGCGGTCCCGTCGCCCCAGCTCCACGAGGAGGAAAGGGGGGCTGGTTTGGTGCCGTTGGAAAAGCTGACGGGCGTATTGATACAGCCCGAAGCGGGGCCGTTAATGACAGGGGAATTGGAGGACAAGGGTACGGTCTGTGTAAGGGTATCTGCACAGCCGAGGCTGCTTGAAGCGATAAGGGTCACCGGATAGCTGCCGGCCGAGGGATAGGCGATGCCGTTGGGGTTGGTCGCGTTGGAGGCGGTAGGCGCCGCGCCGCCGCCGAAGCTCCAGCTGTAGGTCATGGTGCCGGGTCCGGCGGTCTGATTCAGGAAATCGAGGGTAAAGGGAGCCGTACAGGTGTTGCCCGTCTCGTTCCAGGCAAAATTGGTCTGGACGCCGCTTACGAGCCGCAGGGTTCGGGTATAGGTCGCCGTGTTGGTACAGCCGCCGGAGTTAGTAACGGTGAGGGATACGGTATAGTACCCCGGCTGGGTATATACATGGTCGGGTGTTGCACCGCTTCCTGAGCTCCCGTCGCCGAAGTTCCAAACGTAGCTGGTAATGGTCCCCTGGCCTGGCTGCGAATACTGCTGGAATTGGATATCGGCTGGAGAGCAGGCGAGGTGGTTGAGACCGAAAGAGACATTGGGCGAGGCGTAGACGGTGATATAGTTGGAATCCCTGACGGCGCCGGCCCCGCTCGCGTTCTTTACGATCAGGGTCACGGTATAGGTGCCCGGCGAGGTGTAAACGACGCTTGGAGTTGGGGTACCGGAGGAGGTTTGGCCGTTGCCGAAATCCCATTCCCAGGAGGTCGGGTTATTGGAGGATTGGTCCTGAAATCTAACTTGAAGGGGGGAGCAGCCCGAAGTGACGTTGGACGTGAATGCGGCGACAGGGGCTTGCGCGCGAACAATAATCCCAAGCAGACAAAAACAGCCGGCCAGAATAAATAGTTTTCTGTTCAACTAAAGGGTCGTTTAGGTGTTTTCGATAAAAATGCGCCGGGATGCCGGATTATTGCTTCTTCAGTTGGAGGATATTGGAGGTATGGTTGACGGTATCCGTGGATGTTGCGGACACGCTGTCTGTATAGCTATCGGTAACGTACCAGGTTTCGTTCAACTGGTTGAGCGGATAAGCTGCACCCGGAAAATTCGAGGTGATCGTCCGGGCGCTGATATCGACCAGCCATTCCCCCTGCACGGAATCGGTATTATCGAGGATCCCTGTTACGGTATTATTCGCGTCAAATTTAAAGAGATAGCCGGAAAAAGATGCAGTTATGTTGCTGTCATTTTGCTCATATCCAGTGACATACCACAGACCATCGGTTACATCGGTTATAACTGCCTTTTGTTCCTGGTTCTGAATGAATTTCTTACAAGATACAAGAAGGATGCCGGATAACAGGATCAGTAAAAGTAAAAGGTGTTTCATAGTCCCTGGGTTTATACCTGAAGATATACGTGATATCAGGCTAAAAGGTCATAAATAATAACGTATTTATTCAGCAAATAGTCTAAAAAATAGCGGATGTCGAGGCTTTTACCGGTGGCTTTCCGGCAGAGATCTTCGCTGCGATAACGGCGGCCAGATCGGTGAATATGGGTCCGCAGCCAGGCGAGAAGGGGGGCGGTATGGCCTTCGCGAAGGGCGTCTCCAATGTTAACATCCTGATCCACAGCTGATTGGTAAAACTGAGCCGCGTAGAAGCTCCCCAGGCTGTAGGTGGGGAAGTAACCAAAGCTGCCATGGCTCCAGTGGACATCCTGGAGGCAGCCGCGCTTATCGTCCGGGACGTCGACGCCCAACCATGTCTGATAGTTCTCCTTCCACCAGGCAGGGATATCAGCCACGTCGAGCGATCCGTCGATGAGGCGTTTTTCCAATTCATAACGGATCATGACGTGGAAATGGTAGGAGACTTCATCGGCTTCGGTGCGGATCAGCGAGGGGGCAGCTTTGTTGATGGCTTTATAGAATAGTTCGACGCTCACGCCGGCGAACGATTGGGGGAAGACGGCTTGCAGGCGCGGGTAGATCGGTTTCCACCAGGAGAGGCTTCGGCCGACGTTATTTTCCCACAGCCGGGACTGTGATTCGTGGATACTGAGGGAAGCGAATTCCCCGAGCGGGAGGCCGTAGTATTCGTCGGGCAGTCCCTGTTCGTAGAGGGCATGGCCGGTCTCGTGGATACAGCTCCAGGTCATGTGGTTGAAATTATTCTCGTCGATGCGGGTGGTGATGCGAACGTCCCGGGCATTGAAGCTCGTGGTGAAGGGATGTTCGGAAAGGTCTTGTCTCCCGGCTTCGAAATCGAATCCCAGCCGGCGGATCAGATCGAGACCAAAGTCCCATTGCAGGTTACGGGGGTAGACGTCGTGGAGAAAGCTGTCGTCGACCTGGGGACGGGCGGCAATGCGGTCGAGGAGGTTTTTCAGCGGAGCGCGCACGGTGCTGAACACCTGATCGAGCAAGGAGGTGGTGCAGTCTTTTTCAAAGTTATCAAGCAGCGCGTTATAGGGATGTTGTTCGTAGCCTGCGAGCTCGGCTTCTTCCTTTTTGAGCGCGACCATTTCCTGAAGATCGGTCTTGAACAGGGAGAATGAATTGGCGCCGCGGGCCCGGATCCAGCTGTGAAAGCTACGGGAGCTGGTCTCGCTGAGGCGGCGGATAAAGGCCGGGCTGAACTTTTTTTGTTTGTCGTAATCTTCCAGGCTAAGTTCAATGTTGCGGCGTTGATCGGCTTCGAGGTTTCCGCGTTGTTGCAGTTCCTGCAGGAGCTCGCCAAGCGCGGGAGCGGTCAACCACTCGTGCGCGATCTCCGAGAGGCTTGCGAGTTGTCTGCTGCGGGCTGCCGCGCCTTTTGGGGGAAGATAGGTTTCCTGGTCCCATTCGAGCACGGCTGCGGAATATTTGATATCCGCGATTTTTTGCATACGATCGACATACACTTTGTAAAGGTCTTGGGTGGCAATAGAAATCATGATAATTTAGCTGAATGAACAAATATCGATTTTTCCTTGCCGTCATTATCTTTTTTCCGCACTTTCTTCTTGCGCAGAAGATCGATTCCATGTTGAATATCTATGCCAATGATTATCCACAGGAGAAGATTTATATGCAGCTGGACAAGAAGATCTATCGGGCGGGAGAAACGGTCTGGTTCAAGGCCTACATTTTTACCGGCGCCGATCCTTCGCTGATGAGCAGGAACTTCTATGCCGAGCTATCCGATCCTTCGGGTGCGATCCTGATGCGCAAGGTCTATCCGGTTACCGAGTCGAGCACGGCGGGCAGTTTCGATCTGCCGAAGGTGATCAGCAGCAGGCATCTGCATTTGAGGGCCTACACGACATGGATGACCAATTTCGATACGGCGTTCTATTATGAGCGGGATATCCGCATTTATGACGAAAAGCTGGATTCTGCCGGGACGGTTACGGTGGTGCCGAGAGAAGCGAAGATGCAATTCTTCCCCGAGGGCGGAGACCTGGTCGCGGGGGTGGAAAACGCAGTTGCGTTCAAGGCGAATGATCAGTTCGGGCTGCCGGTCACGGTTAAAGGGGTGCTACAGGACCGGAGCGGCAAGGAACTGCTGGCATTCGAGTCGATCCATGACGGAATGGGTAAGTTCCTGGTGACGCCGGACATGACGGATTCGATCACTGCGGTATGGACGGATGACCGGGGCATGGAGCATCGGACGGCGTTACCAAAGCCAAAGCCAACGGGGGCGGTGCTGCGGGCGATCCCGGGGATCCAGAAGGTGCTCTTCTCGGTGGCGCGGTCGGCAGATGGCGGCCCCGAGCTCAAACGGCTGACCATCATCGGTCATATGCATCAGCATTTGGTGTACAAAGCAAGGATCAACCTGGATGACAACTTTATGAGCGGCGGCACCATCCCGACCGGGCAATTGCCGTCCGGGGTGCTGGTGTTGACCTTGTTCGATGCGAATATGATGCCGGTGGCCGAGCGGGTGGTCTTTGTCAACAATCACGAATATTTGTTTGACCCGGAACTATCTGTACAGATCAAGGGAGTAACCAGGCGCGGGAAGAACACGTTGGTCATCGATGTGCCCGATACGCTCAAGACCAATATGTCGCTGGCGGTAACGGATGTCACGGCTGACGGGGAATTCCCGAATGATGATAATATTATTTCCCGGCTGTTGCTGACGGGTGAGGTCCGCGGGTATGTACACGATCCGTATTTCTACTTCGCCAGCAGCGCCGACAGTCTTGTCAACATGCTGGATCTCGTGATGATGACCCATGGCTGGCGGCGGATCAAATGGGAGGCGTTGGCGCGGGGTCAGCTACCGGTGATCAGGAACCGGGAGCAGGATTATCTCGCCATGAAAGTGGATGTGCTGGGGGTCGACCCGTATAAGATACCCAAGGACGAGTCGATCAATGTGATCCTGAGCAGGAAGGATTCGAGCACGCAGATGTTGTCTGTTCCGCATCTCTCCGGCTCGCGGTTCGGGGTGACGGGGCTGGTTTTTTTCGATACGGTGAAAGCATATTATATGTTCAATACGGACAAAGCGCTGGCTGATGAGGCGGCGGTTACATTCAGCAACGGGCTGGTACGCGGGGTGAGGTCCGCCAAACCTTCGTTCACCGGGTTCGATGGCTGGACGGCGGAGGACTCCATCTATCTCAAGCGCAACAAGTACATTGCGCAGGAGCAGGCCCGGGTTGCGCCGATCGAGGATGCGAAGTTCAAGACGCTGGCCGCCGCGACGGTGGTTGCGCGGGAGAAATCGGCAAGTGAAAAGCTCGATGAGCGGTATGCTTCGGGAATGTTTGCCGGCGGGGACGCGCAGACATTCGATCTTCTCGATGACGCGATAGCGAACGCTTATCCGGATATCTTTACCTATTTGCAGGGAAAGGTTGCGGGTTTGCAGATCACGCCTACGGGCGGCCCGGGGGCTGCGCCCGGTTTAAGCTGGCGTGGGGGAAGGCCGACCCTTTATCTGAACGAGATGCAGGTAGATGCGTCGCAGCTGCAAAGCGTTGCCGTACCGGATATTGCGATGGTGAAAGTATTCAGGCCCGGCTCGGGGATAGGATTTGGCGGCGGCTCGGGGGGTGTTATTGCGGTCTATACGAAGAAGGGCGGGGACAGCAAGGCAACGGACCCTTCGTTCAAGGGTTTGCCGCGGGCATTGCTGGTCGGGTATTCGATGCCCAAAGAGTTCTATTCCCCTAACTACCTGGAGAACAATCCGGCCAATGCGCGGGAGGATCTGCGTACGACCTTGTATTGGAAGCCGTATGTCATGACGGACAAGGAGACGACGCGGGTAACGATCGATTTTTTCAACAACGATATTACCAGGAAGCTGCGGGTGGTATTGGAGGGGTTTGATGAAGATGGGAAGCTGACGCACCTCGAAACGATCATTCAGTAAGGGTATGCAAATTTCGGATATAATCGGGCATCTGGAGATGCTGGCGCCGCCGGCTTACCAGGAGCATTACGACAATGCGGGGCTGCTCACAGGCAGTTCCGGATGGGAGTGCAGGGGGGTGTTGGCGGCGCTGGATGTGACGGAGGAGGTCATTCTGGAGGCAGCAGTCCGGGGCTGCAATCTGGTAGTGGGACATCATCCGATCATTTTTCGGGGCCTCAAAAAGATCACGGGCCGGGACTATGTCGAGCGGGCGGTCATTGCGGCGATCAAGCATGATATCGGCATTTATGCGATCCACACGAACCTCGACAATGTGATGGCGGGGGGAGTGAACGGCCGGATTGCGGATAAGCTCGGGATCGGGGGCAGGAGGGTGTTGGCGCCCAGGGAGGGGGTATTGTGCAAAGTGTATTGTTTTGTGCCCGTGGGTCATCTTGAGGCTGTTCGGGCGGCGATGTTCGGGGCGGGTGCGGGGCATATCGGGGGGTATAGCGAGTGTAGTTTCGGGACGGAGGGTTTTGGAACGTTCAAAGGCGGGGAGGGGGCGCAGCCTTTTGTGGGTCAGGTGGGGACGCGGCATACGGAGCCCGAGGTCCGGCTGGAGGTCATCCTCCCCGTGCATTTGAGCCGGGTGGTGGTGGAGGCGATGATTGCGGCCCATCCGTATGAGGAGGTGGCGTATGATCTCGTGCCGCTGGCCAATGTGCACAACGGGATTGGGGCGGGGCTGGTGGGTGAGCTCGCGACGCCGGTGGAGGAGGAGGCGTTCCTGGAGCGGCTATGCGAGGTATTCGGGGTGCCGGTGGTCAGGCATACCCGGTTGACGGGGCGGCCGGTGCAGCGGGTAGCGGTTTGCGGCGGTGCAGGCAGTTTCTTGATTCCCAATGCTTTAGATTCCGGCGCCAACTTTTATATCACGTCGGATGTTAAGTATCATGAGTTTTTGGACGCGAATGACCGGCTGGTCATTGCCGACATCGGCCATTTTGAAAGTGAACAATTCACTGTCGACCTGCTGATTGGCCATTTGCGGGAAAAATTTAGTAATTTTGCGGTCCTTAAATCGGATGTCCGGACGAATCCGGTTCATTACCACATTGGTGTAAAGTCAAATTAAATTATGTCAAACGTAAAAGAATTCTCTGTTGAGGAAAAGCTCACGTCACTCGTGACGCTCCAAAAAATTGAATCGAAGTTAGACGAGTACAAGATCCTGAAGGGCGAGCTCCCGATGGAGGTAAGTGACCTGGAGGATGAGATCACGGGGCTGCATTCGCGTCAGACGAGGGTAGAGGAGGAGATCAACGGGATACAGGAGTTTATCAATCAGAAGAAAGAGGCGATCAAGGAAGCCGATGCGTTGATCAAGAAATACGACAAGCAGAGCCAGAATGTAAAGAACAGCCGGGAGTTCGAGGCGATCAATAAGGAGATCGAGATGCAGCAGTTGGAAGTCAAGCTGGCGGAGAAGCACATCAAGGATGCGAATGAGGAAATTGCCGAGAAGGTGCAATTGCTGGAGAAGGCGAAAAAGAATATTGCGACCAAGGAGTCGGTGTTGAAGAACAAGAAAGATGAGCTCGACAAGATCATTGCGACGACGGAGAAGGAAGAAAAGCATTTCGCGAAGTTGTCTTCCGATGCCCGGGAGAAGGTAGAGCCGCGGTTGCTGCATTCCTATGACCGGATCCGCGGCAATTACCGGAATGGACTGGCGGTGGTGCCCGTGCTCAGGGATGCCTGCGGGGGATGTTTCAATGCCATTCCGCCGCAACGGCAGAGTGAGATCCGGCAGCGCAAGAAGATCATTGTTTGTGAGAATTGCGGCCGCATCCTGGTCGACAATGAACTGAATGATGCCATAGAGGTCAAGTAAGGTCCGTGGTCTTGCGGGTCACCATTCTCGTTGGGTTGTTACTCCCGGTTGCGGGGTATGGGCAAAAGCATTTTGATTTCAGTCCGGGCTGTCGTCAGGCGTATCGGGCGATCGTGCAGCTCCGGCTCGAGGAGGGTTCGCAATTGCTGGCGGCAGAAAGAAGGCGTGATCCGGGTAATCTGATCCCCGGGTTTCTGGATAATTACATCGATTTTTTCCGACTCTTTTTTAATGAGGATGCCGCAGAGTATCCCGCGGTGAAGGTCAGGCTGGAGCAGCGGCTTGAAAGCATGGCCGAAGGGCCCGAGGCATCGCCTTTTTTCCTTTTCACGCGCAGTGTGATCCATTTTCAGCGGGCGGCCATCGATGTCAAGATGGGTAGTAACCTCGATGCCGGGCTCGAGTTCCGGCGATCGTTCCTCGAAAGTCAGGAATGCCGCCAAAAATTTCCGGCTTTTGGTCCTGCGCTCATGGTCAGCGGGGCGATGAAAGTGGTGGCGGGCACCATTCCCGACGGGTATAGGTGGCTCAGCAATCTGTTAGGCATTCGGGGCAGTGTCAGCGAGGGGATGGGGGAGCTCGATCAATTCCTCCGCATGAATGACGAATGGTCCGAGCTATACCGGGATGAGGCCAATTTCTATTATCTCTATTTGCAATTCTACATCCTCAATCAGCACGAGCAGGTCTTCGCGTATATCCGGCAACACAACCTTGATGTGCGAAACAACTATCTCTATGCCTATCTCTATGCGAATCTGTGCATCAACGATCAGCAGTCGGCGCTCGCCGAGCGGATCATCGAAGGGAGAAGCAAGGCGCCGGGGTATCTGGACATGCCGGTTTGGGATCTCGAGATGGGTTATGCTGCATTGAATCATCTTCAGCCGGGTACACCCGTCTACCTGGACAGGTTCCTTCGGCGGTTCAGGGGGCGGTTCTATGTCAAGGATGCGCTTGAGAAACTCAGCTGGTATTACTATCTCAAAGGGGACCAGGTGGCAGCGGATTCGCTGCTCAGGGAGGTGATACGGCGCGGCACGGCGGAGTCGGATGCGGACCGGCAGGCGTTGAAGGAGGCGCGCAGCGGGATCTGGCCGGATAAGACGTTATTACAGGCGCGGTTGCTCACGGATGGCGGATATTTCGAAGAGGCGCTGAGGTCGCTGCAGGGGGTAAGTACGTCCAGCTTTACGCGGCCTGAAGACCGGTGTGAGCTCGCGTACCGGCTTGGGCGCATCTATGACGGGTTAGGCAGGAAGGATGAGGCGATTGCCGCCTATCTGACCACGATCAAGACGGGTCAGGGGCTGCGGGAATATTTTGCGGCGCGGGCCGCGTTACAGGCGGGGTATATTTATGAGCAAAGGGGGGATTGTGAGCGGGCGGTAGGGTTTTTTCAGAAATGCCTGTCGTTGAAGGATCATGATTATAAAAATTCCCTTGATCAGCGGGCGAAATCGGGGATTGCGCGGTGTAGGGGGGAATGATCGCCGGGTTGCGCGGTTGTGCGCGGCGTGGATGGCGTGTGGGGTGTGGGCGGCGCAGATGGGGTGTGGGAATTTTGTCGGGTCGGGAACTAACGAAATACTTAAATTGGCCCCATGTTACAGCGGATGCAGATTCG
>DATJMG010000164.1:0-5631 GCA_035508835.1 Puia sp.
GGGGTCGCGGATGCCGGGGGCCCGGATGGTGCTGACGATTGCGGCGATGGCGATCATGAGCGTGGTCAGCGCGCAGGGCCCGCGCTTCAGCCATCAGACCATCTATGTCACCGATCTGAACCGGGCGGCGAATTTTTATGAAAAGGTGCTGGAACTCAAACGGATATCCGAGCCGTTCCATGACGGGAAACACGTATGGTTCCGGATCTCGGAGCATGGGCAGCTGCATGTCGTCTCGGGGGCAACGGCGGATATCCCCCATGATATCAATATTCATCTTGCCTTTAGTGTTCCGTCGATGGATGCGTTCACGAAGCATCTCGATGCGATGAATGTGAAATATGGGAATTGGGCGCAGAACAGCAAGACGCCGCAGCTACGGCCGGATAGAGTGAAGCAGATCTACCTGCAGGATCCGGACGGTTACTGGATCGAGATCAACGACGATAAATTTTAGCCGGCCGGCAGGGGGCGAGGGTGAACCGCGTATATTTGCAGTCCAATGAAGTTCTACAATCTTATTATCAAATTCCGGCTGCAGATTACGATCGCGCTGGTGATCCTCGGCGGGGCCACGAATTTTTACGCGGGGTTCTGGCCGGCCTTTCCGCTGTATTTTGTTGCGCTGGTGTTATTGTTCGGATATTTCTTTTTCGGGCCGCTGAGGCTGATCCAGGAGCATATGGAGGCGGGCGATATGGATGCGGCGGAGAAGGTGTTGAACTCGATCAGATTTCCGGGTCTCCTCTATAAACCAATCCGTTCTGTCTATTACACCCTGAAGGGGAATATCGCGATGATGAAGCAGGATTTCACGAGTGCGGAAAAGAACATGAAAAAGGGCCTCGATCTCGGGATGCCCATGAAGGAGGCGGAGGGCGCCAGTCTATTGCAAATGGGGATGCTGTCGATGCAAAAGAACGATATCCGGCAGGCGGAGAGTTATATCCGGCAGGCGATCCGGAAGGGGTTGCCGGACAAGGAGAACCAGGCGGCGGCGTTCCTGCAGCTGTGCTCCATTATGATGACGAAGCGGGAGTTTCGCGCGGCAAAGGATTTCTTTCGGCGGGCGAAGGCGCTGAAGCCGACCACCCCGCAGATTGTGAGTCAGATCAAGGAGATCGAGAGATATATTTCGCGGATCCCGGGGTGAGGGGTCGGTGGAAACTAAAAACCCCGCCGGGTGGGCGGGGAATTTATAATCTGGGGGTAGGGTTTATAATCTGGGGTAGGGTTGGGCGAAAAAGAGGTTAAAAAGGGTCAGTTTTCCACTGTCCTGCCGCTGCCGGAGGTCACGCAGTCGACCATTTGGCGCAGGGTACGCAAGGAAAGGCTGTTCTTTTCGAGAAAATCGAAGCTGCCATATTGCAGGAAGACTTCCTTCGTATTCAAGCCTTTCTGGCTGGAAAACAGAATAACATAGACATTCGGATCGAAGTCCCGTACCCGTTGGAGGGTATCGAGACCATTCATTTGCCCGTCGAGGTTATAGTCCAGGACGATAACGGCCGGACGTTTGCTCAAATTCGAGACGCAGGATTCTCCGTTGGTATAAAAGTGGAGGTTGCTGCTGAGCGTCTCGAGCTCCTTAGCGATAAGGCCTTGATACATCACGTTATCTTCGACCACGAAAATAACGGGTTGATTAGTAAGTTCCATTTGGTTGACTATCTGGTGCACTGAAGAACCCGGAAAATGGTGCCAGAAAAAATACCATCACACCGCCTTGATAATTAATCAACTACAATATTAGTGCAGCTTTATTCGCTCTCAAATTGGGAATAATCTGTTATGGGTTGGGAATCAATGCGCGGGCGGGCGGAAGTTGATATGCAGGCGTGGGGGAATCCCGGTGTCGGCGGGCGGCGATCAATTCAATACTTCGGCCTGTAATTGCCCGATACACTCCTTGATGACATTATCGATCGTTGCTACGAGCCCGGGGATCTCGGCGAGGGATTCCATCTGTTTGGCATTGGTTTCCACGGTCCGGATCTCCTGCCGGATGGATTTGATCCCCATGGAATCGATCGTCGACTTGAGTTTGTGAGCGGTCTTGCCGACCTGCTCCCAGTTCCCGGCCTGGAGGGCGTTATTGAGCTCTTGCATGTTGTGGGGCACCGTTTCGATAAAAAGCGCTACCATTTTTCTGATAAAGCCTTCATCACCACCCGATACGGATTGTACCATGGTCAGGTCGTATAGTCTTGGATTGGCAGGTGACATGTTTGTATTGTTGTTGTTAAGGGTGATATCTGTCTTCGGATCATGGGATGAGGTCGATGTTGGCGGCGCGGCGGGCGGCGGGGCGGCGGGAGACGGCGGAGCGGCGGGCAGCGGCACGGCGGGCGGGGCGGCGGGCGAAGGAGCGGCGGACAGCGAAGCGACGGGCGGCGGGGCGGGGGCGATCCTGGTCAGGTTCCTTGAGATCACTCTGAATAACCGTTCTTCATCAAAAGGTTTGGCGAGATAGTCGGTCATTCCTGCTGCCAGATATTTTTCGCTATCGCCTTTCAGCGCGTTCGCCGTGAGTGCAATAATAGGAATACTCGCTTTTATGGGATCAGACAAGCTGCGAATATGGTGGGTCGCCTCGATCCCGTCCATTTCGGGCATCTGAACATCCATCAGGATACAGTCAAACGCATCTTTTCCCAACCATTCGATCGCTTCCAGGCCATTCCCGGCGATCACGACTTCAAAGTCCCAGGACTCGAGAATATGGCGGGCAAGGAACTGGTTCAGCTCCACGTCTTCGGCCACGAGTACTTTCCGCGGGCCCAGGCTTTTGTAATCGATCTCCTGCCTGATCTCATTTGCCTTTTCTTCCTCAATGCTGATCTGATATGGGAGCCGGATGGTAAAAGTCGAACCCTTTCCTTCTTCGCTTTCGGCCATCAGCTCGCCGTTTTGCATTTCGATCATATTCTTACAGATCGCGAGTCCCAGGCCGGTGCCGCCGTATTTTCGCGAGATCGTGGCATCGGCCTGTTCGAATGGCTCAAAAATCGTGCTCAGTCTCTCCTTTTCAATCCCGATCCCCGTATCGCTGACCGTGATCTCGACTATGGCGTGGTCGTCGTCATTGTCCCTGATACCCGTCACGATCGTGATATGACCCGTCTCGGTGAATTTGAGGGCATTGCTCAGGATATTGTTCAATACCTGGCTCAGCCGGTAGGGGTCCCCTTTGACCACCAGGTCGGCGGGGATGAAATTCTGGAAGATCAGGCCCAGCTCTTTCTCCTCTGCGCGATAGATGAAAGACTGGATCGTCGTTGCGATCTTATCCACGATCTTAAAGGGGATCGTCTCGAGTTGCAATTTGCCTGCAACTATCTTCTCGAGGTCCAAAATATCATTGACGATCACCAGCAGGTTATTGGCGGACTCCTGGATGAGCTGGAGATAGTTACGCTGATGGGTTTCCAGCTGGGTCTTGCTCAGCAGGCTGGCAATCCCGAGGATACCGTTCATCGGGGTGCGGATCTCATGGCTCATGTGGGCCAGAAAGGATTCTTTTGCCCGCGCTATTTCGTCGGTGAGCTGCTTGGTAAACCGCAGTTCCTTCTCCATCTTTATCCGATCGGTGATATCCTGTGAAAAGCCGATCACATAGGGTTCCGCGCCCGGTTCTTCCCGCCGGTAGTTCTTGTACAGGAGGTAGATCTCCTCCCCTGCCTTACTAAGGACGCAAAATTCGCCGCTGACGGCGCCGTTGCTCACCCGGATCGGCCGGATGTATTCTTCTTCGAATCGGGTCCGATGTTTTTCCGGGATGAATTCAACGAGGTTCCGGCCGAGCATTTCCTGTTCTTCGTAGCCCAGGATCTTGCAGGTGGCGGGGTTGACGGTCAGCAGCTTGCCGTCCATGTCGTGGGTGCAGATCAGTGCCTGGCTATGGTTGAACAGGTCCCGGTATCTTTTCTCGTGCACCCTGACTTTCTCTTCGAACTCTTTGGTTTCGGTGATCCGGACCACATATATGATCACTTCTTCAAATTTCCCTTCGGCGTCGAAAACCGGGTAGATGCGGTGTAAGAAGTGTTGGACCACGCCTTCGCTGTCCTGGGCCGATTCCGCCCATTCCACTGCCTTCCTTGTACGGCGGGCCTTCTCGAATACCATCCGGCGGGCCCTGGACATGGCGATCGGCCGGCCCGTATAGATGCAAAACTCTTCGTTGGTTTTCCCGATCATCCATTCACGGATGGCGGGGTCCGGCACGGCCAGCGGGTTCGCGTACAGAAAGCGGTATTCCGCATCCGCAACGAGGATCTCCGCAGGGACCTTGTCGAGAACTTCCTCAAAAAAGTTGCTTTCTAACGGCATGGCCTATCGTGGTTCATGGTTTGGTTTAGGGTCATTTCATCTTCAGCTCGCCGTTCTGGATCATCCGGTAGAGCGTGGATTTTCCGACATCCAGCTTTTTAGCAACGAGTAGAACATCTTTTTCATACTTGTCCAGGTAATGTTGCAGGATCTGGATCTCGAATTCTTTCAGGGTCATTTCTTTATTCAGCAGGTCGGCGATGCTGGCGGATGTGTTGAGGGTGATGTGCTCGGCCTGGATCACTTCGTCATCGGCCATTACGACGGCCAGTTCCACCACCGATTTCAGTTCGCGCACGTTCCCCGGAAAGGGGTATTGCAATAATTTCTGTTGCGCATCCGGTGACAGGGATCTTTTGTCGATCTTATTTTCCTTACAAAAGGCGTCGATAAAGTGTTTGGCAAGGATGAGGATATCGTTACCGCGTTCCCGGAGCGGCGGCAGGGAGATCGGCAGGCCAATCAGGCGGTAGTAGAGGTCCTCCCGGAAGTTCTTGTTCTTTACTTCTTCGAGGAGATTCTTGTGCGTCGCGACGATGATCCGCACGTCGATCTTAGTGACAGCATTGTGGCCGATCCGGGTGATCTCCCTCTCCTGGAGGACCCGGAGCAGTTTTGCCTGGAGGTTGATATCCAGCTCACCGATCTCATCGAGGAAGAGGGTGCCCTTGTCGGCTTCCTCGAATTTGCCGATCCGGCGGGTAACCGCGCCCGTGAAGGCCCCTTTCTCATGCCCAAAAAGTTCACTTTCGATCAGGTCTTTTGGAATCGCCGCCACGTTGACGGCGACAAAAGGTTGTTTATGCCGGTCGGAGTTATAGTGTATGGCCTTTGCGATCATCTCCTTCCCCGAGCCGGTCTCCCCGGTAACCGAACAGGTGATATTTGTCTTGGCGGCTTTTTCGATGAGGGAGAATACTTTCTGGATCTGGTCGGATTTTCCGAGGATCATCTGGGAGAAGTCATATTTCCGGCCGACCTGGCTTTTCAGCGTCTCCACCTCCTGTTTCAGGTTGCTGATCTCCCGCAGATGGAGGATACTGTTCCAAAGGCGGTCTTTGGTGTCGTCGTCCTTGACGATATAGTCAAATGCGCCGTTCTTCAGCAGATTGATCGCCGTGGCCACGTCCTCTTGTCCTGAGATCACGATCACCCGGATATCGGGATTATGTTCCTTGATCTTCTTTAGCACTTCGGCGCCATCACAATCGGGGAGTGAATAATCCAATGTTACAACTTCTGGATTTTCATGCAGTTGAGCAAAAAAATCGCGGGGGGATTCGAACCTTTTGACTTCGT
>DATJMG010000165.1:0-5268 GCA_035508835.1 Puia sp.
GTTGTCGCCGGTTCCATGGTTCTCAGGTTAATCCGAGCAGGTCAGTGACCTGTACGACGACGAGATCGATGATGAATATGAGGATGGAAGCGCTGACGACGGCGGAATTGGCCGCTTTTCCCACTCCTTCTGTACCCTTGCTCGAGTGGTAGCCTTTGTAGCAGCCGATGATGCCGACGGCAAATCCGAAGATGTAGGTCTTAATATAGGCAGGCAGTACGTCCCCAAAACCGAAACTGTCGAGTACCTGCCGGAAGAAGAGGGTGAAGCTGGTCGTCGACCGGATATTGACGCCCAGGAAAGACCCCAGCAGGGCTATGGCGTCACCGAGCACCACCAGCACCGGCAGCATCAACGTAGAGGCAGCCACCCGGGTCACGACAAGATATTTGAAGGGGTTGGTACCGCTGACCTCCATGGCGTCGATCTGCTCGGTGACCCGCATCGACCCCAGCTCCGCGCCCATACTGCTGGCGATCTTGCCTGCAAAGATCAGCGCGGTGATGACCGGCCCGATCTCCCGGACAATGGCGATCCCTACCATGACCGGCAACTGCGACTCCACGCCGTAGCTGACCAGGGAGGGGCGCAGCTGCATGGTAAGTACGAGTCCCATGATAAAGCCGGTGAGGCCGACCAGGGGGAAGGACAAATACCCGATCACAAAGCATTGCCGGAGCAGCTCGCGAAATTCGAACCTCGGTTTCGCCCCCTGCAGGAAGTAGCGGCCGGCGAACCGGGCGATATCGCCGGTCTCGTCGAGAAAGGCCCGAAGTTTGGCGGGGAGCGGCATGGGATTTTCTTTTAGGATGTGAAACTATACCCCCGCGGCGGGCGGCGATATGACGGGTATCAACCGGGCCGATGAGGTTGGTCAGTGGGAATGAACGTTGAGGGTTCTAGGTTTGGGCAATAAAAGTTCTTGTATGAATATCGTTTTCTGTTTCATGGACGGCGGCGAAGACCAGGAAGAATATGTCCGGGAAAAGTTGATGGAGCTGCACTATGCGCATCCGGCTGTTGTGGGCGCGCAGGTCAATTTCTGCTGCGACGATCAGCCGGGGCGGGCCAAGACCTGTCAGATCGATCTCACCGCCTATGGTCAGCCCTTTCGTGTCAGTCAGTCGGGGGAAACCTTCCGGAATGCAGCCGATCGGGCCCTGACGACCCTGGTGGGAAAAATCGAAAGTCATGCCGACAGCGTCGCTGCCAAATAAGCTGACCGGCGACCTTTCCCTGCAGGAATGGAAGAGCAAGCTCGGCTTTTCCGCCGAAGGACTAATTTCGGAGGAAGCAGAACGGCGGCTTTCGCAGTACGGATTTAATGAAATTGCCCGGGATAAGCCGATATCCCCGATCCGGCGTTTGGGGAGCCATCTCAAAAACCCGCTGGTCATCCTGCTCTCCATTCTGAGTGTTGTCTCCTGGCTGACCGGCGACATCCGTGCCGCCCTCGTTATCCTGGTCATGGTGATACTCGGCATCGTTCTGAGATACTTCCAGGAGATGCGGGCAGACAATGCTGCTCAAAAGCTCCGGGCCATGGTCAGCACGCATGCTACCGTTATACGGGACGGCCACCAGGCCGAAATACCGCTAAAGCTCCTGGTGCCCGGCGACCTGGTCGTATTGAGCGCGGGGGACATGATACCGGCGGACATCCGAATCCTGTCCTGCAAGGATCTGTATGTCAACCAGGCCTCCCTGACCGGCGAATCGCTGCCGGTGGAAAAGACGGGTCAGGACCGGCAAATGAATGTCGATAATCCCCTGGAGCAGCCGCATAGCTGTTTCCTCGGTACGAATGTCGTCAGCGGCACCGCCACTGCCATGGTAGTAAGCACGGGCAGCCACACTTATTTCGGCGGTCTGGCGACCAGTATAGCCGGCGAGCGACCCCTGACCAGCTTCGATAAAGGCGTCAATCGCTTTACGTGGCTGATGATCAAATTCATCCTGATCATGGTGCCTGCCGTTTTCGTTATCAACGGCTTTGCCCGGCACAACTGGCTGGAGGCATTCCTGTTCGCCCTTGCCGTCGCTGTCGGTCTCACGCCCGAGATGCTCCCGATGATCGTCTCGGTCAACCTTTCCAAAGGCGCCATTGCCATGTCCAAAAAGAAAGTGATCGTCAAGCGGCTCAATGCCATACAAAATTTTGGTGCCATGGACGTGCTTTGCACGGACAAGACCGGAACGATCACCAGGGGGAAGATCGTGCTGGAGCAGTACCTGGATGTCAGGGGGCAGGAGAATCAACATGTCCTGGATTACGGCTATCTCAACAGTTATTACCACACGGGGCTGAAGAACCTGCTCGATGATGCGGTACTGGAACACGAGGAATTGGAAAAAGGTCTGAAGATCAAAGAGACCTATGAAAAAGTCGATGAGATCCCTTTTGATTTTGAGCGAAAGCGAATGTCCGTCGTGGTCAAAGACAGCGGCGGCAGGCAGTTGCTGATCTGCAAGGGGGCTGCAGAAGGAATGCTGGATATCGCCACGCGAATGGAAGCAGATGGCGAGGTGACCACGATCGGCAAAAATGACCAAATACACTGTCTTGACCTGGTTCACGATTTAAATGGAAAAGGGTTCCGGGTTGTCGCGCTGGCCTACCGGTGGTTCGATGATCCGGTCAAGCATGATTACCACGCCGCCGATGAAAGTGATCTGGTGTTATTGGGGTTCCTTTCTTTTTTCGACCCGCCCAAGGAATCAGCGACACAGGCATTGGCAAGATTGAAGCAATTGAACGTGGACGTGAAGATCCTGACGGGGGACAACGAATCGATCTCTTCTTATATCTGCAGGCAGGTGGGGATGGAATCGGAGCATGTACTTCTCGGGCCCGAGATCGAGCGAATGGATGACCATCAGCTTGCGGGCGTCGTCCCGGGGTATACTATCTTTGCCAGGCTGGCCCCTGCACATAAGCGCCGGATCATCCAGGCGCTGCAAAAAACCGGGCATGTCACCGGATTCATGGGTGACGGCATCAATGATGCGCCGGCATTGAAAGCCGCCGATATCGGTATTTCCGTAGACAGTGCGGTGGATGTAGCCAAGGAATCATCCGATATTATCCTGCTGGAGAACAGCCTGCTCGTGCTGGAACAGGGAGTGGCGGAGGGAAGGCGCGTCTTCGGAAATATTATCAAGTACATCAAAATGGCGGCAAGCTCCAATTACGGCAATATGTTCAGCGTGGTAGGCGCAAGCGCGTTCCTTCCCTTTTTGCCCATGCTGCCGATCCAGGTATTGACGAATAATTTGTTGTATGATTTTTCGCAAACGACGATCCCGTCGGATAAAGTTGACGAGGACTGGCTGGTCAAGCCGCGGAAATGGTCCATTTCCGAATTGCAGCGGTTCATACTCTTCATCGGGCCCATCAGCTCGATCTTCGATTATGTCACTTTCTTTATCCTGCTGGGAATATTCCATGCCAGGAATAACCCGGCTTTATTCCATACCGGCTGGTTCATTGAATCGCTTTTCACGCAAACGCTGATCATTCATGTGATCCGCACCAACAAGATCCCTTTTGTGGAAAGTCGCGCGTCCTGGCAATTGATCGTCAGTTCGGTGGTGATCGTCGTCATCGGCGCCTGGCTGACGGTTTCGCCGCTGGCGCCGGCGTTGGGGTTTGTGACGCTTCCGGGGTTGTATTGGGCCCTCCTCGCGGGCATACTTTGCTGTTATGTTGTGTTGACCCAGCTGGTAAAGAACCTGTTCTTCCGGTGACGGCTATCGCCGGTCGCCTGGATCCCGGGGGGGCTTCCCGGCCAGCAAATGATAGCTGTCCTTATACCAGGCAAGATTTCCAACCGCGTCGGCTTCCACCGGCATATAAACGACCAGCACCGCCACGGGCCGGTCCAGCGGGATATGCCTGGGTTGCTGATCCTTCCGGCATTCGGTCAGGTACATGGTATCGAGCTTGTCGCCGAGCAGTTCGCGGGCCAGCAGGAACGGCTTCTCCAGCCGGATGCATCCATGGCTGTAGTACCGGCTGGCAGAGGCAAATGCCGATTTGAGGTTGGTGTCGTGCAGGTATATATCAAAGGGGTCGGTGAGCTCGAACTTGATCACGCCGAGGGCATTCCCGCATCCTGTCAGCTGGCGCAGCCGATAAGGGAAATTGTTGCGGGTCAAAGTCGACCACGGCAATGTTTGCGGGTCGATCACCTTTCCTTTCCGGTCGATGGCTTCAATCCCCATTACATCCATCAGCGATGGTTCGCGCTTAAAAAGCGGCAGGAATTCCCGCACGGCGATCTGCTGCGGAATGTTCCAATACGGGTAAAGGATCACCTCCGTGCATCGTGCGGAGAACCGCGGCGTGGGGGTTGAAGGTTTACCCGCTACGACCTTCATCTGCAGTCGAATGGAGTCCCCTTCATAAAGGCGCAGTGTAGCCGATGCGACATTGACCAGGATGTAGGTGGTGAAATTAAAGTGGTCTATCCACCGCTGATAGTCGATCGATGCGCCGAGCATAATTTCCCGGAGCGGATCGCCGGAATCCGGCAGCCGGCGGAGTGCGTTCCGGTAAGCGGCGTAGCTGGCCGAATGCGGTTCACGGCTTTGCAGGAAGCTGTTCAGCTCCAAGGCAGTCCGGATCGAGTCGAGTGATCCGGCAAGCGACAGGTCCCCGGCAGCCGGCGAATGTGCAGCCAATTCATCATAGTGAAGCCGGTCCGGGAGGTAAGTGCCGTCATGGAGGTCCCGGGCGATCGAAAGGGCGGCATCCGTGAAGAGGGGATCCAGCATACTATCGGGGGTTGCACCGGCGGCGCCCGTGACAGCCGCGCGGATCTGCGCGTAGTGATACCGGCTGCTGTCCAGGCCAAGGTAGCGGCTGCTGTCGACCCAATGCCAGAGTGCCTGCCGGAGGCTTTCAGACCAGTGGAGGCCGGCAGTCCCCTTCGCCTGGCCAAAGCTCACCCCGGCGTACAGCAATGCCGTTAACCAAATGAGTATTCTCATGGTTGAAAATTATTCGAAATCGGATTCCCGGATGGTGACGGCAGTCATTCTTTCGCCTGACGGCCATCATCCCATCCCTGCCGGCCGACCTCTACATTCGGGCTAAAACCCGTGACTTCAACCACTCTCCGCCGGAAATATGACCGCCCGGTACGGCGACCCGCGTCTTTCTGCCAGACTGTAAAGCCGGCTGAATTTATTCCGGGAGGCTGAGGACGGGCGTCGCGGCATGCCTGGCCAACCGGCGCGAGTGACTCTGATGGAATTCCAGCATCG
>DATJMG010000166.1:0-16095 GCA_035508835.1 Puia sp.
GGAGGAGCGTGGAAGCTTGAAAAGGGCGGGCGCCATATTGATCCTTGCGATCCTGTTTTATGTGCAGATGGGATATCTTGGGCAAGTCGTCATCCGGCAATGGATCCTGAAGGAGGAGGCGCGGGAGGCGTGGATCGCGGCGCTGCCCGACCGCTATTTCTTCCGGGTCCGGCTGGCTGCTGTCGATGCCGCCGGTCATTGGACGGAGGCGGGGCGCGAATGTTGGTACGGCAATCATTTGTATGACGTGATCCGCCGGAAGACAGAGGGCGGCATCGTATGGCTGTATTGCATGGATGATGAGCGGGAGGCTAATCTGATCTTGCGGTCGGGCGAGATAGCCCACGCCAGTCATGATCACCCCGATAAGAAGACCGGTCATTCGCTGTCGCTCCGGATCGTGGATTGGCTGGCGGAAATGGTATCGTTGCGGATGGGCTGGTCGCCGACGCATCCTATTTTTTATTATGGCTTCCGGGTCCGGTCGTTGCCGGTGGGTTATATGGAGATTGCCGTTCCTCCACCCAAAGCATAGTCTCCCCTGATCTTTCTCCGGTACATGGCGGTCATCCGTCATGTCGCCTTTGCATTCCTTTTACCAAAACTCTTCTCATGCTCAAATCAATCTATATACTATTGCTATCTCTGTCGATGGTCCTCTCTGCTGTTGCGCAGCGCTCATTGAAAGGCACTGTTATCGATGCGCAGACGCATATGCCCGTTCCCGGAGCTACGGTGACGGATGGCGGCCGCCAGTCGGCGGTGGCCGACGATAACGGTAATTTCGAATGGACAGCGGGGAGCAATACCGTCAGGATCACCGTAACCAGCGTTGGCTACTTGCCGAAAACGGTGATCATTAAAGGTACCACCGGCAAACTGCTCATCTTTCTGGAATCTTCCAATCACGACCTGAATGCCGCTCAGGTCACCGGCTGGTCCACGGCAAAAAAGGAGAATCAGCTGGAGATTGCGCAATCCGTCGGCGTGGTCACGACGGAAGACTTTCATCGCAACGACGGTCTTTCTCTTGAAAACTCCCTTAATCTCCTGCCGGGTGTCGATATGCAATCGCGGACGACGTTCGGCGGCCAGCGCATTATGATCCGGGGATATGGCAACAATACCAATTTCAATGGTCAGGGCGTCATGGTATTACTCAATAATATCCCCGTCACCGATGCCACCGGCACCACGATCATGGATGATATCGATTTCTCGACGCTGGGCAAAGTAGAAGTGATAAAGGGGCCGGCGTCCAGCCTCTACGGCAGCGGTTTTGCCGGCGTGGTCAACCTGTATACGCTGAAGCCGCAGCCCAATCAGACGCGTGCGGTGGAAGAGAACACAGTGGGCAGCTATGGCCTGTACCGCAATAATACGCGCATCGAATCGGCCAACGGCAGTTCGGCGCTTTTATTCAATTACGGGCATCAGGAGGATGAGGGTTGGCGTACGAACAGCGCATCGCGGAAGGACTATGCGCAGTTCAGCGGCGATTTTTTCGTCAGCGACAAGAGTACTGTTTCCGCGTATTTTGCATATGCGCACAGTCTCGAACAGCTCGCGGGTGAAATGACGGACAGTATATTTTATAACCGCATCAAATGGAGCGACCCTGCCTACCTGGTCAACGGCAGTAAAACGGTGATCGAAAGCTTCAGGGCCGGCGTCACCGACAATTACAAGATCGACAACCATTTCAGCAACCTGACCACCGTATATACCAGCAGCTATACGCTCAATCAACCTTTTGCGCACGGGCTTTCGGATGACGAGGCCTTTACTTTCGGCAGCCGGACCGGCTTCGTATATGCTTCGGATACGGGAGCGGTTACCGTCCACGGCATTTTCGGCGCGCAGTTCCAGAAGACGATCGCTTTTAACAAATCCTATAATCTTACGAGTGATGTATTGGGTGGGATCAAGGGTGACCTGCAAAACGAGTCGCAGAGCTATAACGTCTTTACGGAATGGAAGTTCAGCCTTCCCACGCGCGTTATTCTGACAGCCGGCGGCAGCCTGAATTTTACGGAATTCGCTATCCAGGACATGCTGGCCAATTCGGCGAACCCCACGCATGCGAACGGATCGGGGGACAAGAGCTTTCCGCCTTATTTTGCACCGCGGGTCTCGCTGTTGAAGCTGTTGAACGATCATATGTCGGTCTATGCGGATGTGAGCAGCGGCTATACGCCGCCGCCGACGAGCGACGTCATCAATTCGGTGTTGGGCTCAGTCAACAGAGACCTGAAACCGGAATCGGGCGTCCAGTATGAGATCGGGACCAAGGGCGATCTTTTCAACCGCAAGCTGTCTTACCAGCTGGCTTTATTCGACCAGGATATTCACAACAAGATCGTAACGGAGCAGGTGCCTGCAACCGCGACCGAACCCACCTATTCCACCTATGTGAATGCGGGGCGGCAGGCAGACCTGGGATTAGAGTTATCGCTGACGTATTTGTTGATCGACAACAAGGATGCTTTGATCTCTTTATTGCGGCCTTTCCTGACTTATGCGTATTCCGATTTCGAATACAAGGATTTCTACAGTGACAACAATCATAATGCCGCCACCGTGAGTTATTCCAATAACAAAGTGGCCGGTGTGGCGCCGAATGTAGTAAATGCCGGGATAGATCTGCAGACCCGCAACGGATTCTACCTGTATCTCACGTACCGGCATGTCGATGCGGTGCCTTATACATTTGACAACCTCAACTATGCGCGGGCATTCAACCTGCTCAGCGGGAAGATCGGATATCGCAGCATGCTCGGCAATCATTTTTCGCTGGATGTGTATGCAGGCGGGGACAACCTGACCAATGCGACGTATTATTCGTTCCTTTTCTTCAGCGGAAACCTGGCAGGCACTACCGATCCGCATTTCCTGCCGATGCCTTATGACGCGGCGTATTACGGCGGGGTAAAGCTGGCTTATATTTTTTAATCATACCTGATGACTATGCGAAATATCATTGTAATGGCGGCTGCTCTCCTGCTCACGGCCGGTTGCGGCCGGTTCGGCGACAAGTCGAATAACAAGCAGGGCATGCGGATCGTGAGTGTCAGCAAGCAGCTCACCGAGATCATCTTTGCCGTGGGTGGGGATACGGCGCTGGTGGGTGTCGACATCAGCAGCACCTGGCCGCCGGCCGCCAAAAAGATCACGGCGGTAGGATATCACCGGGCCCTCAATCCCGAAGGCATCATCTCGCTGCATCCTACGGCTGTCTGGAATGACGGCAACTGGGGGCCGCCCGCGACGATCGAACAGTTAAAGAAAGTGGGCATTCCATTGCGTACCTTCGATGGGGGGTCCACGATCGACAGCACAAAGGCGCTGATCCGGCTGCTCGCCGCGGAGTTCCGCAACCCGCGGGCCGGCGACTCGATCTGTGAAAGGCTTGACGCGGATATGGCGCGGGCCGACTCCCTCCGGAAGACGTACAAGGATACGCCGCGGGTGATGATCATCCATTTCGGGCAGGCGGCCAACCAGTATTTCGTGCTCAATCACCGGGGTGCGCAGCAGCAGATGCTGGACTGGGCCGGGGCCGTCAATGTCGCCGATACGGCCCAGAAGTGGAAAAACCTCAGTCCGGAGATCATTGCCAAAGAACAGCCCGATGTGATCCTTGCGACGGATTATGGATTCGACTTGCAGGGAAGTGTCGAAAAATTCAAGCGTCTGCCGGGTGTGGCGTTGTCTCCTGCAGCGAGGGACAACCGCATCTACCGAATCGAAGAGCATGACCTCGTGTATCTGGGTCCGCGGACGGGGCAAAATGTGATCAACCTTATCCGGCTGATCCATCAGCGGGGAAACAAGCATTAGCATATGAAGGGGATATCATTCCGGGCATATTATGTTGTATTGGGCGTATTGTTTGTCTTCACCCTGGTTGTTTCCTGCCGCGTGGGGGCGGTGCAGATATCTTATCGTGATATCGCCGGTTTTATCCGCGATGGATTGGGCTGGGGCAGGCCCGGAACGGATCATCTTACGGAGCAGCTTTTCTGGCAGATCCGGCTCCCGCGTGTGGTCCTGTGTGCGTTGACCGGTGCAGCGCTGTCGGTATCCGGGGCTTTGATGCAGGGGCTTTTCCGCAACCCTATCGTCGAGCCCGGGTTGGTGGGCACTTCTTCCGGTGCGGCTTTCGGGGCTGCCATAGTATTCGTCATGGGAAAAAGCATCGCCGGTCCGTGGGCGGATGCGTTGGGTCCGTGGCTCCTGCCGCTCTTTGCTTTTGCCGGGGGGATGGGGGCGACTGTCCTGGTGTACCGGCTGTCCAATGTGTTCGGGAAGGTTAATGTCAACACCCTGCTGCTGGCGGGGATTGCCGTCAATGCGCTGGCGGCCGGCGGAACGGGATTCCTGTCCTATGTTGCCCGTGATCCGCAGGCCCGGAGTATCGTCTTCTGGAACCTCGGCACCCTGTCCGGGGCAGACTGGTCGAATACCCTGATGGTCGCCTGCTCCACGGTGCCGGGTATTGCCTTGTCGCTGCGATACAGCAAAGCCCTTAACGCGCTGATGCTGGGTGAGACGGAAGCGGGATATCTTGGCGTCAGGGTGTCCCGGCTAAAGACGCGCGTTCTTGTCATCAATACGGTGTTGGTGGCGGTCGCTACTTCTGTGGTGGGTGTCATTGCGTTCGTCGGATTGATCGTTCCGCATATCCTGCGACTGCTGAAGAGCTCGGACAACCGCTTCCTGATCATCGGCTCTGCGCTGCTGGGCGGTATCCTTCTCAATGCCGCGGATATGCTTTCCCGGGTGATCGTGGCGCCGTCGGAATTTCCGATCGGAGTGATCACCGCCTTTGCGGGGGCGCCCGTTTTCCTTTTCCTCCTCATCCGGGCGGGACGGCAGCAGCAAAAAGGAGGGTTCTATGCTTAGGGTTGAAAACATGGTTTGCAGGGCCGGGGGCCGTCTCCTGGTGGATGATATAAGCGCCGACTTCGGGGCGGGGATGCTGCATGTTATTGTGGGGCCGAACGGATCGGGCAAATCCACTTTTCTCAGTGCTTTCAGCGGAGACCGGGTACCGGAGTCCGGGAGCGTCTTCTATGATGGGATAGCCGCCGAAGAAATGGACAAAAGCGACCTCGCGCGGCGGCGAGCCGTGATGAGCCAGCTCCCCGAGCTATATTTTCCATTGCGGGTAGACGATATCGTTATGATGGGCCGTTATCCGCATTTTTCCTATCGGCCTGCTGCCAGGGACCGGCAGGTATGCCGGATGGCGATGGAGCAGCTCGAGATCCTCGAGTTTGCCGGCCGGGATTACCTTACTCTCTCGGGTGGAGAACGGCAGCGGGTGCAGTTTGCGCGGGCCCTTGCCCAGATTGGTGACCGGCCGGCGGCCGGCAGCCGTTATCTTTTTCTTGACGAGCCGGTGTCCAGCCTGGATATTCGACATCAGCATCAACTGCTCCGGACCGCCCGCTCGTTGGTAAGCGACACGATGGTACTCATCGCCATCCTGCATGACCTTAACCTGGCCTTGCAATATGCCGACCGGATCTTTTTTATGAAGGAGGGGCGGTTAGTGGCTGCGGGGGTACCGCGGGATATTGTCACCCGCGAGCTCGTGAAAGAGGTATTCGATGTGCAGGCGCACCTGCTGGATAATCCTTATGGGGGTGCCAGGGTGATCGTCTATGGATAGGTTGGCAGCTCAGCCTGCTATAAATTCCCAGGCGCTCGAGTAGGCGTTGTGCCGTTCGGCATAGTCGATAAATCCGGCGTAGAAGGGGGTCCGGGCGAGGGTTGCGCTGTCACCGATCACCACCAGTTTCTTGCGGGCGCGGGTCATGGCTACGTTCATCCGGCGGATCTCGGAAAGGAAACCGATCCGGCTGTCGGGATTGCTGCGGGTCAGGCCGATATAGACGATATCCCGTTCCTGGCCCTGGAAGCTGTCGATAGTATTGACGGTGATCTTGTGGGCGTAGCGCTGCAGTTCGGGTGAATGCGGCATCAGTTCCCGGAGCAGCTGGACCTGCAGCCGGTAGGGAGAGATGATCGCCATCGTAGGGAAGTTCCCGGTGGAATAGCGGCTTTCGAGCGCGGTGACGAGACCCGCCGCGTGGCGCAGGAGGAAGGCGGCTTCTTCGGGGTTGGTGAGGCCCGCGTCTTCGCGGCGTTCTTCATAGCCGCAGCCCGCGGTATCGATGAACGTGAGTGCGCTGTCTTCTTCGAACAGCAGATGGCGGGCGACGGAGGCGTGGGCGCGCAGGCGGCTTTCGTAGAAGGTGTGGGAAGGGTAGGACATGATGGTCTCGTGCATCCGGTATTGTTCTTCCAGCAGGGTGACGGCTTCGGGGTGGAGGAGGATGTTCTTTTCCAGCAGGGTGGTGTTCAAGCCATCCCGGGCGGCCGTGGCGGACTTGATGGTTGGGGGCAACTGGCAGGGGTCGCCCGCGAGGATGAGGCGCTTTGCTTTCAGGATCGGGATCCAGCAGGCTGGTTCGAGGGCCTGGCCTGCTTCGTCGATCACGACGGTATCGAAGCGGAGATCCCGGATAGCCGGGTTGTTCGCGCCCACCAGGGTGGCGGTGATCACCTGCGCCTTTTCGAGGAGATCGGAAAGGATATCCCTTTCGATCCGGTCCACATCCTTCAGCAGGTTGCGGGCTTCGTCGAAAAGCGCTTTGCGTTGTTCGCGTTCCGCGGGCCCAAAATTTCTCTTATACTTATGGGCCATCTCGCGGAATTCGGCCGCCCTTCGTTTCAGCTTCTTTATTTCCCTGGCGCCGGGATGTTCGGCGATGCGGCTGTCCAGTGTCAGCGCCTGCTGGCGTTCGGAGACCCGCGCGGGGTTACCGATGCGCAGGACGTTCAGTCCGAGGTCGGATAGTTTCTCGCTCAGCAGGTCAACGGCGGTATTGCCTGGTGCGGTGACGAGTATTTGGTTGTCGTCGCGCGTTTGACCGCCGTCGCGCCTGAGGAGGGCGAGGATCGCTTGTACCAGCGTGGTGGTCTTCCCGGTGCCCGGAGGTCCGTGGACGATGGCGAGATCTTCGGCGGCGAGGATCTTGTTTGCCGCGGCTGTCTGTGATGCGTTGAGGGTCGGGAAGGAGGCGGGCTCGCGGCGGGTATCGAAAACGGGCTGCGCCTGCCCGGCGAGGATGCGGATAAGCCGGCCTTCCATGGGACGATCCTGCAGGGTTTCGGCATTTCGGAGCGCGGCAAACATCTCCGTATAGCTGTTGTCGTCGAACAGAAGATCGATGCCTAATTTGCCATCGCGGGCCCAGCCGGGCAGCTCGTCCGTGGGGAGGGTGATCCGCAGCCGGTGACCGCCGACAAAGCTGATGGTACATTCGATCCGGTCGGTTGCGGCATCGTGATTGGAAAAGAAGGCGGCCCGTGCGCCGGCGCGCAGCTGATGAACGATATCGAGGTGGGTAGTCCTTTCGACCTCTACATTCAGATAGTCACCGCGGGCCGGTTCGGTGTCACGGATCGCGACGGGATACCAGGCGAGGCCATCGGCCCGGCGTTCGGAGAGGGAGGAGGATTGTGCAAGTTCCTGACAGGATCTTCGGTCTTCGTCGCGCTCGATCTTCAGCAGGTCGGTGAGCTTCCGGAAATAGTCCATGGCGCAAAGATAGGCGGGGAGTGGGAGGAGAACAGGTTTTTTCAGTAATTTTCAGTTCGAAAATATCCTCTTGATGAAATGTTGTGCGGTCCTTATTTCTGTGTTGTCGATGTGCTGTTACCCGATCATTGCCGGCGCCCAGGACCCTTCGGACCCCTACATGGCAGATGTCACTGCGGAAACATTCGCTCCGGCGGTCTATTCGATCGACAGTTCGGCCAGTGCGGTCATCCTTTTCGATGCGGGGGTGGTAACTTTCGATCCCAATGCCAATAACAGCCGTCAGTTCAGCTATATCCTCGAAAAGCATACCCGGATCCGGCTGCTGCGCCGGAGCGCGTTCAACCTGGCGACCTTTACCCTGTCGGCGTACCGCAAGGGCGAGGGCAGTCCGCGGATCGAAAATTTCAAGGGGGAAACCTATAACCTGGAGAATGGCAAGGTAGTAGCGACCCGGCTAGACAAAAGCAATATTTTCAAGGATCAAAGCGGGGACCTCAGTATGGAGCGGATCGTTTTCCCCGAAGTAAAGGAAGGCTCCATCATCGAGTACAGTTTCCGGGTCATTTATCCGGGCTTTCAATATATTCCCGGCTGGACCTTTCAGGGATCTTATCCGGAGTTGTGGAGTGAATATGATATCACCGTCCCGACCTTATATGACTATGCCGTCCGGCAACAGGGCTACCAAAAATATGTGGTGGACAGCGTTATCTATTCAGATGCAGAGTTCCCCATCAATTTCGGCGGCTATTACGGCACCTGGGCCGGAAGGACCATCCGGCGGATCTGGGCGCTCAAGGATGTGCCTGCGCTGGCGAAGGCCGAACCTTATACGACTACGCTCAAGAATCATCTCAGCAAGATCGACTTTCAGCTCTCGGCGGTTCATGCGAATGGCTATGACCGCACCTATCGGACCACCTGGAATGAGCTAACGGCCGAACTGCTCAGAAGGGATGATTTCGGCGCATCATTGGGCGACCGAAACCGGTGGCTGGATGATGACCTGCAAAAGATGGGGTTGAGCGGGCTGCAAAACATCTTTGCCTATGTGAGGGATCATTTCGACTGCAACAATATCGAGAGGCTGTATACGTCCCAGTCGCTGAAGAAGGTATGGGAGCAGAAGAAGGGGAATGTCGCGGATGTCAATCTGTTGCTCGCAGCCCTTTGCCGGCACGAAGGCTGGGATGCTTCACCGGTGATCCTCAGCTCGCGCCAGCATGGGTATGCGGTGGATGACTATCCGTTGCTCAGTGACTACAACTATGTGATCGTACGGGTGCAGCAGGGCGACCGTACCTGGCTGCTGGATGCGTCCAAACCTTACATTGGCTTTGGTCAGCTCCCGGAGTCCTGCTATAACGGCTGGGCCCGGGTCATCGACAGCAGTTTTGCAAAGATCCCTTTATTCCCGGATTCGATCACGGAGACACGGCTCACGACGGTCGACCTCGAGAACACCGATAGCGGTTATACCGGGGTCTATAATCGCCTGAATGGCGTTTTCGAGTCGATGAATGTTCGCAGCCGGTTGCGCAGGGAATCGCCGGATGATTTCTTCGCGTCGCTGCGCAAGACGATGGCGGATTACAAGCAGATGGACGACTATGGGTTCGATTCCCTGAATGTTCCCGAGAAGCGGCTGGGCTGGCATTACCGGATGAAATACCACTTCACGCAAGGGACGATCTATTTCAACCCCATCTTTCACGAGCGGTTCAACAGCAACCCTTTCAGCTCGCCGGTCCGGCATTATCCGGTCGAAATGCCGTTCTGTATCGACAATAACTACGTCCTCAACATGGATATCCCGCGGGGATACCGGTTGGACCAGCTGCCCGGGTCAGAGCGGATCAGGCTCCCCGACAGCAGCGGCGTCTTCGAGTACCTTATGTCAGCCGACAGCAGCGCCATTCACTTCCGGACGCGGCTCACGATCCGTAAGACCACCTATAACCCCGATGAGTATGCGGGGATCCGGAACTTCTTTTCCCTTATCGTCAGTAAAGAAAAAGAGCCCATTGTTCTTAAAAAGATCAACCCATGATGGCAGGATGGATGCGGGCAGGCGCTTTTGTGACCCTGAGTTTTTTCCTCATGCGGGCGGCGGTGTACGGCCAGGGTCCGGCCGCGGCGGCGATCCCCGACTCACTTCGGGAGGGGGCCAGCGTGGTCGAGCGGGCGAGTGAAACGGAGATCGATATCGAATCGCTGCATAAAGCGAGGATCCACCGGCGGGTGGTCTATACCATTCTGGATGCTAACGGGGATAGCTATGCTACGTTTCATACCTATTACGACAAATTCCATGACCTGGTCAATGTGACGGGTATTCTCTATGATGCCGGCGGAAAGGAGCTCAGGCGGATGCGGAAAAACGATATGGAAGACCGGAGCACTGCGGGCTCGGGGGTTCTGATGACTGATTCGCGGGTGAAGCTGTATCGTTTCGCCAGCAGGGAATATCCTTATTCGGTAAGCTATGAAGAGGATGTCGAGCAGTCGGGGCTTTTTGTGTTGCCCGAGTGGCAACCGCAGCCTTCACCTTCGATGGCGGTTGAGGACTGCCGGCTTACGGTCAGGGCGCCGGCGGGGTTTCCGTTGCGGTATAAGCGGTATGGCGACCTGCAGGAGAAAAAGGATGACGGGACCCGTTACACCTGGGAGATGCGTGACCGGCCGGCTGTAATGATCGAGCCGTATATGCCTGCCTGGCCCGAACTTGAACCCCGTGTGCTGCTTGCCGCGGGCGAGTTCGAGGAAGGGGGTTACCGGGGGCGGCTGTATACCTGGGCGGACATGGGTAAATTCGTGGAAGCGCTATACCGGGGCCGGGATCAGCTTCCGGAAGAAGCGAAAAGGAAGGTGCATGAGTTGATCAGCGGGATCACCGACGACCGGGGAAAGATCGATGTCTTATATCGCTGGTTGCAGCAGGATACGCATTATGTTGCGATCGAGTTGGGGATCGGCGGGTGGCAGCCTTTTGATGCCAGGGATGTTTATGCGAAGAAATATGGGGATTGCAAGGCCTTGGCGAATTATATGGTCGCCTTGCTCAGGGAAGCGGGCATCCGGGCGTGCAATGTGCTCATCCGGTCGGGGGATGATGCGCCCGCGATAGACACCGGCTTTGTTTGCAGTCAGTTCAATCATGCGGTCGTCGTCGCTTTTGCGCCGGGTGACCCGGTCTGGCTGGAGTGTACGAGTCCTTATTTGCCGGCCGGGTATCTCAGCGGCTTCACGGCGGATCGCGATGCACTGCTGCTCGATGACGATGGGGGTCATATTGTGCATACGCCCGTATATGGGATAAAAGACAACCGGCTCGTCCGCGTATTGCGGGGTGAGATTGATTCCAACGGGAACCTGCAAGCGGGGATGCGGATCCGCTACTCGGGGCTCGAGCAGGATGCGCTCGCTTCGGAACTGGATCATTTGTCGAAAAAAGAAATGGTCGAGCAGCGGCAGCAGTCGTTGGGGTTATCGAATTGTACGATCGGGGATGTAAGTTATGAAAGGGCCACGGCTGATGTTCGGGGGATGACGGCTGCCATTCCGGTAATCGGGGAGAACATGAAGTTGTCGGCTGTGGCGTATTCGACTGTCGCCGGTGACCGGATCTTTATACGTCCCGGAATTTTCCTGAAAAAGGCTGAACGGATTGATGAGGCCGGGCCGCGCCGCCGGGAGGTAGAGTTGATGAAGTCTGTCGAGGAAACGGATTCGGTCTTGCTGCGGATCCCGGCCGGTTATGTTCCGGAGGGGATGCTCCCTTCCGCCGGTTATTCGGCTGCGTTCGGCAGCTATCGGATACATGGGCAGATGAAGGGGGATACGCTGGTGTTGATCTGCCGGTTCCGGCAGATCAAGGGGATCTATCCGGCCGATGACTGGCCGAAACTCGAGCATTTTTTCAACCTGGTCCATCGGGAGGGGGACCGGGAGGTGGTATTTATCCGGGCGGCGAAACCGGGGTGGACGGGGGCGAAACCGGGTTAATTCCGGTATCTTTATAGAAAATCGGGTGGAGGATAAACCATGAGGATCGCTGTGGCTCAAACCAGGCCTTTCAAGGGAGATATTCTGCGGAATATAGAGGGGCATGTGCGGTTCATCGAGGTGGCCGGCAAGGCGCAGGCGGATGTGCTCGTTTTTCCGGAGTTGTCTATTACGGGTTATGAGCCCGGACTGGCGGCGGGGCTCGCGACGACGGCCGATGATGTGCGAGTGGATATTTTGGGGACTTTAAGTGAGCGGTTTTCGATGACGATCGGCGTCGGTCTTCCGACGGTGGATGGTTCCGGAGTTCGGATAACGGAGGTGATCTTTCAACCGGGGCGGTCGCGGCAGGCATATTCCAAGCGGTATTTGCATGCGGATGAGGAGCCTTATTTTGTCTGCGGAGCGGAGGTTGGAGGAAAGGAGGTGGCAGGAACGGAGACGGGGTGTACGGAGGTTGCGGGGACGGAGGTTGGGGGAAAGGAGGTGGCGGGAACTGAGGTTGGGGGAAAGGAGGCGGCGGGGACTGAGGCAGGGTTGAGTGCGGAGGCAGGTTTTCTGGAAGCCGGCAGGATCGCACTGGCCATCTGCTATGAACTGTCGGTCCCGGCGCATTCGGAGCTGGCGTATCGCAGCGGTGCGGAAGTCTACCTGGTCAGTGTGGCAAAGACAAAGTCCGGGATGGAGCGGGCCGCGGAAACGTTGGCGGATATTGCCAGGCGGTATTCGATGATGGTGCTGGTCTCGAATTGTGTCGGTCGCTGCGATGATTTCGATTGCGGCGGCGGTTCGGCGGTGTGGAACAGGGAAGGGGTGATGCTGGCGCGGTTGGATGGGACAGAAGAAGGCATCCTGGTGCTGGATACGGAGACGGGGGAAGTAGTTAAAGAAGAAATTTTTCCTTACCTGCATGCAAGTAAGTAATAAAACCGCCCGGCATTACATCTGGGGCGGCAATTGCGATGGCTGGCGTCTGGTTGACACGGATTCGCTCAGTGTGATCGAAGAGCGGATCCCGCCCGGCGGCGGCGAGGTCATGCATTATCATGAGCGGGCGCAGCAACTCTTTTATATCCTGGCCGGGGTCGCGACGTTCGAGGCCGATGGGGTTGAAACGGTGGTGCGACAGGGGGAAGGGTTTCACGTGCAGCCCGGGGTGCGGCACCGCATCCGTAATCCGGAGATGGAGGACCTGCATTTTCTGGTTGTTTCGCAGCCAAAGTCGGCCGGCGACCGGGTGGAGGTGTAGGGTGACTGGCCGGGTGGGGGTGCAGGGTGACTGGGCGGGCAGCGGTGCGGCGGGGCCGGGCCGGATGCGCGGCTAGACGAGTTTTTCCAGGACGCCTTTGTATTCCCCTTTGCGGGCCAGGGTGTTGAGCAGCATCCGTTCGTACAGGATGTGCTGCGCGTGTTCTCTGTTTTCTTCTTTTCCTTTCCAATAGTGAAGTTCGGGGTCCTGGATTGCCCGGGAGAACGAGAACGTTAATGCCCAGGGGAGGATATCGCCATAGAGGACGTGCATGGCGTTGAGATGTTCGGTGGCTGTCTCGGGCGATTGACCGCCGGACAGGAAAGCGATTCCGGGGACCGTGGCCGGGACGGTGCTCAGTAAACAGGTCACCGTTGCTTTGGCGACCGTCTCGGCGCTTGCCTGCCGGGTAGATTCATTTCCGGGCAGCACCATATTGGGTTTGAGGATGAGGCCGCGAAGGTCGACACGTTGATCGTTCAGTTCGGTAAAAAGCTGGGTCAGCACATTTTTGGTCACGGCGAAACACAGATCGATGTCATGGGGGCCGTCCATCAGGACTTCCGGTTCCACGATCGGGACGAGCCCTGCTTCCTGGCAAAGGGCAGCGTAGCGGGCCAATGCATGCATATTGGCGTGAATGCAGCCCATGCTGGGAATATCCGGACCGATGGTAATGACGGCACGCCATTTGGCAAAGCGAAGCCGCATGTCGTGGTAGGCGGCCAGGCGTTGGCGAAGGTGGTCCAGGCCGAGGGTGATCTTCTCACCGGGGAAGCCGGCCAGGTCGGTTGTGCCTTCGTCCACCTTGATGCCGGGGATGACACCGGCCTGCTCCAGTACCTTGATAAATGGAACGCCGGCCTTTGTCGACTGGTGGACGGTCTCATCGAAGAGGATGGCGCCGCTCAGGCATCCGCCGATCCCCGGGGTTGTCACGATCAGCTCGCGATAGGCCCTGCGGTTCTCTTCGGTGTCGGGGATGCCTTCTTTTTCAAAGCGGTGGCTGATGGTGGACATGCTCTCGTCCATGGCCAACAAGCCTTTTCCTTCTGCCATGAGGGCGCCGGCGGTTTCCATTAGCTCCTGGGTGTGCATAAAATGACGTTTTTTCAGCGAAACACTCTGAATGGGGAGTTGTTCGGAACAATTGGGGTGGGGGGCAAAAAAAGTGCCCCGCGTCAGCGGGGCGTCAAAAATCTTTTTTGTCAGGGTCTCACTTCTTTATAGTCTTTCAGGATTGGATGGGGGTTTTTCGGATGTGGATCTTGTTTATCGTTTTTCGCGGATGGATCGGATCTTTCGGGGGATTTGGATTGTCGGGTGGGTTTTCAAAGGTCAGCGGATCTCTTTCGTTGCTGATGTAAAGGTGTAAAAAAACCTCGCCATGAGGAAACTTATTCGACCGGCTATTGTTTTTGCCCGACGAACGCGGGTTTTACGCGACGAACGGAGATTTGGGGTGGCGGGGGTGGCGGGAGTGGTTGGGGTGGTTTGGGGGTGGTTGGGGTGATTGGGGGTGGTTGGTGGTAGTCGGGGCGGTTGAGGGCGGTTGATGGTAGTCCGGGTGGTTGGGGGTAGCGGGGGTGGGTGGGGGTTGGTGAGGGAGAGGTGGTTGGGGCGACGAACAGCGCAGGGGAAGGCCGAAATGGGGTGAGTTGTATATAAAAATTTGTCAATATGGATATGGAAGAATTGAGGGATTATTGCCTGAGAAAGCCGGGCGCGGAGGAAAGCTTTCCTTTTGGTGAAGAGACCCTTGTCTTTAAAGTGGGTGGGAAGGTCTTTTTGCTCGCCGGCCTGACTGAGGGAAATCAATTCAACGTCAAGTGTGATCCCGACCTCGCGGTCGAGTTGAGGGAGCGACATGAGGAGGTCCGGCCGGGATACCACATGAATAAGCGGCATTGGAATACGGTCAGTATGGATGGGGGTTTAAGAACGAAGGAACTCCGGGCAATGATCGATCATTCGTACGAGATCGTGGTTGCCGGGTTGCCGAAGAAGGTGAGGGAGAGATTGGGCTAGCCGAATTCTATTTCGTCGAGTTGATCCCGGTTGTAGGCTTCGCCGGCCAGGGGTACCATATCCCGGGCGTGGCCCTTGATGATATATTTGTTCAGAAATTCCCTTTTGGAGTCCTTGTACCACGAGACCATCCGGAGTTTGCGGAGGGTGAAGATGTATACCCAGGCAAGATCGAGCTGCATGGGAAGGAAACCGCACCGGGCGCTGCCCGGATAGAGGTGATGGTTGTTGTGCCATTCGCCGGCCAGCATCCCCGGCCGGGTCTGATTGATCGAAAGGTTTCTTCGGTCGAAGTCGATGCCATCGCGGTGTTTTACGTTCCCGCCGCCATGGCCGGTATAGTTGAAAGCGCGGATCAATGCGAACCAAAGCATCGCGGCCGAGAAAAGTGCGCAGGCGAACCCCGGGCCGCCGATGAGCGAAAAGACGAGGTACCAGAAGGTCCAGTTGAGCACCCAAACGGCAATCGTGTACGCGGGGCAGGCGATGGACCCCCACTTTTGATATTGCTGATAGGAATTCAGCTTCACTCCGGTATGTTTCATGAAGTGGACGGCTTTATTGTAAGCCGATTCGCTCAGATCGAGGGAGATTCGCTGATGGTTATATTCCGCCAGCATACAGTACCAGAGACCTGCCTGGGGGTTATAAGGATCGCCGGGTTCGTCGGATTTACAATGGTGTACGTGGTGGGAGACCACGTAGATCTCTTCCGGGACGGTCTTTATGACCAGGTTTTGGGTGATGATACGCCAAATCGGGTGGCTGAAACCGTAAGATTTATGGGTACAGTACCGGTGAAGCCAGATCGTTCCGTGGGTACCCATGATGATCATACTGTATAGAACAATAGCGATCACCAGATACCAGGAAAAATACCTGAACAGAAACAAAAAAAAGAAGGGCAGCATGGCAGTCAGCATGAGGAAACTGACGAAGGAAATCCAATTCCGGCGGCTTTTGAAAATATTGATCCGGGAAAAGGCCTCCGACCAGAGTTGCCTGGAGGTGGGAACGATCAGGGCGCCATCCTTGTCTTTCCACCCATAGGAAGGGGCATAAAGGAGGTCGTCAATAAAGATACTCTTGCTTTTGGACATTAGAAATCAGCTTTTAAGAGGTCTGGCGTCAAATGGGCGCAAAAAATTACTCAGGCTAAGGAGGATTGTTCAGGATTGGGGTTTTGTAGATGTGCGTG
>DATJMG010000167.1:0-15086 GCA_035508835.1 Puia sp.
GCTGTGAGTGTGAATTAGGAGTTGGCAGCAGGTTCGAAGGTTTTCGCGGTCGAGGATCGCCAGTGGATATTTGATCACGGCAAGTCTCTCAGTGAGATAGCGTATGAACTCGGGTTTAAATACCCGCAGCATTTTACGAGACTGTTTAAGCAGCGGGTGGGGATGACGCCGAATGAATACCGCAGCCTAAACTGACTGAAGGTAGGCAAGGGCGAAGTGTGGAATATAATCCATGTAAGCTGGCGAAACGGCTGTGAACGTTGACCAAATGCGCTTATGACCTTGACGGCAAAACACCGCCGGAAATCGCCTAAAAAGGGGCGTATTTTTCGAGTTAAAAGGTTCGAAAGATTTGAACACCCTCGCAAAGAATCGTAACTTAGGCGTGCAAACGTCAAGCCACACAGGCGCTAAAAATGGGCTCTTTCTTTTATTGGAAAATGACACATAGCGGAAGTGCGGGATAAATTTCAAGTACTGCTTCGCGTGTTAGTCAAAATGTTAGTCAAATGCGAGAAATTTGCTTTTCGGTCCGGCTTCGCGGCGGGATAAAAAAGCGTCCGGACGCTCTCCGCTCCGGGCAAAAAAAGAGGGCTGGCTATTTTTAACCAACCCTTCTAACTCGTTGACAATTAGTGACTCTGTTAGGATTCAAACCTAAAACCTCTTGATCCGTAGTCAAGTGCTCTATTCAGTTGAGCTACAGAGCCATTCGAAAAACAAATCTACAAAAGAACTTTCAAACCGATTGATCCGTAGTCAGGTACTCTATTCAGTTGAGCTACAAGGCCCATCTAAAAAAATTCACCTCGCAATAGAGTTTGAATCGTCTTCTGCGCAAGCAATAGAAGACATTTGCAGTCTTGTAGTACTCGTCATTATTTTATAAGAGAATTTTGATTCAATTTGCGCCTAATACCTTATTTTTATTCGAGATATAGCTCTTTGTCACCGCAACAATTATCGAAAAGACAAGGTCACTTATAGGTCGCTCAATGTGATGAAACCATTTTGGTTTTTTTTGTGCCATATTTTGACGCAAATGACTCCAAAACGTTTCAAAAGAATGGAGGACTAGGTCAGGGGCCTGCCCCAAATGAACGAAATAATTATTTGATAACGAAGGATTTAAAAGAGTTCGTTCGAATCCAGTAGGACCCACGGGTTCTATAGTGGATTGATTGTCATTTGATTGTGGGCTTTTAAATCGGGATGAAAAGTCTCAAGGATCTTCAGCCCCTCGCCACATGAAGTTGTTACAGCCACCTCACGGGGTGGATCTTCCCTACGCCGGCATCTCATCCAGGTTGATGCGTTTGAAAAGTTCCCGGGTAATGGTCCTGACATTGCGGCATAACTCCTCTATAGTACAAGAGATCACCTGGATATTGACCGGCAGTCCACGATACTTCTCTACCAAATCCATGTGCAGGACGCCCTCATCTCCCTTAGCCGGCCGGCCCTCGAGGCCGGAAAAAAGGCGTACGGCGAAATCGCGGCTGTCGCCCAGGTCCAGGCCGCCGAAACGCTCGAAGCCGCCGATCGTTTTCATATTAAGTTCGATGTAGAATGTGGTAGTCATGTCCCGGTTTTTGTCGGTTATTATATTCCTTGCGGTCCGTCATTCGGCGCAGAATGCCAACCCAGGGGGTCGACAACAAAAGCACGAGACCGGGTACCGCCAACCGCTACCGAAAGCGCATAAGCAGCAGAACACCGCTCCGGCCCGATGTCTCGATCGCGGCCGGCTCTTTAAACACTGCGGTGACTTGCAGGCCAAGCAGCAACCCGGCCAGGATACAGGCGTTTTTTGCAAAAAAAGGGGCGAACTGCGCTCAGCCCGCCCTTTGTATCTACTCTCTACTGCGCTCTCAACGCTTTATTGAACGTCGATGGTCCGGGAGGTTTTGACCGCATGCGGTTTTTTCGGCAGGGTCAAATGCAGGATACCATTCTCGTACCTGGCGGCAGCCTTGTCGATGTCGACCGTTTCATCGATCGTGAACGTCCGGGTAAAGGATTGTTTCCGGTACTCCCGGCGAAGCCAGCGTTCATTGTCGTTCTGCCCCTCATTCTCTTCCTTGTGTTCAAAAGAGATAGTCAAAGCGTCGCCGTTGAATTGCAGCTGGAAGTCCTGCTTCTGAAGCCCGGGTGCCACTACTTCTACTTCAAAGCTTTTGTCCAGTTCCCGGATATTTACGGGAACGCCCGAGCGCGTCTGCAATCCATTGAAACCCCAGAACTGATCATCGAACCAACGATCGAGGTTGTGCCGGAAGAGCTGGTCAACAGCACTTCCAAAAGTTGCCGGTCTGGCATTTTCGTTTTTGATGATGTTTGGCATGATCTCCTCCTTTTGTTTATATGATGGATTTGTTTGATTGAATTAGTAGTCCATGCCCATTCCGGAAGGAACCGGCGGCTGACCCTCTTCTTTCTTCGGCTTATCGGTCATGACACATTCCGTCGTCAGCAATAGTCCAGCAACAGATGCCGCATTTTCCAGGGCGATCCTCGTCACTTTTGTCGGATCGATAACACCGGCCGCCAATAAATGCTCATATTGTTCGGTGCGGGCGTTGAACCCATAATCGCCCTTCCCTTCCCGGACCTTATGCACCACGACACTGCCTTCCATGCCGCAATTACGGACGATCTGCCGGAGCGGCTCTTCAATGGCACGGCGTACGATCGAAATCCCGGTGGTCTCATCAGCATTGGCGCCCGTCAGCGTCTGTAGCGCTCCGATAGCGCGGATATAAGCTACGCCGCCTCCCGGCACGATCCCTTCCTCGATAGCTGCGCGGGTGGCGTGCAATGCGTCGTCTACCCGGTCTTTCTTTTCTTTCATCTCCAGCTCCGTGGCGGCGCCGATATAAAGGACGGCTACGCCGCCGCTCAACTTCGCCAGCCGCTCCTGCAGTTTTTCCTTGTCATAGCCTGACGTCGTATTGGCAATCTGTGCCTGGATCTGCATGATCCGAGCCTGGATATTTTCTTTCTTTCCCTTCCCACCTACTATTGTCGTATTGTCTTTATCGATAGTCACGACTTCCGCAGTTCCGAGATGGCTCAAATCGGCCTTGTCCAATTTATAGCCGCGCTCTTCGCTGATCACGACCCCCCCGGTAAGCACAGCGATATCTTCGAGCATTTCTTTCCGCCGGTCGCCGAAACCGGGAGCCTTGACGGCGGCTACCTTCAGTGTACCCCTGATCTTGTTGACGACCAGGGTAGCCAGCGCCTCGCTTTCCAAATCTTCCGCGATGATCAGCAGGGGCCGACCGCCTTGCGCTGTTTTTTCGAGTAGCGGCAGCAGGTCCTTCATTACGGCGATCTTTTTATCGTAGATCAGGACATACGGATTTTGCAACTCGGCCTCCATCTTTTGCGGGTTGGTGACAAAATAGGGTGATATATATCCCCAGTCGAATTCCATCCCTTCTACGACCTCTACCGACGTCGTCGTTCCCTTGGCTTCTTCCACGGTGATCACGCCTTCTTTACCAACTTTGCTAAATGCTTCCGCGATCAGTCTGCCGATGGTTTCATCATTGTTCGCGGAGACGGCGGCAACCTGGCGAATCTTCTCATTGTCGTTGCCTACGGTCCTGGATTGCTGCCGAAGATCAGCAACAACCGCGGCGGCAGCTTTGTCGATACCGCGTTTGAGGTCCATGGGGTTTGCACCAGCGGCCACATTTTTAAGGCCTTCTGAAATGATGGCCTGCGCCAGCACGGTTGCGGTTGTCGTGCCGTCACCTGCCGCGTCGGCAGTCTTTGACGCGACTTCCTTCACCATCTGCGCCCCTATATTCGCAACAGGGTCTTCCAATTCGATTTCCTTTGCAACGGTAACTCCGTCCTTTGTGATAGCAGAAGTTCCGAATTTCTTTTCCAGGACCACATTGCGACCCTTCGGCCCAAGCGTTACCTTAACGGCATTGGCCAGGGTGTCAGCGCCAAGCTTCATTTTGTTCCTGGCGTCTGTGTCAAAAAATAGTTGTTTTGCCATAACAATTAGATTTTGCTGTAAGACAATTTGATTTGTTTAATTCCGGATTGATGGCTTACAAGATCGCGAGGATATCCGACTCCCGCATGATCAACAGGTCCAGGCCATTGACACGGAGTTCTGTCCCCGAATACTTTCCGTACAAGACGGTATCGCCTTTCTTTACGACGGTCGGATCATCTTTCTTGCCCGGACCGACGGCGACTACGCTACCGCGTTGCGGCTTTTCCTTTGCTGAATCCGGGATGATAATGCCACCGGACGTTTTTTCTTCCGCGGCTTCCGGCCTGACGACAACCCTGTCATGGAGGGGAGCGATGTGGAGTTTACTCGACATAATTTTATGATTTTGAATATTTAAAGACAAATTCATTTCAACTACGTTGAATAATATCTTTCCTTTGGTTAGCCTTTGCGAGGCGTTTTGGATGCTGTCAAGCGCCATGCCAGGCCGGAAAAATGAAAAAATTTCAGAAAATTTTGTCAGCAGCAATTGTCAAAATTTCAGCCTTCGCGGCGACCCGGTCTCTTTGACCGTTAGGACAGCGCCGATGGCGCGGTTGACAAAACAACTGGCCAGCAAGAAAACGAATAAAGATCGTTGCACTTCTGGCCGATTATAGAGGGCGCGATTTTTTAAAGAGCTTTAGTTCAATTTGAATTATTTTATGTAAATTCATTGCACAGCGCTCTTTAATTTGATAACAAAAGATTTAAAGGGGGTCATTCGAATCCAGTAGGACCCGCGGAGCCTCCCGATAGATCGGGAGGCTTTTCGATTTGGGCGTTTATCATATTTAGAAAGTGAGCAATATGAAGGCGTTTTTATGGGGGAACAAGGCGGTACGGATCGGGGTCTTCTGTCTTTTGTCGCTGAGTCTCATCAGTTGGGACAAGGTTTCCAAGGAACTGGCGAAGACTCATCTGCGGGATCAGCCGATGCGGTCCTATCTGGATGATACTTTTCGTCTGCTATATGTCGAGAATACCGGGGCGGCGATGAGCTTTGCGGATCATCTGAAGCCGCAGCTGGGCTTCTGGCTGTTGGGGATATTGCCGCTAATGATCTTGCTGGGCCTGTTTGCGTATGTCATCATGCATGTGCATGAGATGCGGTTAGCCAGGATGGTGGGGTTCAGCCTGATCTTTGCCGGCGGAATGGGGAATATCCTGGACCGGCTGGTCTTTGACCGGCATGTGACCGACTTCATGAATCTGGGGATCCAGAATTTCCGGACGGGCATCTTCAATTTTGCGGATCTATGGATTATGATCGGGGTGATCAGTCTGTTGCTTTGGCCGGGCACGCGGCCTTTGGGAACGGATCAGCCGATGGATTCAACCGGGCAACATGTATAGCACGAATTTTAAAGGGAAGGCGGCGATTGTCACCGGGGCCGGCAGGGGCATTGGTTTTGAGATTGCCCGGCAGCTGGCCGGTCAGGGGGCTTTCGTGGTGCTGAATGATATCGACGGCCCGTTAGCGGATGAAGCGGCGAAACGGATCGGGGAAGAGGGTGGTGTGTGCCGGGCGGTTCCGGGCGACAGCGCGGAGATGGCAACGATCGAGCGGATGGTTGATCTGGCGGTCGGTGGGACCGGAAAGCTGGACATCGTCATTGCCAATGCGGGGATCACCCTGTTCGGCGAATTCCTGACCTATCCGTTATCTTCTTTTGATGCGATAGTCAGGGTTAATCTCAGGGGAACGTTTTTTCTGGCGCAGGCGGCGGCCCGCCGGATGAAAGTCCAGGGAACAGGCGGGGCGTTGTTGTTCATGTCGTCGGTGACGGGGCATCAGGCGCATCAGAACCTCGCGGCGTACGGGATGACGAAAGCCGCGCTGGAGATGCTGGCCAAGAGCCTGGTGATCGAGCTTTCGCCGTACCGGATCAATGTAAATTCGATTGCCCCGGGGGCTACGCTGACGGAAAGGACGATTGACGATCCGGCGTATGAGAAAACCTGGTCGGCTATAACGCCGATGGGGCGACCGGCCAGCACCGGAGATATTGCGGGTGCGGCGCTTTTCCTGGTATCCAATGACGCCAGGCATATTACCGGGCAGAACCTGGTCATTGATGGGGGCTGGACGTCGGTCAGCCCTTCGCCATTCTAGGGAGAAACATTATTTTTCGAGAAAAAGATTTTCTGAAAACTTCTGGTTGAAATTCTTGACCGGATCGCCGTTGATATCATGATAGACTGCGCTGACGAAAATAACCCTGGTAGCGCTGAAGATCACTGTGACGGCAAAAAGGCCAAGCAGGAACAGGGCGATCCCGGCGAGCGGATGGACGAAGTAGAACAAAAGCATGCTCGGGATGGCGAGGAGGAAGAGGCCGAGTAGCTGGATGATGCCGAAGCTAAACGTAGCGCCGATGCTTTCGCCCCATTTCTCTTTCATGAGGGTGGCGGAACGGCGGAAGGCGCCCAGCGGCCCCAGGTTCTCGTAGGCGATAACCGGAACGACGAAGAAGGTAGCTATGCTCCATGCGGCGCCGATGAGGCTGGTGACGATCTTGCCAAGGAATCCAACCCGATCCTGGATGATACGGAGGATAGTGCCCACCGTTGCGGCGAATACTGCCCAGGCAAAGATCGCGCCGATGCGGGTCAGGGCAAAGCCAAGACCTTCACCGACGGTTGGGCGCCGCCCCTGGAAATACAGGCGGGTGCAATGGATGAGGGCGGTATTAAAGAAAACGATTATAAAGTAGTTCACCACGTAGTAACCAAAAAGCAGGAGGTAATTGGCGACGGTACCCTGGTTGTTCAAGGTGTCCAATGCGGTGATGTCCCAGTCTGAGGATGCGAAGAGGAACAAGAAGAAGGAAGACACGATCAGGAGCATGGAAAGGCCGGAGAGAATGGGGAAAAGGATCAATTGCCGGTTCGCTTTCAAAACGGCAAAGCTGTTCATGGAGAGGTTCCAGCCATTGGAAAGACGGGTGAAAAAGTTCATGGTAAAGATATTTGGTTGTATTCCAAAATACAACAATAACCCGGAATTGTGCTACCTTCGTTAACAAGTGGCTAAAAATTCTCCCTTGAGGCAACAGAAACCCGTCTTTCCCCGTAGGAATTAGTAAATCCTTAACAAAAATAAAATAAACCAGGGGGCGTTCTTTTATTCGAAGTCACCCGAAATCATCTTGTTATGAAAGTACTCTTAAGCTCTGTTGTAGTTTTTGCCTGTATTTTGATCGTATCGTGCAGTAAACACAGTACCGGTCCCAATCCCGGGAGCGGGCCCAATTCCTTATTCCCGTTGACGTATGGAAGTACCTGGTATTATATGGATTCAGCTTTTGACGATACGACCCTGGAAGCCGCCTACCTCGACACGATGACCGTCACCAAGAACCCTTACCAGGACCAGACCGGGACAATCTACCTGGAGCTGAATGATCCGTATGGGTGGTTCGATGGCAGCTATATTTCTGTGGACCCTTCAAATGATGCCATTTATGAGGTGGACAGTCCATATTTTCAGCCGTATACCTTTTTTGGCGTGGCGCAGTCGGACGGTCAGGTCATTGGTCAGGGAACGGATTTCACCAATCCTGCCTGTCCGTTGATCACCAATCAGTATGGCTGGGTAACTCCGGTCACTATCGGGCAATACTCCTGTCTGGAGAACCTTGAGTACACTGCCGATTGCAATGGCAATCCCCAGGAAGAGATTATTTCCTATGTAAGCCCGGGTACAGGTGTTGTCCGGATCGTTCATTTTCTGCCGGATTCCACCTCCGGTCCGCTGTTCGAGGATTATTCACAGACCTTGCAGTCGGCGCAAATCGCCAAGTAGGGGAGCGGTCAGAAGACTTCACCGAGGTTGGCGAAGATGCCTTGCGAGCCGTGAAGGCCAAAGCCATAGTCCAGACAAATATTGGTTCGGGGGAATTTATTCAGCTTAATTCTTATGCCAGCTCCCCAGCCCGGGGCGATGGCTTCGAAGCGGTTGGTAACGGGTTCCGTGAAGGATTCGCCATTCAGGAACACCACTCCGCCCAGGAAGCCGTTGCTTGTTATGCCAAATCGGTATTCTCCTTCGAGGTAGAGCATGTCTTTTCCCCTGAAGCGCCCGCCGATATAACCTCTGCCCATATTTTCGTAGGCGTCGGATTGAGTAGCCGGAAGGAGCAGATAGGGGGCATGGTTGTTGAAGTTAAAGACGTCGTAGGTCCAAAACGCCAGCGTGTTGTGGGACGTGGCCGGGAAGTGCAAATAGTGGCGTGCATCGATCAGCAGGGATTGCCAGTTGGAGTCGCTTCCGAGGAATGTAAAGTTCGGGCGAAAAACGAAGTTGGCATACCAGCCCGGTTCGGGATTGATCTCGTTGCGCCGGCCGTCGTACAGGATATCGAGAGTGGGACCGGAAGAGACTGATCTTGAGGTAACTCCGTAGGTCTGAAAAGCAGTCTGGTGGCCGGGAGTGGGGGTGGACAGATCTTTTACGTGATAAAAATAATCCACATCATAACCAAAGCCGACGTAAAAGTCTTTGGCGACCGTCCTGAGCACGGTGGTGTAGAAGCGCAGGTATTCGAAAGTAATCGAGTCGGCGTCGGCATCGGTTGTCAAGGTCCCCAAACCGTAAGTATTTTGGGGGAAAACTTCGAAGCGCCAGTCGGTGACGATATTGTATTTGTTTCCCTTTGTCCAGATATCTCCCTGTAAAGGCATAAGGATCTGTTTTTTTATCGTAAAGACAGATGCCAGATAGATATTGGAGATATTATCTTGCGGCTGGTCTCCGGTGTAGAAGGCGAGGCTGCCGGTCAGGTCGAAGGCGATCCCGGTCAGCAGGGTATATTCGGCGGAAGGCAAGAGGGCGGGGTAAAGCTTTCCGGGGACCTTTTTGTTGGCGGTGTCCTTGCGAAAGCCAGGATGTTTCAGGAAGATATCGCGCGCAATATCGATAAGGTCTACCTGTTCCTTACCGGAGAACCAGTGGACATGTTGAGGGGTGGAGGTATCAGTTGGCCTGGGGATGGTGTCGATGGGCCGTCGGGGTGCTCCGGTTGGCGTCAATTGTTGAGGGGTGGAAGTATCGGCGGCCGTTTGGGACCTTCCCTTAAGGGCTATGAGGAATAAGGATGCCAATAAAAAAGTCCTGGTGGGGAAGGGCACTACTTTTTCGTTTAAAAATAAGGAGTTATGAGGTACCGTGGTGCATCAGGTAAAAAGATAAATGTGACAGATATGTTAATATAATAATTAGCAGCCGGCGCGGGATGGGGCATACTAATTTGGATGTTATTTCGTTTATCGGACGTAGTCCGATCCACACACAAAACTTAGCTATGTTAAAACGATCTTCCTTTTTAGCTATTGCCCTTTGCCTTCTTTTCTCCGTGTCCTGTAAGAAAAGCAATCATTCGGGCGGTTCGGGGTCGAATCCGCTTACGGGCACCTGGACCTTCGATGGTGAAACTTCGAATGCCGATATCACGTCTACGATCTCGATAGGTCCGATCTCCGGACAGGTGATCAATCTGATCGTTTTCCGGACGACCAATAATGCCGGAAGCCTGACCTTTACAAGCGATTCGCTTAATGCGGTCGGAGTGGGTTACTCGATCGATACGACTTATACGACAATCGAGAGTGCGGGAGGTGTTTCGGATACCACGATATCACCCTTGTCGGCCACGGTACAGCCGACCAATACTTCGGTAAGCTATCAGCTGATCGGGCAGGATTCCATCTATTTCCCCAATGGGTCTCCGTTTGCGCTGAATGTCGACAGCACATCGCCGCCGATCCAGATCAACGGCGCGCATTTTACGATCAGCGGAACCACCCTGACCATTACCTCCACCATCAATCAGTCAGGGAATGAAACGATCAATGGGATCACGGCGCCTACGACGGCCGCGATCAAGAGTGTGATCACGTTATCCCAGCAGTAGAGGAGCCGGCAGTGCGAGAGGCCGGCAGTAGGCAAGTTCCGTTTTTTTTGTACTTTCAGGGCATGAGCAATCGTCGGACTTTTATTCAACAAAGCTCCTTGCTTGTGGCTGGGGCGCTTTGGCATTCCCGACCGGTGGTGGCACCATCGGATCAGGTCAATCTCGGAGCCATCGGGCTCAATGGCATGGGTTGGGCGGATCTGCAATCTGCGTTACGGGTCCCGGGTGTCAATGTGGTCGCGCTTTGTGATGTCGACCGGAACGTGTTAAACAGCCGGATGAAGGATCTGGAGAAATTGGAAGTGGATACGAGCCGGATCCGGCTGTACAGCGATTACCGGAAGCTGTTGGAGCGAAAAGATATCGATGCGGTGCTTATCGGCACGCCGGATCATTGGCATGCGTTGATCATGATCGCTGCCTGTCAGGCGGGCAAGGATGTATATGTCGAAAAGCCCTGCGGTAATTCCATCGGCGAATGTCGCGCCATGGTCGCCGCGCAGCAGAAATACAGCCGGATCGTGCAGGTGGGGCAATGGCAGCGGAGTCAGCAACATTTTAAGGATGCCGTGGATTTTGTGCAGTCGGGTCGACTCGGGAATATCCGTACGGTCAAAGTATGGTGTTATCAGGGATGGATGAAGCCTGCCCCTGTGGTGCCGGATTCAGCGCCGCCGGCGGGTGTCGATTATACGATGTGGCTGGGGCCTGCTCCGACGCGGACATTCAATGCCAGCCGGTTCCATTTCAATTTCCGCTGGTTCTGGGATTATGCCGGCGGCTTGATGACGGATTGGGGGGTGCATCTGCTCGACTATGGGTTGATCGGGATGAAGGCGGGGGTGCCGAAAAATGTGGCGGCGCTGGGTGGAAAATTCGCTTATCCCGATCTGGCGGAGGAGACGCCGGATACGTTGACGACGTTGTACGAGTTCGAAGGCTTTAATATGGTGTGGGATCATGCCATGGGGATTGATAATGGTTCCTATAACCGGGACCATGGGATCGCCTACATCGGAAATAACGGGACGTTGGTGCTGAATCGGAACGGATGGGAGGTCCTGGAGGAGAAGTCCAGCAAGAATAAGGTGGCCAAGCCTTTGGCGCCGGTTACGGACAATGGAGTGGATAAGCACTGGGTGAATTTCATTGCAGCGGTGCGGTCACGAAAGCCGGAGACGCTGCATTGTCCGATCGGGGATGCCGCGCATGTGGCGACGGTCGCGCAGATGGGGAACATTTCCTTCCGGAGCGAGCGGCGGCTCAGTTGGGATCCGGCAGCGGGGAAGTTCACGGACGACAAGATCAATAGTGAATACCTGATAAAGGAATATCACAATGGTTGGGTGCTGCCGGTGATATGAAAAATGGGTCCGGGGGTCGGGGTTATCATCGTTGCGGGATCTAGGTTTTCTTCAGTGACAGAATATAGGCGACCATGGTCCGGATATCGCTGTCCGAGAGCGCGGGATGCGGGGTCATCATATTGGAGCCCCAAACGCCATTGCCGCCGGTTTTTATCTTTTTGACGAGCCGGTCGATGGTGGAGTCGGCGGCGGGGCTGTATTTTGCCGCCACGTCTTCATAGGCGGGGCCGGTATTGGGTCCCTGACCTTTGTGTATGCTGTGGCAGGCGGTGCAGTCATTGGAGCCGATCAGTTCGAGGCCTTTATCGGCGGCGGCGGAAGCCGCGGGGGTAGCGGTGGAGGTTGCGGTGTCTTTGGTTTCGGCGGATTTGGCTTCGCCGCCATTGCCGCCGCAGGCGGCCATGAAAAGTGCAGCGGAGAGAAGGAGTAGTAAGTTGTTGCGCATGGTTATTTTTTTGGAGCTGATATTTTTTCGGGGTCCAAGTTATCGATTTAAACCCAAAACTGTACGGTTGAATTTCTCGTCGCTGCCGGTCCCGGCGAAATCATCAAAAGCTTTATCGGTGACGTGGATGATGTGTTTTTTGATGAATGGGGCGCCTTCCCTGGCTCCGTCTTCCGGATGTTTGAGGCAGCATTCCCATTCCAGGACAGCCCAGCCTTTATAGTCGTAGGCGGCCAACTTGCTGAAAATGGATTTGAAATTTACTTGTCCGTCGCCAAGGGAGCGGAAGCGGCCAGCGCGGTCAAGCCAGGGTTGGTAGCCGCCGTAGACGCCCTGGCGGCCGGTGGGGTTGAATTCGGCGTCCTTGACGTGGAACATGCGGATGCGTTCGTGATAGATGTCGATATATTCGAGGTAGTCGAGGCACTGAAGGACGAAGTGAGAGGGGTCGTAGAGCAGGCAGGCGCGGGGATGATCCTTCGTATGGTGCAGGAAGGTCTCGTAGGTGATCCCGTCGTGCAGGTCTTCACCCGGGTGGATCTCGTAGCAAAGATCCACGCCATGCTGGTCAAATTCGTTCAGGATGGGAAGCCAGCGGGCGGCGAGCTCTTTGAACCCGGTCTCCACCAATCCGGCGGGGCGTTGGGGCCAGGGATAGACGGTTGGCCAGAGGAGGGCCCCGCTGAAGGTGGCGTGGGCATTCAGGCCGAGGTTCGCCGATGCTTTGGCGGCATATTTCAGCTGTTGCACGGCCCATTGTTGACGGGCGGAAGGGTTGTTATGTACGGCAGCCGGGGCGAAGCCGTCGAATAGCGAGTCATAAGCGGGGTGTACGGCTACCAGCTGTCCCTGGAGGTGTGTGGAGAGCTCGGTGATCTGCAAGCCGGCGTCCTCGACGATGCCTTTGATCTCGTCGGCGTATGTCTTGCTCCCGGCAGCTTTCTGAAGGTCGATGACGCGGCTGTCCCAGCTCGGCAGCTGAACGCCGATATAGCCGAGGCCGGCGGCCCATTTGCAGATAGTGGCGAGCGAGTTGAATGGCGGCTGATCGCCCATGAACTGGGCCAGGAAGATGCCGGGGCCTTTTACTGTGCGCATAAGCTCGATTATTTTGATGGATTGGTGGAAATTTCGAAGGGGGTCCATTTTTCCCGGCTCCCGTTGCTGCGGATGAGGGTATCGATGAATGCCATACCGCGGACGCCGTCATCGACGCCGGGGAAATCCAGCGCTTCTTTTGGCGGGGCGGTGCCGTCGAGGCGGGCGGACAAGGTCAATGCGAAGCAGCGGTAGAGATTGGCGAAGGCTTCAAGATAGCCTTCGGGATGGCCCGCCGGGGTACGGGTGTTGAATTTAGCGATCGATGAAAGCCAGGGTGTGCCGGCCCGGAGGACCTGTGCCGGCTGGTCCAGCCATTTGGTGAGCAGCGTGTTGGGTTCCTGTTGGGCCCATTCGAGGCCTCCTTTCTCGCCATATACGCGGATCTTCAGCGCATTTTCCTCTCCTGCGGCTACCTGGGAGGCGAATAGCACCCCGGTGGCGCCGTTGTCGAACCGGAGCAGGACGTTACCGTCATCATCGAGTGCGCGGCCCTCCACCATGATGCTAAGGTCGGCGGAGAGTTCGTTGATATGAAGGCCGCTGATATATTCCGCGAGGTGGGCCGCGTGGGTGCCGATGTCGCCCATGGCGCCGCTCTTGCCGGATCGGGCAGGGTCGGTCCGCCATTCTGCCTGTTTGCTGCCGTCTTTTTCGGAGAGCCTGCTGAGCCAGCCCTGGGGATATTCTACATAAACTTTCCGGATCTTTCCGAAGGCGCCTTCTTTCACCATCTGGCGCGCCTGTTTGACCATCGGATAGCCGGCATAGGTATGAGTAAGGCAGAAGGGGAGGCCGGTTTCGTCGACCTTCTTTTTTAATTGCAAGGCTTGTTCCAGCGTAAAGGTCATCGGCTTGTCGAGTACAACGGGGAATCCTTTTTCGAGGGCCAGCATAGCCGGCGCGAAATGGAGATGGTTGGGCGTGACGATCGATACAAAGTCCATTCGTACTCCTTCCGGGAGGCGGCTTTCCTTTTCGAGCATATCTTCGAAGGACAGATATGTCCGGTCTTCGGGAAGGTATAGCTGGCGGCCGGATTCCCGGGCATTATCGGGGTGGCTGCTGAAAGCGCCGCAGACGAGTTCGATGAGGCCGTCCATGTTGGCTGCGATGCGGTGGACGGCGCCGATGAAGGCATTTTTTCCGCCGCCGATCATGCCCATTCGTAGCTTTCTGTTCATGAGTTATGTTAATAGTCCACACAATTTTAGGACAACTTTACCGAATTCATGCATTCTTTCACGCTATATGACCGCTCATTTAAAAATTATTGAATTAGCACCTTTTAGCAAAAAACATTTCGTAATTTCCTTCCTCAATTTTGTGTTGCTTATCAAATGTCTAACCAACCTTCACGTCGAGCTGCCATTAAAAGTATTGTTGCAGGAACAGCGGCCCTGGGAATTTTATCACCGGCGGAGGCCATGGCGGAAAGACCCAAAAAAAGGAAGAAGTTGAAATTAAAAGGCAATATCCATCAGTCGGTTTGCCGATGGATCTATGAAGATATTCCCCTGGACGACTTTTGTGAAGCGGTGAAGAAGATCGGTATCAATGCTATAGATCTGCTTGGGCCCAAGGAATGGCCGGTGATAAAGCAACATGGCATCTGGTGTCCGATGTGTAATGGAGCGGAGATCAGCCTGACCCAGGGATGGAATCATCCGGAATATCATCCTACGCTGATAGCTAATTATACCGAGCATATTGATCTGGTGTCGAAGGCGGGGTATCAAAACCTGATCTGTTTCAGCGGTAACCGGGCCGGCATGGATGATGAGACGGGTCTTGTCAATTGTGTGAACGGGCTGAAGAAGATCATGGGGCAGGCGGAGAAGAATAAGGTCGTTATTGTCATGGAGCTCCTGAACAGCAAGATCGATCATAAGGATCAGATGTGCGACCATTCGAAATGGGGAATCGAGCTGGTAAAACTGATCGGATCGGAGAATTTCAAGTTGTTATACGATATTTACCACATGCAGATCGATGAAGGGGATGTGATCAGGACGATCACGGATAATCATCAATATTTCGGGCACTATCATACGGGCGGCGTGCCGGGGCGGCATGAGATCGATGAAACGCAGGAGTTGTATTATCCGGCGATCATGCGGGCTATTCTGGCGACGGGGTATACGGGTTATGTGGCGCAGGAGTTCGTTCCGACGATGGCGGACAAGCTGGCTTCGCTGGCGGAAGGGGTCGAGATATGCGATGTGTAACAGGCTTATAAACAA
>DATJMG010000168.1:0-24888 GCA_035508835.1 Puia sp.
CCTACCGCTGCCGCGACCTCCCCGACAGCCGGCCGGCAGGAATACTTCGCGATCCGCATCTACCAGTTGAAGACCGCCTTGCAGGAATCCCGGGTAGACAGTTTCCTGCAAACTGCCCTGCTGCCCGCCCTGCACCGCCAACACATCTCCGGCATCGGGGTGTTTAAACCCATAGGCAACGACACCGCCGCTGTCCGCCGGATTTATGTATTCATGCCGATCAAAGACCTGGACCAGTTTGCCTCTCTTGCCGACCAACTTGCCAAAGATGCACAATACCTCGCCGACGGCCGGTCCTATCTCACCGCCGGCTATGACGACCCGCCTTATGTCCGGATAGAATCCATTCTGCTAAAAGCATTCCCCGATATGCCGCATCACGCCGCCCCCTGGGCGGGGCAGCCCTATAGCTCCGACCGCATCTATGAGCTCCGAAGCTACGAAGGGCCAACCGAATCTTATTTTGCCAACAAGGTGAAGATGTTCAATGACGGCGGCGAGATTACCCTGTTCGGTAAGCTTGGCTTCCATGCCGTCTTCTACGCTTCCGTTCTCTCCGGCACACATATGCCTAACCTGATGTACATGACCAGTTTCGATAACATGGCTGCCCGCGACGATCACTGGAAAACATTCGGTGCAGACCCGACCTGGAAGAGTTTGTCGTCCTCCCCCCAATACCAGCACAACGTTTCCCATATCGACGACATTTTCCTGCACGCAGCGCCCTATTCAGAATTGTAAAAACACCCGGCCTCCGGCCGGTCCCACATACTATTAACCGCACCTTCTTCGTTAACCGAATAGACCACCTCGCCAAAAATATTCGGTATATGAAAAACGCAGATCGACCATTCATCGGCATCATCATCGTCACAATGGCCGTGCTGTACGGCATCATCGCCTTACTGAGCTGAAGGAACGTCCGCCACCCAGGCTGGAGAGAAAAGTGAATAGGTAGGGAAAGAATTAAAAACGGGCTGAACCAAAGGAACCGGGCCCCCGGACTTTACCGGCCCCCCAGAACTTTTTATTATGTCTTTTACGACGGAAGGATACAAAGGGTTGTCTGGAATACCTAGGAAGCAGGTTTGACCTCATAGATCGGACTGAAAAGATACAACTTTCCCGTGGCTACTTCAACACATTGATATCTTTTTCTCAATTTTTTCCCTTTCCGGAAAATGCGCTCGTCTTCCAGCCTGAAACAACCACCCTCCGGGATCTGCTCCACCAACATTAACCCTTCCTTATCATCATCATATCGCCGCAACACCCGCATCAAGTTCTCGTCCGCGCAGCTGCTGGCCGGCAGGTCATGGAGATTCTTTTTCAAGGCCGTCAACACATCCGCCGGAAAGACCTTCAACGGGATGAACTCCTCCAATATCTTCCGGTAGATCTTTTTCCACTCCTTGCCATGCGATTGGACCCGGCTCCCGAACTCCATGAACGTCACGAGGTGAGCGAGCTCATGGATCAGCGTGATCAGGAAGGAATAAGGATTCAGGTTCCCATTGACACTGATCCGGTGATTGGAGGAATGCGTCGCATGGCGGTAATCACCCAGGACACTCTTCCGCTCCCGGGTGATCGTCAAATGTACCTGATAATGATTGAGATAGTGCAAAATCAATTGAGCGGCCTGCCCCGGGATCCAGCGGCGCAAATAGTCAAGCGGCGCTTCTTTCTTAGGCATGGTTTGGCGACTTCTTGATAAATTTCATTAAGACCCTGACTTCCAGGAAGGTATAGATCACATATAAAATAAAACATCCAAGAATGGCATTCCTGTTCACTGCCGTGGCCAGCCAGCCATATAGCAAGGCCGCTATCATACAAACCATCATCTTGATAATCAAGCTGCCATAGATCATCCGTACGAAGACATGGGGATTCGGGCTACTTATCGATTTGATATGCAATAGATAAGAAATCAAGGTCAATCCAAAGAACAACTCATTCCCTCCCAACAGCACCCCCCCGTCCGTTTTCCACCCCCGCAACACCGGTGCTCCCAGCAGGATCGCGATCGTAGACACTAAAAAAACGGCCAGGATCGGCAAAAACGCCTTGCCGTATAACTTATTTTTCATTCTTTTTCCCCGAATTGGCTTTTATGATCTGCACAAGCACATACACAATTACCAGCAAAGGTACGACCAATGAAAAAATGGGAAAATTAACTTTGAACCACTTGTCGGCCTTTACCCCCAGCCATACAGCAGCCCCTACGGAGGCGGCCACCTGGCCCGAAAGTCCCGCGTAGCGCATTAACTGGCGGCGACCATCGTCACCACCACCATCAAATCGTTTTCGATTGTTCTGATCAGCCGGCTGCGACTTCGGCATGCTTGATCTCCCGCTTTATTTCCGGGATTGCCTTTCCATTAGAACTGTTCTCGACCGGCGCCGGGGTCATGTGACATTCCCCATTGAAATTGGCCGTCGGCTCGATCTGCAGCTTGCCGGCCTGGATATTCCCATTCAAATGACTGCCACCTTTCAGCTGCAATAAGTCCCTTACCTTGATCGTGCCGGTCACTTTTCCCATAATATCCGCCTGCTGGCCATTGATATCCCCTTGAACCACGCCGCCGGCACCGATCACAACCTTCGCCGAACAATGGATATTGCCGACCAACGCCCCGTCAATCCGCAGGTCGCCATTGCTCGTAATATCACCTTTCATGGTGGTGCCCGCGCCGATCAGGCTGGCACTGGTGCCGACAGAGACTTCTCCGGGCATGTCTGATTTGGTTTTTCCGTTGAACATAATAAGTATTAGATTTTAGGTTTTCAATCACTTATCTTTTCGGGTTTTGGGATTTTTAATGTCGTCGTATCCAGCTTTACCGTCGTATTCCCCTGTAAAACATTCCGGACACTCTCCAGGTATTGGTCCCTGTACCTTACCTCCTGCTCTAACGAATCAGTCCGTATTTTTAGTTCACGCAGATCCCGGGTATTACTCACATCCCCATAACCCGGAATATAAAGCTTCAACGGCGTGAAAACGATCAGCGCCACCGTTAACCCGGTCAATAATACAAAAATCGTGCAGAGAAGCGTGTACACGCTAAGGCGGGACAATTTGAAAGTGACCACTTCTTCATAGGTGTCGTCATTCATAACCACCAGCCGGTACCTGTTCTGAAGGCGTTTCAAGGTCGAATTGGCATCGAATTTGGCCATATTGGATTTATTAGATCTCCGGCTAAAGATAATAAAATAAATTGATGGAAAACGAGTTATTAACTCATAAGTTTGCCGCTTTCAAAAGGACCATGTGACGATTAGTAAAATCCTGCTATCGGTAGTATTCCTGTTGCTGATCCGGACGGCCTCCGGGCAGGAGGGCGTCGACTATGACCTAAAGAAACCACCCAAATGGGAAAACCGCATCCTGGCCTCCGAGACTTCTAATAACGGCAAGAAATTCAGGAAGTTCCGCCACTTCGTCCAGAACAATATCACCCACTATAACTACTACTACAACGCCAACGAAAAGATAAAGCTCGTCCTCGCCAAAGCAAAAGCCCAGTTCAGAGAAGACTATACCAAGCTGCTCCCCTTCTATAATTACACCCCCGAAGCCACCGCCGCACAGAAGAAGGAACTCGATTCTGTCGTCTACAAATGCACGATGGGCATCCTCATCCATGACACCCGCAACGACTGGACCGACAACCTCTACCTGTTGATGGGTGAATCTTATTTTTATAAAAAATTCTACGACTCGGCCAATATTACTTTCCAGTTCATCAACTGGGCCTTCGCACCTAAGGAAGAGGGCGGCTATTTCATCCCGATCGGAAGTAACTACAACAGGGACCAGGGAGGCAACGCCGACAAGGTATCTACTCCCGAAAAGCAAAAAAAACTCGAAAAAATATTCGACCTCCCCCCGCCAAGCCGCAATGACGCCCTGATCTGGAAGGTCCGCACCTACCTGGCCAAGGACGAATATACCGATGCCGCCGCGCTGATAGAAGTCCTCGACCACGACCCGCAATTCCCCGCCCGCCTCCGGCCATCCCTGGCTGAAGTCAGGGCCCTCTACTTCTACCAGCAGGGTGTCTACGACAGCACCGCCTTTTTTCTCACCCTGGCCCTTCCGGCTGCCGGAAACCGCGAAGAATACGCCCGCTGGGAGTACCTCATCGCCCAGTGCTATGAACGTATCGGCAACTCATTCGAAGCAAAGACATTTTACGAACGGGTGATCACCCATACGTACGATCCGGTCCTCGATATCTACGCCCGGCTGAACGCCATCCGCCAGAACAAGGAAGGTGGCGTGGATTATATCCAAAAGAACATAGCAGTGCTGACCAAAATGGCAAGAAAGGACCGTTTTGAAGCATACCGCGATATCATCTATTACACCGCCGCACAGATGGAATTGGAAGCGCACAACAAACCCGGCGCCATTTCCTTCCTCCAGCTTTGCGTCAGGAACTCCGCGCCAAACGGCACCCAGCGTACAAAAGCCTTCCTCCAGCTGGCCAACCTCACCTTTGAGGATAAGAACTATCGCAGCGCCAAAAGCCTCTACGACAGCGTCAACATGATCGAGCTCGCCCGCGAACAAGACATTGGCTGGCTGAACGACCGCAAAGCGGCACTCGCCATCATCGTTGCCCAGCTCAAGGTCATGGACCGCCAGGACAGCCTCCAGCGCATCGCCGCCATGCCGCCGGCACAACGGGATGCCTACCTGAAAAAATTGGCCCGGACACTCCGCCGCCTGCAAGGACTTCGCGATGAAGGAGAGGAGGAAAGCGGACTCGCAATCAATTCGCCCAACAAGGCCGTCAATGACATGTTCAGCGCCAACTCGAGTGGAAGCGCATCGGACTGGTACTTCAATAATCCCAACCTGCTGGCAAAAGGTTACACCGACTTTAAGAACCGGTACGGCAACCGGCCCAATGTAGACAACTGGGCGATATCTTCCCTGATGAAAACCAACCTGGCGGCCAACAACCGGAATAACGCCGGATTCGGCCCCGACAGTGCGGCCCGCAAGGCCGCAAAGACCGGGATCGACTTTAAATCCCTGCTGGCCGGCCTCCCGCTGACGCCGCAGAAAATGAAAAAGTCGAACGACTCCATCGAAAATGCCCTCTTCCTCTTGGGAAAAACCTATCAGGAAGGCATTGAGGATTACCCTTATGCCATCAATACCTACGATTCCCTGCTGACAAAATTCCCGACCACTACCCAACAGGAACAAACCCTGCTCAATCTCTATTACTGCTATACCAAACTCGGCGATCAGGCCAACGCCGGCCGGATGTTGGAACTGCTGAAACAAAGGTTCCCCAAAGGTGCATTCACGGCCAAAGCTCTAAATCCCGATTCCGTCGCGCAGGCAGAAACGAGCCTGAAAGTAAACGCAACCCGCCAGTACGAGAAGATCTATGAGGCTTTTATCGAAGGCCGGTTCAATGAAGCCATCGCGCAGAAGAAGGTCGAGGATAGCCTTTATGGCGATAAATACTGGACCCCCCAACTGTTATACATCGAATCCGTCTATTATATTCGCAGTAACCAGGACCCGCAGGCAAAAGCCGTGCTCCAAAGCATCATCAACAAGTTCCCCCATACCCCCATGTCCGACAAGGCCGCCACCATGCTGGATGTCCTCAGCCGCCGCCGCCAGATCGAAGATTGTCTGACCCGCCTCCAGATCAAAAAGGAAGAGGATACCGTCGCCGTCAGCAGCTTCCCGCCTGCGGCCAGAGCCCAAAACAACCGGCCGGCACTGGTCCGCAACGATTCTAACATGCTGAAAGTAGATACTACTTCAGCCTGGGCAAAAGCAAAGGCCCGGGAAGCAGCACTCGCCCGCGATACCTCAACGGCCAAACCGATTGCCGGCCCCAGCAGGATCGGGACCGATTCGGGCAGCTTGCGCAAAGTCACCATGACCGACAGCGCTCTGGCGGCCGCCAAAGTGAAAAATCTCAACTCCACTTTCGCCTTCAATCCCGATGCCCCGCATTCGGTGGTGATCATTATGACCAAAGTGGACCCCGTCTATGTCAACGAAGCTCGCAACGCCTTCAACGGCTATAACCAGGAGAACTTCTATTCCCAGCAGTTGACCGCGGAAAATGCCTCGTTGAATGACTCCGTTAAAATGCTCGTGATCGGCAACTTCCCGACCGACAAAGACGCCATGACCTACCTGAATAGCATAAAAGCCCTCGCGCCCCGCCAGATCGTACCCTGGCTCCCCGCCGATAAATACATTTTCGTGATCATTTCCCGCCCTAACCTGCAGTTACTCCTGAATAGAAAGGACTTGAACGCCTATCGCCAATTCCTGAATACTGCCTACCCGGGAAAATTCTAACCACCCGCCGGAGCCCGCAACCCGGCATACACCCTCCCCAAAAACCTGGCAAACACCCTCCCCGCAACCCGGCAAACACCTTCCCCAAAACCTGGCAAACACCCTCGCCAAAACCCGACATACACCTTCGCCAAAACCCAGCACGAATTTTGAATTAACACGGTTTTTAGGAACCTTAACCCTACTTTTACGTTTACCCGAAGAACCCGCCATACCGCTTTGAGCCAATAATTATAAGAAGTTTAACTAATATGTCATCTAAGCTGGTCCCCATCTTTTGGAAAGTCTTTTTCTATGGCCTGGGCGCCTTTCTCCTTTTCCTGGTCCTTATCAACCTCGGTGTATTCGGCTCCCTTCCCTCCCTGAAAGAGTTGGAGAACCCCTCTATTACCCTGGCATCGGAGGTCTTCGCTGAAGACGGCACCCCCATGGGAAAATATTATAAGGATAAAGGAAACCGCAGCAATGTCGAATTCAAGGATATCTCCCCCAACGTCGTCAATGCCCTCGTCGCCACCGAAGACGCGCGGTTCTACGAACACTCCGGGATCGACGGTTTCTCCGTCATACGCGCCGTCCTCAAACTCGGCCGGGACGGCGGCGGCAGCACCATCACCCAGCAGCTCGCCAAGAACCTGCTGGAACAAGGGTCGAAGAACTTCATGCGCCGTTTCATCGAGAAACTGAAGGAATGGATCATCGCGATCAAACTGGAACGCAATTTCACCAAACAGGAAATCCTTGCCCTCTACCTCAATGAGGTCCCCTTTGGCGATAACGTCTATGGTATCCGCAATGCCTCGCGGACCTTCTTCCAGAAGGAGCCCGACCGCCTCTCCGTCGACGAAGCCGCCGTCCTGATCGGCATGCTGAAGGGAAATACGGTGTACAATCCCCGACGGAACCCGAAGATGGCGATCGAACGCCGCAATACCGTCATCAACCAGATGGTGAAGTACGATTATCTCACCGAAAAAGATGCCGCAGGCTATAAAGCAAAGCCAATCGATCTGAGCAACTACAAAAAAGTAGACGAGAACAACGGCCTGGCCCCCTACTTCCGGGATGTCCTCCGCGAAGACCTGCGGAAATGGTGTAAAGAACATAAGAACCCCGCCACCGGCGAGCCATATAACTTGTATGAGGACGGATTGAAGATATATACGACCATCAACCCCCGGATGCAGATCTATGCGGATGAAGCAGTGGCCAAACAACTACCCATTCTGCAAAAGGCGCTGAGCTCGCAATACGACATCCGGAAAGGCCTGATCTGGAAAGACCATGCCAACATCCTCGAAGCCGCCATGCGCAACAGCGATCGCTGGAATAATGAGGAGGACGCCGGAATGAGCGACGCCGATATCCGCAGGACCTTTCTGAAACCCGTCGCCATGAAAGTCTTTGCCTGGAACTCCAAACGGGAAAAGGATACCGTCATGTCCCCGCTGGATTCCATCAAATACAGCCAGGAAATGCTCCAGACGGCCTTCATGGTTATGGACCCGGTCACCGGCGCCGTCAAAGCCTGGGTAGGCGGCATCGACTTCAAGACCTACAAATTCGACCACGTCAATGTCAATACCAAACGCCAGGTAGGCAGCGCGATCAAGCCTTTCCTCTACAGCCTGGGCATCGAGGATTTCAACTTTACGCCTGAGACGGAGTGCCAAACCAGCCAGCAGTACTTCCCCGGCTTTGGCTACGTTCCCGCCCGCCCGGACAAGCATGAAGGCGGCAGCATGACCATGGCCTCCGGCCTCGCCTGGTCGGTCAACGGCGTAGCCGCCTATATCATGAAACAGGTAGGTCCTAAACGCTTCGCCGACTACATGAAACAGATCGGCATCCCGACAAAGATCGACCCGTACCCTTCGATGGCCCTCGGCGCCTGCGACCTTTCCCTCTACGAAATGATGTGGGGATATACCATGTTCCCCTCCGGCGGCTTCAGCACCCGGCCCTACTATATCTCCCGGATCGAAGACAAGAACGGCGCCGTCCTCGACCGATTCGATACCGAACGGAAAGAAGTCATCAGCCAGGCTACCGCATACACTATGGCCCGGATGATGCAGGGCCCCGTTGACTTCGGCACCGCCGCCGGTCTTCGCAACCGCCTGGGCCTTGCCGAAATGGGCGGGAAGACCGGGACCACCAACGACAACTCGGACGCCTGGTTCATGGGCTACACCCCGCAGTTGATGGCCGGCGCCTGGATCGGCTGCGACGATCGCTTTATCCACCTCGAAGGAGGCCTCGGCTATGGCGCCCAGGCAGCCCGACCCATCTGGGAATATTTTTTCGCCAAAGTCCTCGCGGATAAATCGCTCGGTATCGACCGGCAATCCAAATTCATCCAGCCGGAGAATATGCGAAAGGAAATGATCTATGATTACACGAACCTGATCGAAAAGACAGCCCCGCCCGGTGCTGAAGGCGCCAATCAAGGTAACGGAAAAGCCAACCAGTATCTCGATACCAGCCCCCCCACCGTGCCCGTGGATTCCAAATTGACCCCCGAAGAACAGAAAATACTGAAAGAAGCCACCACGCAGAAAAGCAGCCCCCAGGGCTCCGTCAGGATCACAGTGACCGACGCGCCGCAACAACAGCAGCCAAAGAAAAAACCAGGCTTCTTCAAGCGGCTGTTCGGCAAAAAGGAGAACCAATAAGCACCGGCCCGCTCCCCGTCGGCAGGCGACCAGGCGACCCGCCTACTTCAGATGCGCCCGCAGCATCCACGCCATCTTCTCATGCTCCTCCATCAACCCCGTAATGTAGTCGCTCGTCCCCGCATCTCCATATTCATTCACAAACACCGGAATTTTTTCCCGCAAAAAGATGATAATGTTCTCGTGATCCACTGTCAGTTCCTTGATAAAACTGAGACTGTCATTCTTCTCCCATGATTTCTCGGTCAGATGCGTCAGCTGGAGGAAGCTCTGCAGCGTAGCGGGCGCATAGTGACCCAACTTCCGGATCCGCTCCGCAACCTCATCTACCTTATCTTCCAGTTCCTCGTACTGCTGCTCGAAAAAAATATGCATCGAATGGAAATCAGGCCCCTCGACATTCCAATGCGCATTCCGCGTTTTGGTGTAAAGGACGAATTCATCCGCCAGTAATTTGCTGAGGTCTGCCGCAACGGCCTGGAGATTCTTCGGGCTAATGCCGATACTTGTATTCATGGAATATAGTTTTCCGCAAAAGTAGGCTTTTTCTTACCCAACACATCTACCCGGACCCGTGTAAGGCCGCGTCCCGCAAAACCCAGCTTTTCCGCCGCCGCCCGGCTAAGATCGATCAACCGCCGGTTGCGGGGATGCATCTTGTCATTGATCTGAACGATTACCGTCCGGTGATTGCGTAGATTGGTCACCTTTACCCAGGTATGCATGGGAAGCGTGTTGCTGGCCGCCGTGAGACTATCCTGGCAAAAGACCTCATCCGTATAGGTCTTCCGGCCTTCGAACTTGTCAGCATAATAGCTGGCAATCCCGTATTGTACCTTGATGGGCTTCTTATGCTGCCCGAATACCGCAGCGGGCAGAAGACAGAAGGCGAGCAATCCTTTATGAATCTTCGAGGGCATAATTTGTTTACAGCGTCCATCGGCGCCTTCGGCGCCTACCGGGTCTAATGTCTGCGCTGCGCGAGAGCTTCGACGGACCTGCTTCGTCACAGTCCGCCTCGCTCGTACCGTTCGCTCCGCTCCGGTACCCTTCCAGGGCGTTTTTAAGAAATCGGTTTTTGCGCAAAATACCTGTCCCTCAACGTCCTGTCCTCCCCGTAAATATCATCATAAAATTGCAACTTCCCCTTTTTCCCCTCCACCGTGAAATACCGGATAAAAATGGGCACCTTCGAAAAACCCCATACCGTGTGCTTCTCCTGCCGCGCAATCCATGCTTTTAACGTATCCGGATGATATTTCATCGTATCGTTCCGGATCAGGAAATCAGAAAGCTTTCGCCACTCCTTCACCCGTACACAGCCATGGCTCAACGCCCGGAACGACTTATCGAACATCCACCGGACATTCGTATCGTGCAAATAGACATCGTATTTATTCCTGAAGTTAAACTTCATAACTCCCAAGGAGTTATCATCCCCCTCCCGCTGCTTGAGCTGATAGGGGAAATGGTTCTTGTTGAGCCGCCGCCAATTGATGGTCAAAGGGTCCCTGACACTGTCATTATCATCGACCACGATCAGATTCTGCTTCTGCAGATAGGTGATATCTCGCTTGATCGCCGGGAGCATTTCCCGGAAAATGATGCTGTTGGGCACCGTCCATTGCGGATACGTCACGAAGTTGGAGATCTCGCTGGTCAGCAACGGCGTCCTGGTGTTCGGCGCTCCCACGATCACCCTCGACTCCAACGCCACCGAACCGGAGTCCCATACATCCAAAGTAAAAGCCGGCAAATTGACCCAAACATATGTCTCCGGCAGCGTGTCCGGCAGCTGCTTATAACGGTCAAGCGTAATGGCGATCCGCTTGAATTTTTCCCAGTCGGAATTATTCATCATGCTCACCATGTCCTGCGTAACCTTGCCCGTAACTTTCAGTTTGTTCACCGCCTGATATTGCCGGATCGCACCATGCAGTATAGCCGAATCTACCGAAGCAGCGGTCGAATCGATATACCCCGATTCCTGCAGCCGGCGCGTCAGCGCCTGATAGAACACCGCCGAATCCTTATACGGATACTCCAGCCAGGTCATCTTCCGGAAATGCGCCGTCGCCAGGAAATTGTGTAAATACGCCCTGACCGAGTCATAACCGGGATGGTTCGGCTCGAGCTCGTGCAGCGTAGCCGAAATACTATTGGTCTGTACCGCCGAAGCCAGCGCCCGGGTGAACACCGAGTCGGGCAACACCGAGTCCTTCCGCATCGTGACACTGTCAAAACCCAGCCGCCCCTGCCTGATATCCTTGACCAGGTGGAAGAAAGCGTCTGTCAACAGCAGATCGGCCCTGGTCCAGATCGCCGCATTCTTCTTGGCCATCGTATCCTCCTGTAGAATACGCTGAATAAAGTGAAGAGAATAGTAGTGGTAGTCCGTGGGAAAAAGCCCGTATTCTTTACTGCTGTCGATAAAAGAAAAAAGCGAATCCGCCTGGCGCTTCCAATGCTCCTTGTCACTCCATATCGCGACATAATCTTTGCTGCCATAAAGGCTATCCTCGAGCGCCCGGTACAAAAGAGTGGTGGAATCGTTTAGTTGGTCGTGATTGTCTGCCGCAAACTGCAGCACGCTTTTCAAATCCTCTCCAACGTGCCGGTCCATTTGTGCCGGTGTTTTCACCTCGTCCTTCTCTCCTTTTCCATTACCTCGATGACATGCAACCAGAAAAATCAACCACGCTACCAGAAAAATCGTCGACTCGCCGGGAAAAAAGAACAGAACGCTGCGTTTTCGATATTTCATATTCACCCCAATATAATACAACACGGTAATATTTCTGAGTACTAAACGGCTATTTTTTGATTATTTAAGGGTGGCCCACGCGGAATATCCTGGGTATCCGTTGCTCCAGCATCAGCAGGTCCGCTAACACAATGGCCGTCATCGCTTCCAGGATGACCGGCGCCCTTAACGCCACACACAGATCATGCCTCCCCTTGACGGAAAACAGCTCCTGCTCACCCGTCTCCCAATTTAACGTCAGTTGCTCCCTGGGGGTAGAAGACGTCGGCTTGATCGCAATCCGGTAGACCAGCTCATTCCCGTTCGTCAACCCGCCCACAACCCCACCCGCATGATTGGTCCGCGTACGCCCGGTCATATCTTCGATGGCATCATTATGCTGGCTTCCAAACATCCTTGCAGCCGCCATCCCCGTCCCGAACTCGACGCCCCTTACCGCCGGAATAGCCAGCGCTGCATGCGCCAGCAGCGACTCCACCGAGTCAAAAAATGGCTCACCCAGTCCGACCGGCAGCCCGCTGACCCGGCACTCCACCATCCCGCCAATGGAATCTTTGGCATCGATGGCCTTCTGAAGCCCTTTCTCCAGGTCCGTCTCGCCCCCAATCTCCTGAATATCCGCCTTGACCCGGATGTCATTCCCCATTAGCTTTTTGGCGATCACTCCCGCCGCAACAAGACCCACCGTCAGCCGCGCGGAAAACGCGCCGCCGCCCCGATAATCTTCAAACCCGCCGAATTTCATGTGCGCCACAAAGTCGGCATGTCCCGGCCTCGGCACCGCTCGCTGCTTCTCATAGTCGCCCGACCGGGTATTGTTGTTCTCAAACAAGATCGTGATCGGCGCTCCCGTACTCATCCCATTAAAAAGCCCGCTCTTGAAGATCGGCAGGTCATCTTCTTTCCGCGGTGTCGTCCCTTTCTGAACCCCACCCTTCCGGCGCTCCAGGTCCGGCAGAAAATCCTGCAGCGAGAGCGGCAGACCGGCCGGACACCCATCAATGCTGATGCCCACACTCTCGCCATGGGATTCACCGAAAATGGTAACGCGAAATAGACGCCCCAGGGAATTCATACGCCGATTGATTTAATTTCTCCACCCAATTGTTGCAAATCGCGGTAGAAGTCAGGATACGACTTATCGATCGCTTCTGCCTCCTCGATCGTCACCTCTCGATCCGCACCAAGCGCAGCCACCGCACAGGCCATCGCTATCCGATGATCGTGCCGGCTGTGCACCCGCGCGCCACTGACCGCCCCGCCCCCAACAAGCATCGTATCGCCCACCAGGTTGATGGAAATACCCATTTTCCTGAATTCTTCCTGCAACGTCAACCCACGGTTACTCTCCTTATGCGCGAGGCGGCTGACCCCGCTAATCACGGTCGTGCCCTCACAATACGCCGCCAACGCCACCAGCGGCGGGAAAAGGTCCGGGCAATCCGTCGCATCGAACCGAAATGCCTTCAACTTTCGAGGTCCGATCCGTATCTCCTCTTTCCCCGTCTCCATCGATGCCCCGCAATCACACAGCGCTTGCAGAATTGCCTTATCCGCCTGTGTAGACCATCCATCAAGTCCTTTCACCACGACAGGCCCTGCTACCGCTCCGGCGACCAACAGGAAAGCTCCGCCGCTCCAATCCCCTTCCACGGTGTATTCCAACGGGTTCCTTTCAATCTTATTCAACCCGCCAAAGCAAAATTGTTCATAGTTTCGATTCTCCACATGCCACCCGAAGTGCTTCATGACCTGCAACGTCAGATCGATATATGGCTTGCTCCTTAACTGCCGGACCCGAATGGTCGCCCCCGTGGCCCCGGCCGCCGAATAAGCGAACAATAACCCCGTCAGGAACTGTGACGAGAACGATCCGTCAATTTCAATATCCCGCGGCTGCAAAGGCCCCTGGATCTCCAGTGGTAGCTTGCCTTTATTGGATATCACCCGAATGCCCAGTTGCGGAAAGACTTCATCGAAGAAATCCATGGGCCGGGTTAACAGACTACCCTGACCCACCACCCGGACCGCCTGCCCGCTGAGGGCAATGATCGGCGCGAACATCCGCAGCCCCAACCCGCTTTCACCACAGTTCACTTCCATCCCGCCAACCGCAGTCGCATCCCTCCCTTGGCTCCGAACCCGGATCGACCCGTCTTTCATGGCCGTCACCTCCGCCCCCAAATCCCGGATCACCCCCAACGCCGCTTTATCATCATTCGAATGCCCCGGACATAAGATCCTCGTCTCCCCCACCCGAAGCAAAGCCGCCGCACAGGCCCGCTGCATCGAGCTCTTGGAAGCCGGCGCCTGGATTACACCGGAAAGCCCCGAAGGCTGAATTGTCGTTATCATACTCACCTCGCCATTATGATCGATTGCAGCAGCTTCTCCAGTTGGACGATCGGGATCACCCGAACCACCGCCTGCCCAATCTTGTTCAACAAAATATAATTCATCGAATCCTTCACCCGCTTCTTGTCCATCCGGAGCACCTTCATTACCTCTTTTGGCTCGAACGCCGCCAGCGCCGGCAACCCGTATTTCTTCAACACCCTGATCACCCGCTCCGTACCTTCAAAGCCCGTAAACTCCTCCGAGACCACGCAGGCCGCCACCATCCCGATGGCAACCGCATGCCCATGCGGCAACGTATACAGGTTCTCGATCGCATGCCCCAGTGTATGCCCGAAATTCAACAGCCGCCGGTCGCCTTGCTCGAACTCATCCTTTTCCACCACCGCCGATTTGATGGCGGCATTACGCCGGATCAGCCGGGCAAGCGCCGCCTTATCCTTCTGATAGCGGGATAGTGTAGCCGCCTCCAGCTCTTTGAATAACCCCGCATCTTTTATCGCCGCATGCTTGATGATCTCCGCAAACCCATTTACCCATTCCGCTTTCGGTAACGACTTCAACAGGCTGTAGTCATACAACAGGAACTCCGGCTGCCGGATCGTGCCCACCAGGTTCTTGTATACACCTACGTCGATCCCGTTCTTGCCCCCGATCGAAGCATCCACCATCGCCAGGATCGAACTGGGGACAAACCCGAACGACACCCCGCGCATATAGATCGCCGCAACATACCCTGCCAGGTCCGTCACCACGCCGCCCCCCACCCCGATCAGCCAGGTCTTGCGGTCCGCACCGAAGCCGATCAACTGTTCGACGATCGAATCGACCGTTGCCTGCACCTTGAATTGTTCCCCCGCATGGATGACGATCGTATTCCAGCCCCCGAATTTCTTCTGATGTGCAGAAAAAACATGGTCATCCGTTATCAGCACCGTATGATCCTTGTCCACCAGCTTCCCGAGATACGACAGATCGGCATCGAAATAATACGTGGTCGTTTTGCCGGAGAATTTGTATTGTATTTTGTTCATGCCAGCGATTCTAAGCCCGCTCTAGGAATTCATGATCTTGTTCTGATGGTTGATGGATTCCATATGCACCGCATCATAATACTTGGTGATGAATTCCTTGCTGAGATTCAACTTCTCCCCTTTGACAAACGCCTTCTCCAGGATGGAATTCCAGCGGTTGGTCTGCAGGATCGTAATATTATTGGCCTTCTTGTACTCGCCGATCTGATCGGCAATCCTCATCCGCTGACCCAACAGTTGGATCAGTTCGTCATCGATATGGTTGATCTGCTCGCGCAATTTTTCCAGCGCGGTGATAAAGTCCTTTTCCGTCGTCGTCTCATGCCGCCACTTGATGCTGTCGAGCAGTTCCGCCAGCCGTTCCGGCGTGATCTGTTGCCTGGCATCGCTCCACGCCTTGTCGGGATCGATATGCGTTTCAATGATCAGCCCGTCCATATCCAGGTCGATCGCCTTCTGCGCTACATCCAGCAAAATATCCCGGCGGCCGCTGATATGCGAAGGGTCATTGATCATCATCAGCCCCGGTGAGCGCCGCTTCATTTCAATAGCCAGATGCCACATCGGCGCATTCCGGTATTCCGTATTCCCATAGGAGCTGAATCCGCGATGGATCAGCCCGATCTGCTTGATCCCCGCCTTGGCCACGCGCTCGACGGCTCCCGTCCATAACTCGATATCGGGATTGATGGGATTCTTGACCAGCACCGGCACATCGACTCCCCGCAATGCATCCGCCACCTCCTGCACGCTGAACGGGTTGACCGTCGTCCGGGCGCCGATCCAAAGCACGTCGATATCGAAATGCAAGGCGTCTTCCACCTGTTTTCCAGTCGCCACTTCCACCATCACAGGCAATCCCGTGAGCTGTCTTGCCCGCTGCAGCCACGGCAATCCCTTGGTGCCGATCCCCTCAAAGCTGCCGGGGCGCGTCCGGGGCTTCCAGATCCCCGCCCGCACCATATCCACCTTCCCGGTCTTTGCGAGACGTTCGATCGTCTGTACCGTTTGCTCTTCCGTCTCTGCGCTGCAGGGACCCGAGATGATCAGGGGGCGCTTGTTCCAGGCTGCCTGAACAATCTCTTTCGCACTCTTAGTTGCTGTTGCTTCCATATGTGAAAAATTGACTTTTAAAAATGACGCCCCATAAACTGCCGTTTCCCACCCACCAACCGTTTCCTGCCTAATCAAACCTTTTCCCACGCACCAACCATTTCCTACCAAACAAAACGTTTTCTGTCTAACCAACTTTATGCGCATTTTTTCATTTTATGCGCATAAAATCACAAGAGTCGTCCGCACAATACTACCCGCCGCCCCCACAATACTACCCGCTGTCTGCACAATACTACCCGCCGCCCCACAATACTACCCCCTGTCCGCACCATACTATCTGCTGTTCGCATCGTTCATCCTTATCCTCCGCCCCTTGAATTTCTTCCCGTCGATCGCCCGGATCATCTGATGCGCCGCACGACGGTCTACCTCGATCCAGCTGTTCATTTCCTTCATATCCACCCTGCCAAGGACCTCCTTGCGCAGATCGCTCATATCCAGAATAAATTGCAAAAAACTCGCTTTATAAAAACCATCCTTCGTACCCAGGTTGACAAATAACTTCATGTAATCCCCATTGCCATCATACCCCCTCGCCCTTGCCCGCCCCTCGCCACGACCATAATCCCTCCGGTCGCCGCCCTGAACCTCACGCCCCCCATACTCCCGTACCCGCTCCCGGGCATTCAGGTCTTCCGCATTCTCATAATATTTCAAAAAACGATCGAACTCGAGCGCCGCGACCCGCTTCAACACTTCCTCTTTACTAACATCGGTAAATTTCTCTGCCAGCATGGGAACGTAGGTCTCATAATCCCCGTGACTGATATCCGTCTGCAGCAGGCGGTCCATGAAGTGGAAGAACTGCTTCCGGCAAACATCCTTTCCGCTCGGGATCTCCATTTTGTGGAATGGAGATTGCACCATCCGCTCGATCTGCTTCAGTTTGCCGATCTCCCGGCTATGCACGATGGACAACGAAATCCCCGTGCTGCCGGCCCTGCCGGTACGACCGCTGCGATGCGTATACACTTCAAGGTCATCCGGCAGCTCATAGTTGATCACATGCGTGATCTCCTTGACATCGATACCCCGCGCCGCCACATCCGTGGCGATCAGCAGTTGTAAGGTCTTTTCCCTGAATTCACCCATGACCTTGTCCCGCTGCTGTTGGGTCAGGTCCCCATGCAGCGCATCGATATCATATCCTTCCCGCGTCAGCTTTTCGGCAATTTCCTGGGCATCCGCCTTGGTCCGCGTAAAGATGATGCCATAAATGCCCGGGTTGAAATCGATGAGCCGCTTCAACGTTTCATACCGGTGATGCGCCGCCGTCACATAATACTGATGATCGATATTCTTATTGGCCGTATTTACCTTTCCAACCGTGATTTCCTTCGGCGAGCTCATATACTTCTTGCTCACCCGGCGGATCTCCGGCGGCATCGTGGCACTGAACAACCACGTTGCCTCCCGCTGCGGCGTATTCTGCAGGATGAACTCGATATCATCCTGAAACCCCATGTTCAACATCTCATCCGCCTCATCCAGCACTACATATCTGATCTGTTCCAGGTTGATAGCCTTTCTTTCGATCAGATCGATCAGCCTGCCCGGCGTAGCCACAACGATCTGAACCCCTTTTCGGATGTCCCTGATCTGCATCCCGATGGAAGCCCCGCCATAAACAGCAACAACGTGCATTCCCGGCAGGAACTTCTTGAACTGCTCCACTTCGTTCACGATCTGCATACACAATTCCCGGGTAGGACACACGACCAGCGCCTGCGGAAATCGCCTCGCAGCATCCACCAGCTGCAACAACGGCAGCCCGAACGCCGCAGTCTTCCCCGTACCCGTCTGCGCCAGCCCAACCAGATCCTTCGTACCGCTCAATAATACAGGAATGGCCTGCTCCTGAATAGGGGTCGGATGCTTGAATCCCAACGCGTCAGTCGCCTGCACCAGCCTTGCATCTAACCCCAATTCTTCGAATGTCGTCATATTCTGCATGAAATTTGCGCGAAGGTACGCCTTTCCCCCCTATTTTATGATCCTCCGGATCTTGTTGGCATTCTCCATCAACTCCCGCAAATAGTCATAGTTTTCTTTCTCCAAACAGCTTTTGAACTTCCGTAACTGCGCGATATGCTCGTTCAGCACATCCAGCACATGGTCCCGGTTCTGTGAAAAGATCGGCAGCCACATGGCCGGATTGCTTTTCGCCAGCCGCACCGTGCTCTCAAAACCGCCTCCCGCCAAATCGAAAATAGCTTCCTCCTCTTTTTCCTTTTCCAGGACCGTATTGGCCAATGCAAACGATGTGATATGCGAAATATGGCTAATATAAGCAGCATGCATGTCATGACTGTCGGCATCCATCTCCACCAGCTGCATCCCTAACTGCCGGTATAGATCTTCCATCACCTTTACCGCCGCCGGATCACTTTTCTCTTTTTCGCAGATTACACAGGTACGACCGACAAATGCGTGATGGACAGCAGCCTCCGGTCCGCTGTATTCCGTGCCCCACATCGGATGAGTAGCCACGAAGCGATGTCTCATCGCATGTCCCGCCAGGCTCTCGCAAAGCGCCTTCTTGGTCGACCCCGCATCCGCTACGATCTGCCCCGCCGTGACCATATCCATGATCCGGCGCGTCACCGGCACCGTGACATCCACCGGGATCGCTACATAGATCAGGTCACTCTTTTCAACCGCTTCCGCCAGCGGCAGCGCCTCGTCGATCAACCCCAATTCAAGCGCCTTTTCCAGGCTGCCGTCAGTACGGCTCACGCCGATCACCTTTCGCACCAACCCTCTGTCCTTCAAGGCCAGGCTGAAACTGCCGCCGATTAACCCTACCCCTACGATCGTTACTGATTGGAACATAGCCCCGCCCCCCTGACGCGTTGAATGCTTTCGGTCAATTTTTCCCCCGCACTGCAAAGACTTACCCGGACATAACCCTCGCCCGCGGGCCCAAAAATCCCTCCCGGCGTAATAAACACCCCTGCCTCGTACAAAACCCGATCACTCAACGCATACCCATCCTTGTAAGTAGCAGGGACCTTCGCCCAGACAAATAATCCCGCCTGTTCCCGGCTGAATTCACACCCTAGCTGCTCCAGCAGCCCGAATACCCTGACCCTTCGCTCCCGGTATACTTCATTCACGCTTTCATACCATTCCCTGCCAAGCGAAAGGGCCTTTGCCGCCGCCAGCTGAAGCGGCAGGAACATCCCGCTATCCATATTGCTCTTGAAGCGCATTACCTCATCGATTCGCTCTTTGGCGCCCGCCAGCGTGCCGACCCGCCAGCCGGCCATATTCTGTGATTTGCTGAGCGAATTGAGCTCGATCACCACCTCCTTCGCCCCTTCCACCGACAACAGGCTCATGGGACTGTCATTCAATATAAAGCTATAGGGATTGTCGTGACAGATCAGGATCCCATGTTTCTTCCCAAAAGCCACCAGCTTCTCAAATAGCCCCCTGTCCGGGAGCTTACCCGTCGGCATATGCGGATAATTGACCCACATCAGCTTGACCCGTCCCTCGCCGCCGGCCCCCGCGATCGTACCGACCAGGCGATCCAACTCATCAAAATCCGGCAGCCACCCCTTATCGCCGCTCAGCGTATAATCGAGACAGGTGCCACCCGCCAGCTTTACTGCACTCCGATAGGTGGGGTATCCCGGATTAGGGACCAATGCTCCGTCCCCTTCATTCAGATAGGTCATACAGATATGCATGATCCCCTCCTTTGACCCGATCAGCGGCAGGATCTCCGTATCCGCATCCAGTTCCACCCCATACCATCCGCGATACCAGGTCGCTACCGCTTTCCTTAGCACCGGCGATCCTTTGTAAGACTGGTACCCATGCACGTTCGGCTTCGCACTCTCGTCCTGCAACACCCGGATGACCTCCGGATGCGGCGGCTGATCCGGACTGCCGATTCCCAGGTTGATAATGTTCTTGCCCTGCCGGTTCAATTCGTCGATCTCCCGCAGCTTTTGCGAAAAATAATACTCCCCGATACCTTCCAGTCGCTTGGATGTATTCATACTGTTCTGCCTTTTTTGTAAATGCCGTATATCTTCAGTTCCGCCGTTACCGGCCGCATCGCCTCGATGACCCGCTCGAATTGCGCAAGGTCCCCGAATTCCATATCCGCATGGAACGAATACTCCCACTCGCTGCCCGGTATCGGGAAGGACTGCAGCTTACTCAGATTGATCCCCCCATCGGCTATCTTCGTCAGCACCCGCGCCAGACTGCCCCGCGTATGATCGGTATGGAAGTTGACCGACGCCTTATCGGGATGCGCCTCGACCAGCGCGTCCTTCTGTCTTTGCAGGATAAGGAACCGCGTATAATTGTTCTTCATCGTTTGAATATCGGGTGCCAGTATCTCCATCCCGAAAAGATCTGCGGCACGCCGGCTTGCGATCGCAGCTGCATGACGGTTGCGGTGGTGAGCCAGGTTCTTCGCACTGAGCGCCGTATCCTCCGTCTCTACCAGCTTCCAGGCCGGATGCCGCTCGAGGTAGTCGATACATTGCAGCAACGCCATCGGATGCGAATGCACTTCCCGGATATCCTCCATTTTTACCCCCGGATTAACCATCAGATGCTGCCCGATCTGGAGATAGATCTCCCCTACAACCTGAAGATTGCTTTGCTGGAGCAGGTTGTAGTTGGGCAGAATGCTGCCGGCGATGGAGTTCTCGATCGCCATGACGCCACCCTCACTGTCCGCTTCACTCGTCGCCACCCGTACCACTTCCCTGAATGTAGCGCAGGGAATGACTTGCACGCCCTGCCCAAACCATTCCTCCGCCGCCACCTGGTGGAAGCTGCCTTCATAACCCTGAATAGAAACCCTCGTTTTGTTGCCCGTCGATACTGATTTACGCATAATGGACCTTTTATTCGCCGCCCCCCGCCATCCCCGGTTGAGAGCCGCCCCCGTTCCTGGTTGAGAGCCCCGCCCGCCGTCCTCGGAGGAGGGCTGTAAAAGAAAAAGTCCCGGCTTTTGACCGGGACCTTCTTGTTAATCTCTTTGTTTATTTAGTTAACAAAAGCAATCCCGGTCTACTGGTAAAGTAGAAATAAAAATAAAAGTAAAAAAACCGGTATGCCTTTGAAGTGATCATGTTATAGGCCCAAAATTAATCACTAATCTGTAAAAACCAAATTTATTTTGCCGACGGCCACGGCCGGCCGCCCCCAGCCCACGCCACTCACGCCAGCCGCTTATTGATCTTCTCATCGATCAGCTTAAAGAGATGGAACGGCTTATAAGTCCGCCAGTTCTCCAACTCGATCAGCTCAATATAACGGTTGAGCTTGGCTTTCCGGAAGTCATGCTGCGTTTGCTCAGGCATATTAAGACAAACGACCCATCCCCCCGCATCCGTTACCTCCTCGAACCACTCTTCATAATAATCTTTGTCGCCGCTATGAAAGTTGAGCACATTCTCCGCTATCAGGATGAACTTGGTAATCCCGCCCTCAAAAAATTTATCCGTCACCTCCCTTTTCAGGAACATAATATCGTTCTCGATCGCATCATTCCATTCCCCAAATAGCTCGATCACCACATAATGCTCATCATAATCCGCCAGCAGCACCTTCATATACAAGGTCCGGGATCCGAACTCATCCCATTGCGGATGAATATAATAGTTATAGATCGTTTGCGTAAACTCGAACTCGGAATAGATTCTCCCATAGAAAGGCGATCGCTCGTCCTCCTCGCTCACATAGATATGCCGCCAATTGTAAAAAGGTTCTATTTCGTGCATACAAGACCCCGATTATTCATTCGCAGCCTCAACGGCTTTTTTTACACTGCCGGATCGCAGCAGCAATTCCCTGGCCCGGTCATAATCTGTAAGCCCCGTATTCTCCATCACCATCCGCGTCCCCCGGTCGAGTAGCTTGCTGTTGGTCAGCTGCATATTCACCATTTTGTTGTCCTCCACTCGTCCGATCCGGATCATCACCGTCGTCGATAACATGTTCAACACCAGCTTTTGCGCCGTGCCGCTCTTCATCCTCGTGCTTCCCGTTACAAATTCAGGACCTACCACTACCTCGACCGGATAATCCGCCGCCGCCGCCACCGGTGAACCGGGATTGCAAACGATACAGCCGGTTGGTATTCCTCTCAACCCGCACTCCCGTAACGCCCCTTCGACATACGGAGTCGTACCGCTGGCCGCAATCCCCACTACAATATCCTTATCCGACACAGCATACTGTTCCAGGTCCTGCCATCCCTGCCGCTCATCATCTTCCGCATTTTCAACCGGTCTGCGAATAGCTGTCTCTCCTCCTGCAATAATTCCGATGACCAGATCAAAAGGCATACCATAGGTGGGCGGGATCTCGCTGGCATCCAGCACTCCCAGCCGGCCGCTGGTCCCCGCCCCGATATAGAATAACCGGCCCCCCGCCAGCAATTTGTCCGTGATCGCCGCCACCAGCTGCTCGACCTGCGGGATCGCTTTTTCCACCGCCTCCGGAACCATCTTGTCTTCCCGGTTGATATCGGTCAGGATCTCACGGATACTCATTTTCTCGAGGTCATGATACCGGCTCGCTTCTTCAGTAACCTTTTCTAAGCCCATATTCTTATTTTAACACCGCCTTTTGATGATAGCTGATCAGCCCATCCATAGGTTTTGACAGAATATTGCCGAGCTCGAACTCGTAGTTCCCGCACAGCTCCCGGATCGCATCCCTGAAGCCATACGCGACACCTCCTACAAAATGAATAGGCAATTTCCAGCTTTCCCGGTACTTGCACAAATGCTGAAAGAAAAAATCATTCAGGCCGTCCTCGATGATATTCTCGATCATATAGTGCCCGCGGTTTTCCATCAGAAAGAAGGTGAATGAAGCGAGATAGCGGTTGGGCAACGGTTTTTTGTACACATTTTCCAGTATCTCCTGCCTGTTCGTCACGTATTTAGCATCGAACTTGTATCTCAGCTCCTCATCAAAAGTATTATAAAGATAGTATTGTACGACTTTCTTGCCCAGGTACGCCCCGCTTCCCTCATCCCCCAGGACGTAACCGAGACCGGGGCTGTTCTTTGCTATCCTTTTTCCATCGAAATAACACGAAAAACTCCCGGTGCCCAGGTTGCACGCGATTCCCCTGGAAGCTCCGCACAGGGCGATAGCTGCCCCCATAAGGTCATGGGTCACCTGGACCCTGGCCCCCGGAAAAGCCTGACGGATAGCTTTTTGAACGATTCGCCGGTTGTCGGCGCTCATACAGCCCGTGCCATAAAAATAAACGATGTCCACCGCCGCCTTCCCCAAACGCGGCAACAGTTCCCGGCTGATGACCCCGCCAATCCCGGCCGTATCCAGGAAATAGGGGCTGATACCCTGGGTATCCACCCGCTTTTTCTTTCCATCGTATAGCAGGCACCACTCACATTTGGTGGCGCCGCTGTCCGCAATAAGAATGTTCATAATGTTCTGGCTAACCGGCTGCCCCGGTTTTGGCCGCAAGTTAAATATGATTGCTTAATTTGCAGCCTCCCGGCGGGCGCCGCAGGCACAAAAATTCAGTTTCGCATGAAAAAATTACAGGTCTGGTTACCCTTATTATTCGCAATAGTGATGATCGTAGGAATGCTCATCGGCTTTCGGCTGCGCGGCAATCTCCGATCCTCGGGCTTTTTCAAGACCCCGAAAACATACCCGGTCGATGAAGTACTCGACCTGGTCCGGAATAATTATGTGGACCCCCTCTCGACCGATACTATTTCCGACGATGCGATCCAGGGCATGCTTTCTCACCTGGACCCGCATTCTTCCTACATTCCCCCGGCCGACGTTTCCGAAATGAATGAAGACCTGCAGGGAAATTTTGAAGGGATCGGGATCGAATTCGAGATCTTCGACGATACAGTAAATGTAATGAATGTCCTTGCCGGCGGCCCTGCCGATAAAGCTGGTCTTAAGGTTGGCGATAAATTTATAAAAGTCGGCGACTCGGTCGTAGCCGGCAACGGCATAACAAACGATAAGATCCGCGGGATGTTGCGCGGACCGGGGGCCAGTCAGGTAACAGTAACCCTGCTGCGGGCAGGCGAATCCGGCGGCATCCGCCAGGTCCAGATCAGCCGCGGCACTATCCCCCTGCCTTCCGTCGATGTCGCATATATGGTCAATAAAGAGACCGGCTATATCCGGATCAACCGGTTCTCCGAAACAACCCATGCCGAATTCGCTCAGGCCGTTATGAAACTACAGCAACAGGGTATGCAACGCATGATCCTCGACCTGCGGGAGAATGGCGGCGGCGTCCTCCAGGAGGCCATTGACATCGCCGACGATTTCCTTGACGATGACAAGCTGATCGTCTATACCGTCGGAGCACATTATCCCAGAGTGGACTACCGCTGCAAGCGGGACGGACTGTTTGAAAAAGGAAAGCTGGTGGTCCTTACCGATGAGGGAACGGCCTCCGCCAGCGAAGTATTGACCGGTGCCCTCCAGGATTGGGAACGTGCTACCATCATCGGAAGAAGGACATTCGGCAAGGGGCTTGTCCAACTCGCTTTCCAACTCACCAACGGCGCTTCCGTACACTTGACGATCGAACGCTAT
>DATJMG010000169.1:0-10044 GCA_035508835.1 Puia sp.
CGCCGGGCGGGGTAGACCAGGATATCGAACACCTGACCTATAAGCGGATCCGGCGGCCGATGTTCCCCTTCGACCCGGAAATGAAAGACCCCGATCTGTCAGCACGGCTGATTCCGTCCTCCGATAAAGACAGCCTGACAACCAACTAATTGCAAACCGGTGCTACAACAGGCTTCGTAGTTTTACGTCGTAGAACTACTTATGATGCGCGGGTTTTGTGAACTATCTTTGTGGTGATTCCAGTGCCTTCTGTAAAATGAAAAACCCTGAACATCCGTACCCACGGAAGGCAGTGCATCAGACCAATATCCCTATGACAAGCGCAGTAAATTAAATCCATACCTGGGAGCGGCATTGTTTTATTTAAACGTTAAAACGATGTTGACACGCGTACCCTTTCGATTCTGTAGTATTGCCTTGATCATGGCCGTGCCCACTATCCCGACGGCCGCCGATTTTGGCAAGCAGGAGACTGTGACCGGTAAGAGATCCGACTACGCGGCCAGGTCTACATCTTCCGGATTTTCTCCCGCGGCTGCCCGACGGCAGTCCATCTCTCTTTCCCTCGCGAATGAACAAGGAAAGAAATTCGTAGATAATTACCTCCGGCACAATGACGAAGACCTGAATGTCGTCAGAAAGCGGAGTGAAGGCCCTTTTGAGATCATCGACTCCGTCCTTGGCCATTATGGCCTGCCCCTGGAGCTAAGATACCTGGCGGTCATTGAGTCCGAACTGAAGCCGACGGCCCTCAGCCGGGTCGGCGCCCGGGGACCCTGGCAGCTGATGAAGACAACGGCGCATGATTTGGGACTGAAGGTTAACCGCAAGTCGGACGACCGCACCAATTACTATAAGAGCACCGTCGCCGCAGCGAAGTACCTGCGGGACCTGCACCGCGAGTTTGGCGACTGGCTGCTGGTGCTGGCCGCATATAACGGCGGACCCCGCCCGGTCTATCGGGCTATACATAAGGCGCATAGCCGCTCCTTCTGGGCGCTCCAGAAATTCCTTCCCGCCGAATCCCGCGGGCACGTCAAAAAATTCATCGCCACCGCCTACTATTTCGAGCTCGCGGAAAAGGCCGACGCTGCACCGAAGTCCGACATCCGGCTGGTCAGCGCACCGGCCCGAACCTCGACATCGGCCACTGAATCCGACGACGACAAATTCAACCGGTTGATGACCGAGTCCGCACAGTCACTCAAAGCGTCGAACGAATTGCTGGGGAATTAGAGGCGCCCATGCCGCTCACTCCGGGCGCCTCCACGCATGATCAGGGCGGGAAGCAGGCATAGGATAAATCCCTTTATCTTTATACGATGAAAATTGCCACCTACAACGTCAATGGGGTCAACGGCCGCCTGCCGGTGCTGCTGCGCTGGCTCGCCGAGACCGCGCCCGATATAGCCTGCCTGCAGGAGCTCAAAGCGCCCCAGGAAAAATTCCCCGAGACCGCCCTGCTGGATGCAGGATACAAAGCCATCTGGCACGGCCAAAAGAGCTGGAACGGCGTGGCGATCCTGTCCCGCATCGAGCAGCCTACAGAACTGAGAAGGGTGCTGCCGGGCGATCCCGACGACACGCATAGCCGCTATATCGAAGCCAATATCCGGGACATCGTCGTCGCCTGCCTCTACCTGCCCAATGGCAATCCCGCTCCCGGGCCCAAGTTTGACTATAAACTCAGCTGGTTCAAACGGCTGACTACTCATGCAGCCGATCTGCTGGCATCGAAACAGCCCGTCATCCTCACCGGCGACTTCAATGTCATGCCAACGGAGATCGACGTCTACAAGCCCGAGAACTGGGTGGACGACGCCTTGTTCCGGCCGGAGGTCCGGGCAGCCTTTCATACCCTGGTGGCGCAAGGCTGGACGGACGCGATCCGGCAACTGCATCCGGACGAGCGGATCTACACCTTTTGGGACTATTTCCGGAATGCCTATGGGCGGAATGCCGGCCTGCGGATCGATCATTTCCTGCTGAGCCCGGCGCTGGCGGGGCGATTGAAGGCGGCAGGCGTCAACCGGGAAGTTCGGGGATGGGAGAAGACGAGCGATCATGCGCCGGTGTGGATCGAGCTGACCGGTCATTAGTAAAATTTTAACGCCGCCGCGCTGTGAAAAGGTCCTGGTAGGGCGTCTTCGGAGAAAATCAAATATGAGACCGATCCCCTTTGCGCTGTCGGGGCTTTGGCTGCTGGCAGCCTGCCATTCTTCCACTCCCGGAAATATCCAGGTTACGGGTCAGGCGACCATGAAAGTAGTGCCGGATATGGTGGAACTTTCACTTAAAGCCTCTAACACCAAACCTGCCATGAAGGATGCCGTTCAGCAGACCGAAGCCGATATCAATCAGATCCTCGCGGTCTGCCACAAATATATTCCGGACGGGGAAGACATCAAAGTCAGCAATATTGCTACGGATAAAGACTTCCGGTATGAGAACAACCGGGAAATATTCGACGGGTACAATGCCCGGCAGGTCCTGGATGTCCGAATAAGAGACATCCGACAACTGGAAGCCTTTACGGAGGAGTTGATGGGCACCCGGATCAGCGGTATCGAGAATGTCCGGTACGATCACTCGAAGGCAGACAGCATCCAGCGGGTCGTGAATCTGATGGCCCTGAAGGACGCGCAACTGACGGCCGGAAAAATGTGCGGTCAAATGAATGTGCGGCTGGGAAAGATCACCTTTTTGTCCAATTATCCGCCTGGCGGTCTTCCGGCGGGGGGTGCGGAGGCCGGCGGCGGGGATTATGACCTGAATCTTTATCGAAAAGGCTTCGGCGGCCGGGGTTTCAGAATGACGTCCGAAATCCTGGAATTTCACGATGTGGCCTATGCCGGATTCAATATTGATCAGTGATTGGCAGCGGGATTTTTTTTCAGGTATTAAAAAAAATGTACTTTTATCAGTAATTCACTAACCCATAAATATAGATAACGATGAACAAAGCCGAATTAATTGACAAGATCGCTGAAGATGCCGGGATCAACAAAAAGCAGGCTACAGCTGCACTGGACTCCTTCACGGACACGATTGCAAAGACCTTGAAAAAGGGGGATAAGGTTACTCTTGTAGGGTTTGGAACGTTTTCCGTTTCCAAGCGCGCTGCGCGTACGGGTCGTAATCCGCAGACCGGTGCTGCCATCAAGATCAAAGCGAAGAAGGTGGCGAAGTTCAAGGCCGGCGCGATCCTTTCCTCAAAGGTCTAGTATTGATTTATCCATCGATTCAGTGATCAGCCCGGTTCCGCAGCGGACCGGGTTTTTCAATTAAACTTCATTTTATGCAAAAGATCGTTCCATTCCTTTGGTATAAGGATAACAAGGCGGAGGAGGCTGCAAATTTTTATGTGAGCATTATCAGGGGTGCAAAAATAACGGAGATCATGCGGGCGGGTAAAGCGGGACCGGGACCTGTGGGGTCGGTGATCACCGTAAGCTTTACTGTCGGCGGGCTGGAGATCGTAGCGCTGAACGGAAATCCCCAATTCGACTTTACGATGGCCAGCTCGCTTATGATCCATAGCGATACACAGGAGGAGATCGACGAATACTGGGAGCAGCTGTCTGCCGGCGGCCAGAAGATCCAGTGCGGCTGGCTGACGGACAAGTATGGAGTATCCTGGCAGATCGCGCCGCCGATCCTGAGAAAAATGTTGGCCGACAAAGATCCGGCGAAAGCGGCCCGGGTCATGCAGGCGATGATGCAGATGACGAAGATCGAGATCGCGCCGCTCGTGAAAGCATATGAGGGGTGAGAATAGGCCGCGGGAAAATACCTACTTTTGGCAAATGCGACAGTTTACATTACTGTTAGTTGTTTGTGCGCTTTCGGCTCGCTCTCATGGACAAACAGTAAGATCTTCGGCGGTTTTGGCTGGGGAGATCAATAAACTTTTTAAAAAATATGCCGGCTCGAATTCGCCGGGGTATGCGGTTGCGGTAGTTAAAGATCAAGGTATCCTGTTTGAACACTGCTATGGCCTTGCCAACCTGGACTATCGGATCCCGATCACACCGTCCTCCGCATTTGACATTGCGTCCGTCAGCAAACAATTCACCGCGGCTTGCATCGCCTTGTTAATTCTGGATGGCAGGTTGGACCTGGACATGCCGGCGAAAAAGTTTATCCCCGAATTGGCAAAATACAAGGATACCATTCGTATCAGCCACCTGCTGTACAATACCAGCGGCATTATCGATTACTATAAGTTGCCCCGCGATTGCGGCAGATCCTGGGTGACCTTTAACTATTTTACTAACGATGAATGTATCCGAACGTCACTAAAGCCGGATACGCTGGCGTTTAAGCCGGGCACGCAATGGGACTACTGCAATACCAATTTCATGCTCTTGGCCAAAATAGTTGAAAAGATCAGCGGTCGATCATTCGCCGAATTTGCCAGGGAACGGCTATTTCTTCCCCTGCAGATGAACCATACCATCGTAAACGACGATGCGACGGAGGTCATCCCGGATCGGGTCACACCCTACAACCCGCGCACGAAGGAAATTGTGGATGCCTACCGGAAAGACGGCTTTTCGGTCAACTATGGTCCGGGCTGGATCCGACACCCGCGTAATTCCCCTCACTATGGCGGCAGCGGAGTGAATACAACGATCAGCGATCTGATTAAATGGGAACAGAACTTTTTCAGCCGGCGCTTCGGCGGTGACCGGTTCTATCAGCTCATGCACCGGACCCAACACTTTGGGAACGGAATGGATAATCAGGCTTTTGGGCTATATGCCGGTCTCTATAAAGACCGCAGTTACTGGGCCTGGGACGGCGGCGATTTCGGTGTCAGCGCCCAGATTATCCGCTTTCCTGCGAAGAAAACCGCCATTATTGTCCTTTCGAATCTCGGCAACGGAAATGCTGCCGAAAAAGCACTTCAAATTGCCGGCATCCTGATCGATCATAAGGAACTTTAAGCTCAATAGCCCGCCGTAAACCGCATCCGCACATGCTTCGGCCTTTCCAGCTCATCCGCGATCACTACCGCCAGATCCTCCACCGACAACACGCTCTTCCCCTCCGCATCGAAGACCGGGCTATCGATCCCCAGCCGGTAATGCCCCCGCCGTACCCCCGAATGCTCATGGTTCATGAAGATCGCCGGACTGAAATAGGTCCATTCCAGCTCCTTTTCACCCCGTAATTCTCCAAGGTAATCCCGCGCCCCCGAAGCCCCCGCTTTATAAGCAGCAGGAAAATGCGGCGTGTCGATCAGCTGAACCCCCGGCGACACTTCCAGGCTCCCCGCCCCGCCGATCACGATCAGCCGTTTCACTCCCGACCTGCGGACCGCCTCCTGGATCGCCCGAGCCCCAGCCATGAAGTGTTCGTAGATTTGAGGATCATCCCACCCCGGATTATACGCGCTGACCACGGCGTCATGTCTCTTGACCAGATCTGCGATCTGCTGGATATTCAGCACATCCGCCGCCACCGGATGGACCAGCGGCCCTTTCACGCTCAACTTCTCCGGGTGCCGCGCGATAGCCGTTACCTCATGCCCGCGGTCGGTTAATTCTTTCAAAAGCGCCGTTCCGACAAAACCGGTAGCGCCGATCACTGCTATTTTCATAAATCTGGTAATTAAGTTGCAACCGCCGCCGCAACGCCGCCAAAGCCCACAAACCCGCGCCGCCGCAATGCTAAAGCGCAATAACCGCCACCGCAAACGGCTTCAGCTCGATCCCTTGTCCCCCGATAACGCTGCTCGCCGGCTCATTATCCCCCGTCGACGGATCCACTACGGTCACTTTCCCGCCCTCGAATTGGCGTGCCATCGCTAACGTGATCGCGCGATTGCTCCGGTTGATCAGCAGCACCCGCTTCCCCCGCGCCGTCACAAACCCCTGCGCAACCACTCCATCCCCGTCCACCCACGTATTCACCAGCGCATCCCCGGGCCCTAGATTATCATGGATGATCTTCAGCACCCAATACCGTGAATTGGGCTTACCCGTCTTCCAGTTGATCATGCTCACGCTGGGATACTGCGTCGGGTACCCCATCAGCTGCGATTCGCCGATAACATCGATCCCTGTCCGCACAAGACCCAGATAGACATAGGCGTAAAGCGCGCCGGACAAATTCCAGTAGTCATCGGGAATGACCGCATTCGGCTCGCCGTTATCACTGTTCAGGATACTCCCGATCTCGTCCACCGTCGTCCTGGTTGACGGCGATAACCGCTTGCGGATATTATCGATAAACTTTACCTCCTTTAGAAAACCGTCCGCCTGATCGAAAAAAGTATACTGCATCACGGACGACCCCTGCTGTATCGAACCCCCGGCGTAGAAGTGATAGGAGATCATATCCAACGGAATGCCGGCCTTATGATGCGCAGGGTTCAGAAAATACTCGAACCATTCCGGCCTGTCCGGGTAAGCCAGCGCCATCCCGACAAATTTCGTCTGCGGCGACACCTTCCTGATCGAGCCGACCACGGCATCATAAATTCGGGTATACGTCTCCGGGGTATTGTTATGCTCGAAGTCCACCTCGTTCAGCACCTCCCAGTAAGGAATATCGTAGTGATACCCCGATTTATGCTCCTTTCCCAGTTCGTCCCTGAAGCCCCCCTTCGCATACCAGCTGTACAGCCGTCCATAGTAAGCCCCGATCTCCGCCAGCGTCGGATCCCGCGGGACCGTACCCTGTGTATAGTCCCACACCGCCGAATCAGCATTCCCCGGGATCGCCACCGGCTTATCCGTCTTATACATCCAGGCCGGGATCGTGCTGAAATTCAGGATCACGGAGTGCCCTTTGGTCGCCTCCAGAAAGTCAACGGTCAGGGGATCGATCAGCCTGAAATCCCACGACGTCTGCCGGTCCGTCGGCGGCCGAAGTTCCGCTACGCCGAGCCTTGGATAGGGGAGCCATGGCACATACCGGACATAGTCGCAGCCAAGCGCCTTCAGCGCGGCAAACGTCGGATCATGGATAGACGATCCCCGCTCCAGCGGCGGATTCACCACTACCTGTAACGTTGCAACCGACTTGGAAATAGATTGGGTCTTGCTCCAATCAATGATTAGTGAATCTTTTTGCGCCTCACATAAAACGGGCCCAAAAAGTACAAAAACCAGCCACCATTTTTTCATGGCCCTAATTTAACGGAATTTGCTTACCCTACCCCATCGGTATCGCCATATTCCGGACAGAAAGCCTGGCAAGCAGCCCGTCAAGCAGCTGATGGCTTTCCGTGACCCCGTTCTCCATCCCCGCCTGCACCATCCCATCCCGATCGGCAACCGACCGGAAAACAGACTGTATCGTCAGCCGGGTCCGGTTGCCGGGCAATGACTCGAGGGTCAGGACATCAAGGACAACATGCCCCCGCTCAGGCAGATTCAAGTATTCGAAAGTCCGGATGAGCCTTTCGGGCGCATTGACCTCATGCATCACCCCACGGAAAACATGCTTCCCTCCCATCGGATCGGTATGCGTAAAATGATAAGCGCCGCCGTCGACCGACTCATATTCATCTATATGCATGGTCATGTTGCAGGGATTCATCCACTGCGCCAGCAAGTTGGCATCCGTAAAGGCCTTGAAGACGAGGTCCCGGGGCGCGTCGAATTCGCGGTAGATAAAAAGCTCCTGCTTTCCCGCCTCTACCTGTAAGGTTGTCTTGTTCATGGTTTTTTGTTTTTATTGTTTTTAGTTGCTTGCTCGGACTTTGTTCTGGTTGCCTGCTCGGACTTTGTTCTGGTTGTTTGTTCGGACTTTAATCGGTCCAGCAATTGGTCGAGGGCAGTGAACTGACGGTCCCACATCTTCCGGAATGGCTCCATCCAGTCGGCTACGTCGGCAAGCGGCGCCAGCCTCGCTTCACAATATCGCTCCCTTCCCTGGCGCCGGATGCTGACCAGCCCGCACTCCATGAGTACCTTGATGTGCTGGGAGATGGCAGGCCGGCTTACCTCGAAATTTTCGGCGATCGAGTTCAGATTCATGGACTGACGGGCGACAAGGCCGATAATGTCCCTCCTGATGGGATCGGCAATCGCCTGGAATACATCTCTTCGGGTTTGCATGGCAGTAATGTTTAATGTCCGTCCTACTGTCCGACCGGCCGGAGGCCGACATATGTAAGTATCTGCTTACAAATATATGAGTAAGTATTTACTTACGCAAATTTTTTTGCCCATTCCCCCAAGAAAATCACCCCCAGCTACTTCCGCAAAAACTCGTCCACCAATTCCGCCGCCACCTCTGCATACCCCTTCCCCACCCCGGCCTCGAGCGTCCCGATTGCCGACCCATGCATCCCCGGCAGGATCACCAGCTGCGCACCCGGTATCATCCGCCCCATCCGCGCCGCATGTTCCACCGTCACCACATCCCGGTCCGAAGACACGATCATCGCCGGTGCCCGGATACCCCGCAGCTCATCATCGCTCCAATCCTCGAAGTTCATCATCCGCTGTTTATCCTTCTCGAACATGACCGCCAGCTTCGATTTATCCGGCGCCACCTTTAAATAGGCCTCATGCAGAACCGCCGGCATCATCTCGATCGTCGCATTCGGAAAGCCATCAAAGAAACCGGTCACGAAACCATCCCTTCGATAAGCCCCCGACACCACCACTATCCGGTTCACCACCTCCGGATGCCGGATCGCCAGCTTCATTGTCGTAGAGCCGCCATTGCTGAAACCAAGGATATCGGCTTTCCCAACCCCAAGCCACGCCAGCAGCGCCGCCACATCATCCGCATCCTGCTGAAAGGTCTCCGGTCCCTCCCGGTCATTCGTCCGGCCGTGCGCCTGCAATTCCATCGCGATGATCCGCCGACGCCGCGCGAGTATCGGCAGCAGATGACTGAACGTGCTCTCGATAGTCGACCCGCCCCCATGAATAAGCACGAGCGGCATCTCCCCTTCCCCATGGATCTCATAATACATCTTGAGCCCATTCACCGGGGCATATCCGGTGAGAGCCCTTTTACCGGTTCCGCCCCGCTGCTCCCCAATCTCCTTCTCCAGCACCGCGAGCTCCAATGGCTGCTTCCGCATGCCAAACTTCTCCCCTGGATGAAACCACTCCATTTCTCCTGTCCGCCGGAACCCTTGCCGCTCATACCACGCGATCAGCTCCTCCCGGACCGAAATAACCGTGATCCGGATCGCCTTACAGTGCTGCCCAACCGCAGATTCCGTCGCCGCCGCCATCAGCCGTTTCCCAATCCCTGCGCCTTGTTTCACCGGCCAGACACTCAGCATCCCCACATATAGCTTCTCCCCCTCCTTTTTCAGATAAACACACCCCGCCAATGCGTCGCCCTCCCAATCCGTCAGGATCAACCCGCCCGGATCCCGTACCAATTCCTCTACATCCGCCGCCCTCGTCCGCGGGCCCCCGATCAGATGCGCCTCCCCCGTCCATCCGCCTTCACCCCGATAAGCGCTGTTCACCAGATTGACCAATTCCGGTATATCGTCGATAGTTGCCGGCCTTATTTTCATGTGTTCGATTTTTTAACGGCAAAATTATAAATCATATATTTATCATCGGACCAAATACGATGATCACCGGAACCCAATTCGCCCAGCTGGCTCTCTCCTTTCCCGGAACCGAACAGGTCCTGCACTTCGAAAGGATCGGTTTCAAAGTTACGGGGAAACGCATGTTCTCTACCTACCTGGAAAAAGACAACACCGCCAACGTCTTCCTGACCCCGGTTGAACAAGCCGTCTTCTGCAAAATGCACCCTTCCGTCCACCCCGTCCCGAACAAATGGGGCGAAAAAGGCGCAACGACATTCGACCTCAATACCGTCCCCGGACACATCCTCACCGAAGCCCTGCTCTCCGCCTATAACGAGATCGTCGCATCGAAAAAAGCAAAAAAATAAAAAAGCAGCTCCTATTCGCCTTCCTCACTTCCGCCTTTATTCCCGCAATGACTTTTGCTCAGCCGGACCCGGGCTATCAAATCACCAACACGTTCCATATCAAAAGCGGCGGTGGTTACGACTATACAACCGTCGATAGCGCCTCCAACCGAT
>DATJMG010000170.1:0-9936 GCA_035508835.1 Puia sp.
GAGGCGGTCAGCCAGGGCGATTCCATCATCCGGGTGGTACGCAGCCTGTCGTCGCTGGTTGAACAGGGAGAAAAGGATGAATTGGCGCAGGTGGTGGAAAGCCAGAAGGCGCTTGCCCAAAAATTGAAAAAATGATCCGGCTATGAAGGTAATTATGGCAACGGGACTGATGCTGCTGATGGCCGTCGGAGTGCTGGCGCAGCAGCCTTGCGCGGATTATGACCGCCTCATCGGCGAGGCGCGCGAATGTGCGAATAGAGGCCAATTGGACCTGGCCATCGCCAAGTTGAACAGCGCGGTCCGCTCTTGCGACGCCCAGGCGGCGGAGGCAAACAAAATGATGAAGGAATTGCTGGCGAAGGTCAGAGCGGAGGACAGCCTGAAAAATGACAATGGCAGAAGGGCTGTTCAGTCGTCGGCCCCGGCGACCGCCCCGGCGACGGCAGCATCTCAGCTAAAGCCGGACACCACCCGCACCAGGACGATCCCTGCCTTTATCGCACGGAACCGGAAATTGATCCATCGGCTGTCCAGGGCCGACTCCGCGGGATTGCTCGCGGATGTCACGCGGTTTTTCAAGACGCAGGAGACTGCCAGGATCGACTCCCTCCTGGTCTTTTTCCGCTTCCTGTATGCCGGAAAAACAAATGAAACGACCTATTGGAATTGCCTAAAGGTCAATCAGAAGGTGACCGCGGCGACGGCATTTCCCGCGGACCGGAAAGAGCCTTTTTTCTTTTTCTCGCTCCGGTTGATGGACTACCTGTATTTTGAGAGTTTGCTCGACCTGGAATATGCCATGAAGATGCTGCCTGCCGGCCTGACCGGCAGGTACGAGCCCAGGGTCGCTCACCTCCGCACGGAGCTGGAAGCCAGGCGGGCGGAAACGCTGCGGGATTACCTCGTAGCCGATACGATCAAAGGGCTTCCGGGCAGTACGCTGTTTGCGCGGCAGACCGGCGACAATCGAAATTTTGCCTGGGGATATTCGGATTACAGCAATTACAAGAAGGTAGAGGTGCGGTACCTCAACCTGTCGCTTCCCGATTTTTCGCTCACGACGGACAGTGTTCAGAGTTTGGCGGACAGCGGCCGCTTTTACAATGTATCGGCGGTGGCGGGGAATTATAAATACCGCATCGGCAGGGAGATCGACTATTCCCTCAAACCCAACAAAGTCGAATACCGCCGCATCGCTTATTCCGATGCCGGGGTGAAGAAGCTGATGGACAGCACCGGGACCCCGTTGATGGATCTGACCGCGTACTCCACCAATGCCTTCTTCTTTTCCCCCGATGGCAGTCATTTTGCGACCTGGAATGAAGCTTCCGAATTACTCGTGACCGATGTCAGCAAAAGAATGATCCTGCGGTTGCCCGATAATCAGCCCGCATTGACGGAAAGTTTTTCTTCCGACTCCAAAAAGATCGCCTATTTCAATTCCGTCCGGCAGGTCATCTATATTGCCGATCTGGCTTCCGGAAAGGTGCTGCAGGAAATTCCGGGCGCGGCGGCGGGGATCGACTCCATCGCCAACATCGATTTTACGGGTGGGGACAGATACCTCAAAGTGAATAATGACGATACCCTCACCCTTTTCGACCTTGCCGCCCGCAGGGTCGTCCGCCGGTTCAGCAAGGCGCTGGTCAGCGAGCTGGTGGTCTCGCCGGATGGGCAGGAACTTCTTTTTACCTGTCATACGTCCTATTCCGATGGGAAGAAGAATTACCGCGGGTCGCTGGGGATCGTCACCGATACCGCACTCAACGTCAAAGCCCGCTTGTATTCGGACTGCGGCAATTACTTTTTCAGCCCGGACGGCGACTATATCATCGGGTATTCGGATTTTGCGATCATGCGCTGGCCGCTGACCGGCGGGGGAGGCGGGGCCGTCGACCTGGCGAACGCCACCTGTCTGAGTTTGGCCGAGATGGTCCAATACAAATGTTTGCCGTTGTCCCGGTGGGCAGCCGTCACCGATGCCGATCTGATGGAGACGGGTGCCAGGGCCTTCAAAGACCTGGCGGAAGAAGATACGGTCAACATGGTCCGAATTCTTTATTATCAGCTGTCGGAGGACCTTTTTCATGAGCTGGCGAGCGGTAATACAAAGAACACGCGATGGGAGCGGGTGCCTTTTTTCGACGACTGGTATAACTGGGTGCGGCGAAGGATGGGTTACCGGGATTTCGGCAATCAATTCGTCCAGGAGTTCAACGGGGTCCGGGAATTCGAGAGCTATGTCAACTCGCCGGATTCCGTCTATCCCCAGCAGTTATATTATGCGGCATATGGGGAGCAGCTGCTGGCCAGCCTGTATGACAGTATGCGGATCTACAACCGGCAACTGATCGACCTGGAAGAAAAGGAGATCGTCCTTCGGTGCCGGGTCTTTGCGAAGGACACCGAGAATACGACCAACAACGACTACCTCCGGGATGCTTTCCGCAATCTGGACGCTGCGTGCGATTCGGTGGGGTGGCGGGACCTGCTGAATGGGCACTATCCGCAGCGGCTGGCCGTGTATGCCGGCGAGGTCCGGTTGCTGGCGCAGCACTTTCATGAATTGCCGGATTCCTTTGGGTTGAGAAGTATTTATATCAACGCGCTGGCGCAGTATGCGCCGAGTTTCCTGTACCTGTATGCAAGCCGGGTGAGCGGACCGGGGGGTCATTTGCTCGATTCCACGCTTTTCTATGCCCGTGAGGCGCTGGCCCTGAGGCCGGATCCATTCGATTCCGCGCGGCTGCTGCTGGTCGAGGCGCGGGCGTATCTCCTGCAGCCGGGCGCGCTGGAAAAGTCGCTTGCCCTGTACCGTCAGGTCCGGCAACACTATCCGGACTTCACCACGAAGATGATGTTAAGTTCGCTGGGCTATCTGAAAGAGGCAGGGGAGAGAAAAGATCCGGCGCTGCTTAAGGTGGAGGAATATCTAAAGAAAGACGAGAAATGAAAACGGTTTCGATCAGGATCGGGGTCTCCGGAAAGCGCGAAATATCCCCTGAAGACAACGAAAGGGTTCATAAAGAGATGAGGTCCCGCATCAAAAATCTCCTCCGGCATTTCCGGGTGGAGGAGTTCATCGGGTACACTTCGCTGGCTGCCGGCGCGGATACGATCTTCGCGGCGGTTGTCGTGGACGAATTCAGGATGCCGATACATGTCGTGCTGCCGTTTCCGGTGGAAGAATACGAGAAGGATTTTGATGCCGAAGGTCTCCGGGTCTTCCGGCAGCGGCTGGGTCAGGCGGCTGGGGTCGAGGTGGCGGGTGCAGCGGCGTCGGATGCTTCCGTGGCGCCTTCGGATGCGGGTCAGCGGAATGCGGGTTATTTGGCGGCGGGACAGCGGATAGCCGACAGCTGCGATGAAATGGTGTTTGTCTGGGATGGGATGGGGCGCGGCGGGCTGGGCGGCACGGCCGACATCGTGGGCTATTGGGCCGAAAAGAAAAAGGAATACCCGGTACCTTATATAAAGGTGAGGGCCGTCAAGCCGGACATCGTGCAGGAAGAGCTCATCCACGGCTATGCCCACTCGAACCGGTTGGCGATCGGCGCCCGCAACCGCTACCGGCAGGTCTGGTGCTGGGTGATCCGCCTGGGATGGCTGACGGTGGGATGTTTTGCGGTCAAGCAGGCGTTCATGCCCCCGCATTGGAGCAACGTACTGATCCTGCTCGAGTTTCTGATGGTGCTGGCGGTCTATACGCTCATTTTTTTGGCGCGGCGGCGGGACTATCACGGCATCTACCTCCGGGAGCGCATGAAAGCCGAAACGTACCGGGTGATGCGCGTCTTTTATCACGCGGGCGTTCAAATGGGCGTTTCCGACCGGTCGAGGGTGGGCAACAAGGATATCGGGGAACTGGCGGACAGCATCAATCGCGGGATCGATCCGGAGGAGGTCAGGTCACCCTGGTACACCCAATACGTGATCCGCTGCCTGGTTGCCGAGCAATGCGCCTATCATGCAGACAAAAGGAAGTCGATCGGGAACCGCAACCAGATCTATGAACAGGTGAATTTCGCGATCGGCATTCTCTTTATAGTCAATCTCGCCATCCATTTGGCCGTTGCCTGGTTCGGCGGGGCCGGCGTGGAGGAGACGTGGCAGTACCGGATCGGCGTCTTTTTCAATCTCGTGTTGCCGGCGAGTTATGCGGCACTGGAAGGTTTTATCTACTTTAATGAATGGGCGGTCCTGAAGAACTATTCGACGTCGGCGGAGTCCAGTCTCCGGGAGGCGGGCGACATGCTCCCTGCGGAGCCAGGCCGGATCGGGACGCAGGAAGGGTATAAGGCGCAGGCGCAGGTGCTGCATTTGATTTCGGGTGTCATGCTGACGGATAACCGGAACTGGAACCTGCTGCTGGAGAATAAGGAGACGTACCGGATGATCATTTAGGGGGAAGGATAATTTAGGGTGTTTTCACGGTGGTGCGGTCCGGCGACAATGGCTATTTTGGGAGATGAACCCACCGGTAACCACGACGAACCCACGATTTGCCAAATTCTGGACCGGCCTTGGCGGCATTTTGCGGATGATCTGGACGTTTTTCCCATCGCTGGTCTTTATCGGGCTGACGATGTTCTGTTTCTGGGACCTGACGCAGGGGAAAGATATCCTGGTGGCCTTCACCGGAAAAGGGACGGGGTGGTTTTATCCGGCGAGGATCCTGTTTTTTGTGGTGATCGCGTTTTGGGTCTATCTGACCTGGTATTCTTCCCGGACCATTGCCTATATCAAACAATATAAACAATCCGGAAGGGTACAGATCCCGGCCAATCTGCTTCGAAACTATCCCCGGATGGCGGCCAATGGTTGTTTCCTCGTGCTCGAGCTTTCGGTTTGGCAGGCGCCGATCCTCCCATCGCCGCTTGGTTTTGGCGAGGCGCTGGTCATCGCACTGTTCGGGTTGTCGGGCTTCTATTTTATCGACCGGCTGATCCGGCGGCGATGGAAGCCGCAGGCAGATCCGGAGCGGGCGTACAACGGGATCCGGGTATGTTTCCTGATCTATATCCTGTTGGTCGTGGCCGGCGCGGTGATCCCGTTTGGCCGGGAAGTGTACCTGGTTGTTTTTTTCGTGCTCCTGTTACTGTTGCATGTCCTTTACCTGTTTTATAGTAACCTTCATCATTTGATGTTGACGGAACGGGCGCCGGCGCAGTCGGACATTGTCGCCAGTACTGCCGATCCGCGGGGTTTCTTCCAGCATGTTCTGCGCTATTTCCTGATCCCCTTCGATGAAAGCGCGTATTTCAAATGGTTTAACTGGATCAGCCTGGTGGCGATCGTCGTCGATATCTGGGCCATTATCTCCTATGGTTTTGCCGTTACGCTCGGGCCGTTTCCCGTCGTCATCCTGGGTTTTGCGGTTTTGTTGGGGCTGAGCAATCTTATCACGGCCTTCTCCGTCCGGTATGCCGTTAATTTTCATATCCTGGTTTTCGGGCTGGCCTTTTTTACGGGGAAGATCCTCAGGGATCCGCACGAGGTGCGGCAGGAGAAGCCGGCGGCGGCGACGAACGGGTACTCCCGGCGGATCGACCTCAAACATTATTTGCGGGAATGGTTGACCAGGGTGCCGGACAGCGGTTCGCCGGCTGCTTCCCGGTATCAAGTTTATCTGGTGCTCGCGGATGGCGGCGCATCCCGTTCCGGCTATTGGACCGCATCCGTCCTCGGGGAGTTACAGGATTCTTCGATGGTTGACACCGGGGGGCGGCCGGTGGACAGCACCAGATGGTTCTCCCAACATTTGTTTTGTCTCGCGGGGACATCGGGCGGCGGAGTTGGCGTGGCGACATTTTATTCGCTTCTGGCGGACCGGCAGGCCGGGGCGCCGCAGCCCGCGTATGCCAGGAGTTCCAGGGACTTTCTCAAGCGGGATTTTTTCACCTATACGGCAGCGAGGTTGTTGGGACCTGACTATTTCTATTATCTCTTTCCTTTTTTCAAACCGCTGCTTGGGATAGGGGACCGCGCCGCCGCGTTGGAAGAAGGCATGGAGAATGTCGTGCCGGGGGATAGCGCGACCTATCATCCCCGGTTTGGCGAACCGCTTTCCCGGTTTCCGGCGGTCGATCCGGCGGGGGGCGTCGAGCTGCCGATACTTCTGGTGAATACAACAAGGATGCAGGATGGCAATCCCGGGCTCGTCACCAACCTGCAGGTCGATACGACGTGGTTCGGGCGGCGGATCGATGTGCTCCGCTCGCTTGCGGACAGCAGCGATATTTCGTTGGCGACGGGCGCGGTCCTGGGCGCGCGGTTTCCTTACCTCAGTCCGGCGGGGAGGATCGGCGACCAGTACTTTGTCGATGGCGGCTACTTCGACAATTCGGGGGCGGGAGCGGTGCAGGAGCTCATTCGGGGTATCTACAATACGGCTCTGGCGGATTCGGGGGCCGATCCCGTCTTCAAACGGGTCTGGCGGCTTCAATTCAAGGTCCTGCATATTTTGAACAGTCCCATCGGCGATACGACCATTGTGCATCCGGTCGCGCCGCTGAGTAATGATTTGTTTGCACCGGTGCTCACGATCCTCGGGGCCTACGATATGCAGACGACCGTCAATGATGCGCGGTTGCGGCATTACCTGGAAGATATGAAGAAACAGATGCACATCCCAACCGACTATATCCGCGTTTCGCTGTACGAGAATGCCAGTGAACCGCCTTACTCCATGAACTGGTTTATGTCCGATACGACGATCAACCGGATCGACCGGCGCTTGCGCGAGTACAGGGTGGTGCATGAACTGGTAGAGAATTTACAAAATTCGCTTCAATGAAACAAATAACTTGCCTTTTATCCATTTGTCTGGCCGTTGGGTCCGTCATCGCCCAGCCGCGGCCTGCTGATAGTTCCCGCCGGCTTTTGGTCGTCAGCGGTGGCGGCGCGCGAGGCGCCTGGGGCGCCGGGGTGATCTCTTCGCTGGTACAACGCGAAGGCGGCTACCAGGCTGTCTTTGGCACGAGTACCGGCAGCCTCATGGCGCCATTGATCCTGCTGGGTGATATGGATCTGCTGGACACGGCCTACACCCATGTCAACCAGAACAGCATCTTCAACAAAAGCCCTTTCCACGTCGACAGTTCGAATGGAACCGTGAAAACCAGCCTCAACTTCAGGGCGGTGTGGCGTTTTATCTTTGGCTACAAGACTTTTGGGGTGACCAAGAACCTGTTCAAAACAATTCAGAGTTTTCTGACGCAACCAAGATATGACAGCCTCATCAACCTCTACCGGCAACGCGGGAAAATGATGGCGGTCGCGGTGACCAATACGCGAACCGGGGCGCTGAAGATCATCTATGATTCCATTTTTCATCCGGGGATTACAACCGATTATGACACGCTATGCCGGTGGATCTGGGCATCCGCCGATGAACCCTTGTACATGTCCTATGTGTCCATGCGCGACACCGCCTATGTCGATGGCGGCGTGCGGGAGGTCATCCCGATCCAGGACGGCTTGCAGTATGCCATCACGCACGATATCGACACGGTCGACGTAGTCATCAATAATTCCCTCGTCCCCATCGACCAGGACTGGAACTACAAAGATGGCGGGATCCTCTACGGCCTGGAGCGGCTGTTGGGTATCTATGACCTGGGAATTGTCCAGTACAATGAGAACTATGCGAGCTTGTTGCTCACCTACTACAATGCAGTGGGGAACGTGCCGCCACCAGGACCCGCTCCCGCGGAGGCCGGGCCGCACGAGTTGCTGTACATTAACTTTTATTGCATGCCGCCGGATCTCGCGGCAACGTATCAAAACGAGCTTGGCTTTGTGCAGTCCGCCATGCACACCCTGCTGCTCGCGGGAAAACAATACGGCGCGGATCCCAGCCAAAACTGCTTTACGACGGTGATGAAGAAATCGTTCCTCCGGTCCGTGCGCCGGCCCATGCCCGGGCGGCCTAATCCCTGATCAGCATGTAGTTGGCTTGAAGGTAGTTGTAATACTGGCGTTTGCGTTTGCCATAACCTGGAATGCTTATCCCGACGCAGAATTTCACATTCAGCGTATTGCCGGTGTTGTTCCGGATGATATCGTAGATGCCGGGCAGGAATTTCCCGGTGGTGTCTACCTGTAATTTGCTGACCAGGAAAGAATACCCTACCTGAAATTTGAAGTAGAGCAAACGCCAGAAGCTGGTCGGGAATTGGTATTGATCCGCTTCGGTCATATTTTTCGCCCGGCTGATGTCTTTTTTACCGGGGGCATAGGTGATACCCACGAAAGGCAGGAGATAATGGTGGAAGCCGACATTGCAGAAGGCCAGATTGTCAAACGTATTGGCCTGCGCCAGCCCGAAGGAGTACTGGCCGCCCAGATAGGCATTGACCTTATACTTTCTGGAAAAGAGGTCATAACTGCCACCGACGTTCAGCCGCGTCCCCTGGTAGGGCTCGAAGCCAATGCCGAGATACTCTTCCAGTCGCCCGTTTTTCATAAAATCCAGGAATTTGAACCGGTCGGTAAAATTGATGTCGAGCACGCCGAAAGGGTTGAAACCGCTGGCATGCGTGATATTGCAATAGGGGCTTACCGAAAGGGTGAAACCAAATTTCCGCGTCGCGTAGGTATGCAGGATACGCTCGGTCTTATCGGTTCGTTTTTTTATCAGTGCGAGGCGGTTTTGGACCATGGCAGGGACGTTCTGGGCACGTGTGCCGGCAGCGGTCAGGCAGCAGCAAAGGATCACGACAATTGTCTTTTTCATTTCCCTAGAATTGTACATATTTCAAACAGAGGATCGGGCCGGCAAAGAAGACGCCGTAATTGGCGACATGCAGCTTGCTGTACCCGGTCTCATTGCTGACGATTACTTCCGGCGCGGTATACAGCCCCTCCGCTCGGACCCTCGCGCTGAGGGCGAGGCCGCAATGTCTTAACCATTTATTTTTGTGACTCAACATCCCGCCGATCCCGGCATTTGCGCCCGCCAGCCAGCCCCAGCCCGGCACGAAGAAGCGCTTTTCCTGCCACCAGTACCCGTCCCAGGTCGTTGAGATATAAATGCTGTCCTGCGGAGATTTCTTTTGCGGCATCGCCATGTTCGCGCGGATAGTGGACAGGGAGGCAAAAAGTCCGGCCTGGACGTCGAAATTGAACAGGAGATTCAGCCGTCTCAGGTCGACGTTGCTTATCCCGTTAAAGAAGCGCTTGTTGAGCATGGCGGTGAGCTCCATCCCGCCGTCGGGAAATTTGTAATAGGTAGTGGCTGAGCCCGTCTCCAGTTTGTCATGCGTAATCCCCGTCATTACGGTCATATCGTGTAGGAATTTTATCCGGGACCGGTTCAGCTGCTTCAAATGAAAATTGATATACGCTGCGTTCGACTGGTCTTCGATTTCCGTGATGTCAGCCCAGAGGTTAAACGGATTGGCGGATGAAAAGGGGTTTGTGCCGGGCAGTACGGCATAGAACCTGGGCGGGTGGCCTATCGGCAGCCTGCAGCCATGCAGCACATACTTACCGCCGAACTGGGAGATATAGATCGGGGTTTGCAGTAGTTCAACGTCGATCCACCATTGCTGATGCATCAGGGTGTCGTCGTAGTATTTGTTTATCATCGGGGTGCCGGCGTCGAGGCCCCTCAGTTGGGCGACGGGGATGGGCGCGACGGGTGCGACGGGCTGCGTCTGGCCGGTTGCGGCATTCCATTCGAAGCAGAGCCAAACGATTGCAGATGCGGCAGTCAGCAGGCGGGGTCTTCCCATAAATAGTTTACTTATGGCTAATGTACGGCCGGTGACCGGCGGCCGCAACCGTGAAAACACCCATATCGTTTAGTTAAGCAAAAAAAGGTGTTTTCACGGTGGATATGTGGAAGACTAATTCGAGGTAGGTAGATAAGAAGGGGGTATCTTTCCGCAAGAAAACCAACAAAGATTATCGGATTCAATTATCGAAACAATT
>DATJMG010000171.1:0-14563 GCA_035508835.1 Puia sp.
CGGCGAACGACCAGTGGTTGATGACGATGAGGTCATCGCTTTCGCCGAATGCGGTGGTGAGCGGGTCGTGAGCGGCCATGTAGTCGGCGCGTTCTTGGCGGCGGGGATGGATCTCTTTTCCGCCAGGCTGTCCACGCGGCGAATAATTTCAAAGTCATCATCGCGGGAATAGAGGGTTTTACCGAAGTTGTCGGTGCGGGCGCGTTCGGTCTCGGTCCGTTCTTTAGTTCGTTTCCCGGTGAGCAGGCCGCGGGCGAGAGGCGACCAGGGGATGACGGCCAGTTTTTGATCGGCACAGAAGGGGATCATCTCTCTTTCTTCTTCGCGATAGAGGAGGTTATAATGCGGCTGCATGGATACGAAGGGTGTCCAGCCGTGCCGTTCGGCGGTGTACTGGGCTTTGGCTAACTGCCAGGCATACATGGAGCTCGCGCCGATGTAGCGGGCTTTGCCGGCCTTGACGACATCGTGGAGGGCTTCCATCGTTTCTTCGATCGGGGTATTGTAGTCCCAGCGGTGGATCTGGTAGAGGTCGACATAGTCGGTGCCCAGGCGTTGGAGGCTGGCATCGATGGCGCTCATAATATGTTTGCGGGAAAGTCCTTTATCATTGGGGCCCGGCCCCATCGGGTTGAAGACTTTGGTAGCCAGGACGATCGAGTCGCGTGATGCCAGGCTCCAGAGGGTCTTGCCGGTCACTCTCTCACTTTCACCGGCGGTATAAACGTCCGCGGTGTCGAAGAAATTGATGCCCATTTCGATGGCTTTTTCAAAAAAGGGGCGGCTTTTTGCTTCATCGAGGGCCCAGGGCCATCTTTCGGTGGGTTTGCCATAGGTCATGCAGCCCAGGCATAGCCGCGAAACCATGAGGCCGGTATGGCCGAATCTGATGTATTCCATGACTTTGTCAAACAAAATATTTGATGGTTGGTTCAATGGTTCTTTGATGGGTTGCTTACCTTCGGGACCTAAATACATCGTTTTCATATGAGAAAAACTTTTGGTTTGATCGCGGCGGTGCTGGCTGCTATGCCCTTTGTTACCCGGGCCCAGTCCTCCACACCGGGGAGTGTATATGATCAGCATGAGGCGTTTGCGCCGTTATTTTATTCCGCATACGGCGACGAATTCCGGTCGGCGGCGGGCGGACCCGGTCCCCGTTACTGGCAGAACCGGGCGGACTACAAGATCGAGGCCCGGCTGGATACGGTAGAGCAGTCGATTTCCGGTACGGTGCTGATCACGTATAAAAATAATTCGCCGCAGAACCTTCCTTTTGTCTGGTTACAGCTGGATCAAAATATTTACCGGGACAGTTCGCGGGGCGAGGCGGTTACCGAGATTTCCGGTGGCCGCTGGGCGAACCGCAATGCGTTCAGCGGCGGGGATGAGCTCAAATCCGTCGAACTGATCGATCCCGCAACGGGGAAGGTTACGGCTGCGGACTACCTGGTGTCGGACACGCGGATGCAAATCAGGCTCCCGGCCGACCTCAAGGCGGATGGCGGCGTCCTGAAGATCCGGATCGCGTACAGCTTCAAGATCCCGGAATATGGTACGGACAGAATGGGAAGGATGCAGACCAGCCCCGGGAACAGTGCATGGATCTATGAGATCGCGCAGTGGTATCCGCGGATGTGTGTGTTCGACAATGTATATGGGTGGAATACGCTTCCCTACCTCGGGCAGGGAGAGTTCTACCTCGAATATGGGGATATCGATTACAAGGTAAATGTTCCGGGCAATATGATCGTCGGGGGTTCGGGCGAGCTCATGAATCCGGCAGAAGTATTGACGGCAAAGGAGCAGCGGCAGCTCGCGGCGGCCCGGGCCAGTGACAAGACGGTGGCGATCCGCGGCAAGGATGAGGTAGGTGAAGCGTCCTCCCGGCCGGCGCAGAGCAGGCTCACGTGGCATTTCCATTGCACGAATACGCGGGATGTAGCCTGGGGGGCTTCGGCCGGTTTTGTGTGGGATGCGGCGCGGATGAATTTGCCCGGCGGGAAGAAGGCGCTGGCGGAGTCCATGTATCCGGTGGAAGTAGCGAGCGATTCTGCCTGGGGGCGTTCCACCGAGTATGTAAAAGGCTGTATCGAATTTTACTCCAAGTATATGTATGTGTTCACGTATCCTTCCGCGACCAATATTGCGGGGAATGTGAATGGAATGGAATATCCGGGGATCGTTTTCTGCGGCTGGCGGGCGAGGATGGGGGGTCTATGGGGCGTCACGAGGCATGAGTTCGGGCACAACTGGTTCCCGATGATCGTTGGCAGCAATGAGCGCAAGTATCCGTGGATGGATGAAGGGTTCAATACCTTTATCAATACGGTTGTGGATTCGGCCTTTAACAACGGGGAATATCTGAGGAAGGTCAATCCCGGGAGGGAGACGTATTATTGGCGCGAGGGGGATGATCCGATCATGACGATCCCGGATGTCGTCCAGGGGCGCAACCTGGGACTTACGGCGTATGCCAAGCCAAGCCGCGGGCTGACGCTGCTGCGCGAGGAGATCCTGGGCAAGTCGCGGTTCGATTATGCGTGGCGTTATTATGTTCATCAGTGGGCGTTCAAGCATCCGACGCCTTTCGATTTCTTCCATGCGATCGAGAATGGGTCCGGCGAGACGCTGGATTGGTTCTGGCGCGGCTGGTTCCTCGAGGACTGGAAGATCGACCAGGCGGTTACGGGGGTGACGCCGGTGAGTGCCGATGATCCTTCGAAGGGGGTGATCATTACGCTCGAGAATCTTCAGAAGCTGCCTATGCCGGTCACGGTCGAGGTAACGGAAGCCAATGGAAAGACGGGGTGGGTCAAGTTACCGGTCGAGGTCTGGATGCACGGGCCGGTCTGGAAATTCCATTATGCATCGACGGATAAGGTCACGCAGGTCGCGGTGGATCCCGAGAGCCGTTATCCGGATGTCGACCGGTCTAATAATGTTTGGAAGGCGCAATAAATCGGCAACCATATGAGCAAGAGTAAACGACCGGAGTCGGCGGTGATCACCATCTTTGGCGCGCGGGGGGATCTGACGATCCGCAAGCTGATACCGGCGCTGTATAATCTGTATCTGGACGGGCATTTGCCTGGGCATTTCTCTATCCTGTGTGTCGATTTTGTCCAGATCGATCAGCAGGCCTACCGGGATCAGCTGCTCGAGGGGGTCAATGAATTCAGCCGGAGCGGCAAGGCCGATCCTGCGAGGTGGGGAGAGTTTAGCCAGCGGATCGCGTATATCCAGGGGGATTTTCAGCAGGACGTCACCTATTCCACGCTGCGGGGAAAGGTCAGGGAGTTTGAGCAGCAGTACCGGCAGCGGGGGGTCAGGATGTTCTATTTTGCGGTCGCGCCGCGGTTTATCGAACTGATCGCCGATTCGTTGTGCAAGGCGAAGCTTTGCACGCTCGATACGCATCACCGGATCGTCGTGGAAAAACCGTTCGGCACCGATCTCGAATCTGCCAAACAGCTCAACCGGTATCTTGGCAAGCGGTTTACGGAAAAGCAGATCTATCATATCGACCATTATCTCGGCAAGGAGATGGTGCAGAATATGGCGGCCTTCCGGTTTGCGAACCATGTTTTCGAGCCGTTGTGGAACCGGGAGTTCGTCGATCATATCGAGATCAGCGTGGCCGAGGAGGTCAGCGTGGGTAAGCGCGGGGGATATTATGATACCAGCGGGGCGCTGCGGGATATGGTCCAGAATCACCTGCTGCAGCTGTTGTGTATTATTGCGATGGACTGTCCGAAGGCGTACGAGGCCGAGGCGATCCGGGACAGCAAGGTCAAGGTGCTCAGGCAGATCCGGCCCATGACGAAGGAGCAGGTGTTCAAGAATGTCGTGCGGGCCCAGTATACGGCAGGGAAGGTGCAGGGGCAGGACCGGGTCGGTTACCGGCAGGAGGCGCAGGTAGCTCCGGATTCGAAGACCGAGACATTTGTGGCCGCGCGGTTCTTTATTGACAGCGAGCGGTGGAAGGGCGTGCCGTTCTTCCTGCGCACGGGGAAGTCGATGCCGCGCCAGTCATCGGTGATCATGGTACAGTTCAAGGAAAGCCCGCATAAGATCTTCAAGGATGACAGTGTTCCGAACCGGCTGGTGTTCAGCATTCAGCCGGAACTGGAGATCGGGTTGGTCTTCGAAAGCAAGGTGCCGGGGCTGCATATGAAGCTCGTGCCGGTGGAGATGGACTTCATGTATATCGACAATTATTCGCAGTCTTTGCCGGAAGCGTATGAGACGTTGTTGCTGGATGTGCTGGAGGGGGATGCGACGTCGTTCATGCGTACGGATCAGATAGAGGCTGCGTGGAAGATCATGATGCCGATCCTGAATGCCTGGAAGAGATCCCCGGGAAAGCAATTGCAGTTTTATCCTTCGGGGAGTTGGGGGCCGGCGGCGGCCGACAAGCTGCTCAAGCCGTATGCGAAGGAGTGGTATAAGCTGGAAAAGCATCCGACGGTACAGCAGAATATGGCAAGTATAGAATAGGCGCGGTGCGCGTTTATCAATACATCTGGCTATGAAGTTTAAATTTGTCTTCGCTTCCTGCCTGGCGCTCCTTGCTTTTGCGGGCAAGGACCGGCGATCCGACGGACGGTGGGTGTCTCTCTTCAACGGCAAAGACCTTTCCGGCTGGGACACTTATCTGGCGCCGCCGACCGACAGCAATGGGAAGAGGATCAGCGACCAGCCGGTCGGATTGAACAACGATCCCCGGCATGTCTTCACGGTTGTTACGGATAACGGGCAAAAGGTCATCCGGATCTCCGGTGAGGGGACGGGGGCGGTCATTACGCAAAAAAGTTATTCCGACTATCACCTGCAGCTGATGTTTCGGTGGGGGGTCCTGCAGTGGGGCGCCAAAAAGCACAAGAAAAAGGACAGCGGCGTGCTCTATCATTCCGTCGGCCCTTACGGCGCCGATGGGGGCGCATGGATGCGGTCGCATGAGTTCCAGGTCGAGGAGGGGGATGTCGGCGAATACTGGGGTTGTGCCGGCGCGATGGCGGACATTCCCGCCGTCAAGAGAGTTGACAGCGGATATGAGTATGATCCGAGCGGGCAATTGTACACCTTCTCCGTCTACAATGCAATCGGAAGGCACTGTTACAAGCGCGGCGATGCAGAGCATCCTGCGGGGGAATGGAATACGCTGGACCTGTATTGCCATGGCGACACCAGTGTGCACGTCGTCAACGGCCGGGTGATGATGGTCCTGTATCATCTCGCCCAATCGGATCACGGAAAGGTATCGCCCCTTGCCAGTGGCCGGATACAATTGCAGTCCGAGGGGGCGGAAGTATTCTACAAACAGATCAGGATCCGGTCCATCTCGCGGATCCCGCCGGATATTCTTACTTCAAACGGTCACTAACATGAAGCGTTCCTATGGATTATAAAATGGAAGCGGCTGCGTCGGCGTCGACGTTGATCCGGCCGGGCAGTACCGTCGGATTCGGCGCGGGATCGACGATGGTACATTTGATCAACCTGGTCAGCGGGGATCCGGAGTTGATGGCATCGTTGCGGGTGTTATCGTCTTCATTTTCGACGAGGGAATTGTTGCGGCAAAAAGGCTTTGTCGTTCAGGAGGCCGGTTGGACGGCCCATGTGGACCTGTATTTTGACGGATGCGACCAGTTCGATCACCGGCTCAGCGCTTTGAAAAGCGGCGGCGGCGTACATACTTCGGAAAAGGTGCTGGCTGCGATGGCGGATGAGTTCGTTCTGGTGGGTGATGCGGTCAAGCGGGTGAAGCGGTTGGATGGGCGCTATCCGTTGGTGCTGGAGGTGATCCCCGAGGCGCTGTCGTTTGTAAGTGATCGGGTGCAGCGGTACTTTCAACCGGTCCGATCGGTCGTGCGGCGCAGCGATAAGAAAGACGGGGCCGTGATCACGGAGCGTGGGAATTTCCTGGTCGACTGTTGGTTCGATCCGTTCCCTGAGCCGGCGGTGATCAACGACCGGTTGCCCGGCATCCCGGGGATACTGGAGCATTCCTTATTCTATAATCTCGCGCAACGGGCGATCGTGGCGGGACCTGAAGGGATCAAACAATATTCGAGGAGCGGAGAGATATGACTAAAGGGAAATATATTAGTTATGTAATCGTATTGGGCCTGCTGAGTGCGATCGGCCCTTTTTCCATCGACATGTACCTGCCGGGGTTTGAGGATATTGCTGCAAGTCTGCACACGACGGCGGCGGTGGTGACGCTGTCTTTATCCAGTTATTTTGTCGGGATCTCGGCCGGGCAGCTGTTGTACGGGCCGCTGCTGGACCGGCATGGCCGCAAGAAGCCGTTGTATGCGGGGCTGGTCCTGTATATCGTCGCGACGTTCGTTTGCATGCAGGCCAGGGATATCCATACGTTGATCTTGCTGCGTTTCATCCAGGCGTTGGGGAGTTGTGCGGCGCAGGTGGCGGCGATGGCGATGGTGAGGGATCTTTTTGGGCCCGAGGACAGTGCGAAGGTGTTTTCGCTGATATTGCTCGTGATTGGCGCGTCACCGATGATCGCGCCTACGGCCGGGGGGTATATTGTTGCGCTCTGGGGCTGGCGGATCGTCTTCCTGGTGCTGTTGATATTGGGGGTGTTGATCACGGTGCTCACGATTTTTCTGTTGCCGGAAAGTTATCCGCCGGATAAGCAGTTCTCATTGCGGCCGCTGCCCATTTTGAGGAACTTTTTAGCGGTGATGCGGGTCCGGCAGTTCGTCGTCTTCGTGTTTGTGGAGGCGTTTGCGTTTGCGGGGCTGTTTGCGTATGTGTCGGGATCGCCGCTGGTCTTCATGGGATATTTTCATTTGGATAAGCGGACTTATGGGTGGGTATTTGCGTTCCTGTCTGTGGCTTTTATCGTGTTGAGTCAATTGAATACGCTCTTGCTGCGGCGGTATAAAAGCGAGCAGATCGTCCGGGTGGCGTTGGCGGGTCAGGTGGTGGTGGGGGTGCTATTCCTGATCGGGAATGTGGCGGGCTGGTATGGGCTCGGGTATACGATCGGGTTCCTGTTCGTCTTTTTGTTTTGTCTCGGGTTTACCTATCCCAATGCGGCGGCGTTGGCGCTGGCGCCTTTCAGCAGGAAGGCGGGTACTGCGTCTGCGCTGCTGGGGTTCTTTCAACTGGGTGTCGGGGCGCTCGCGTCGGTCGCGGTGAGCGTATTCAGTAACGGGACGGCGACGCCGATGGTGGTGGTGATCGCGGTGACGTCGGTATTGGGAATGATCGTGCTGGTGGCGGGTCAGGGCAGCCTGGCAACCAGGCTTTCGGGCAAGGACTTGAGTACGCGATAGATCAGCTTCCATTTCCAGTCGGGGACGAGGACGGTTTTTGCCGGTGGTGGATGATCTGAAATTCCTTTTGCTTGGGGCGGCGGAGGCGGCTGCGGTGTTGCCGGGTGTTGAATAGATATGGCGTTGCCGGAAAAAAAAGCCGCCCCGGATTTACGGGACGGCCTTTGAGCATGATTAAGCGATCGGCTATTGAAACGCAAAATAATTGATCTCGACTCCGAAATTTTGACTCACTGTACCGTAAGAAACGGATGTAATCATCAACGGGATGGCATAGTATGCGTTCGGATTCGCAATCGCGCTGGTATTTACCGTAACCCGTGCATAGCCCTGTGTCTGGCCTTTCGGTATGGTAATGGATGCCGGAAACGTGTATGTCGAAGGATCCGGGGCGATAAAGGGTGTTGAATTGTATGCGTTAAAGTAATTCAACCCGGCCGTATCGACGGCCAGATTCACCGTGATGTCCTCCGGAGCGGTTCCGTTGGGTCCATAGACAACGATGGCAGCGAAACCCGCGGTGTCTCCGGTCGCCGTCAGCGGAAACTGGTAAAGCGGATACGGGTTAGTGGTTGATCCATATCCCGCACCGCCGCCGCTCGCGCCGCCATTATCCTGGAAAGAAACCAGGTTCGGAACGCTCCAGGAGTATAGTGGCGGGGGGGTGTTATCTTTTAAGCAGGAATTCAAGGTCAGGCATATCGCCAATGCAACGATGCAGATCCTGGTGGTTTTTATTATTTTGAACAGTCTCATTTTCATTTAGTTTTTTGTTCTTTACATTTATTTAGCCCAGAAAATGGTCGTCGTATAGACGCTGATGCCCTGGGGAACGTTCGAAGCATTGGTGGCCGATTCGCTGGCGGGATAAGGCAGTCTTGTCGGAAGGTGATCCGGTCTGGTTGCCTGAGACTGCGTTGACGCCATGGAGCCATAGGGATTATTGATAGTCAAGGAAGAAGAAACCGGGTAGCCGGTCCTGCGGTATTCGCTCCAGGCCTCTTCACCGTTGATGAAGTTCAAAGCGATGTATTTCTGTGTGATGATGGCTTCCAATTGCTGGGCGGGTGTTGCCGCCAGGCTATAATTCGCCAGATAACTGGTGGAGTTGGCGGCTTGATAGGCCGCTGCGTCCGAGATAGCCTGGGAGGTTACAGGAGTACCGCTAACAAGGGAAGGCCCTGCTTCCAAATAGGAGAAAGATGCAGCAATCCCGTTGTTGAAGTCTGTCTGCGCAGTTCCGGTTAAAATCCCTCTCAAATCGGCTTCGGCCTGCAGAAAGTCGCTTTCTGCCAACAACATCAACGGTTCGCCCATATTGGGGCCTTTCATCACGCCGGTGGCGTTGCCCAGGCTAGTGCCCGAGCCGCCGCCGGAATACCATGCGCCGGCGTTAAAGGGCGAAGTCTTTGTGTTATTGGGAGGACTAACGCCCAATTGATTGACGGAGTCCAGGGGCCAGCCAAAATAGATGTTGCTGCCTCTGACATTATCGGTCAATTTCGTGCCATCGTAGTAGCCATAGACGAAATAGGCCGGAACCCATGCCTGCCCGGCCCTGGAGCCGGCATAATTGCCGACCCATGCACTCCAGGAGGGGCTGACCTGGCTGCCCGATCCGGATTGGGCTAACGCGTATCCCGGCTGTACAATCGCATCGCCGGTCAGGAATCCATCGGAACTGAACGTCATATTCGGGAAAGTAACGGCGGAGGAAGCGCGGATGATCAGGCGCAATTTCAGCGAATTACCGAATTGTGCCCACTGCGTCATACTGCCGCCGAACAAAGGATCGGAGCCGGAGGGGATCGCCGTGGCCGATGGGCTCATCTCTGCGATGGCGGAATCAATTAACGAAGCCAGTTTCGGATAGATCGTTGCAGCCGAATCGTATGTCGGCCTGAAGTCGTTGCCTCCGAGGAGGGCCTGGCTGTAGGGGATGTCACCAAATTCATCCACAAGCGCCTGGAATATATAGGCCTTCATGATCTTGGCGACGGCATCGTAATTGGCGTTTGAGGGATCGGTAGCCGTTTGGTTGATGATGTACTGGAAGTTCTCGAGCGTTTGATACCCTAAATCCCAATAGCCTTCCCCTTGCGATGCCGTGTAATCATACGTCCAGGAAGCGCCGAAGCCGCCATAACCGCCGGCGTTGGCCGAGTAACCGCAAGTTTGACCGCCATAGTCGTTCATATTCGAGGTCAGGCTGGCTGTATTCACGATCGCCAGGGGCAACTCAAGTTGGGGGTTGGTCTCGGTGGGCGCATTTGGATTCTGATTGATATTCAGGTACTTCTTGCACGAGGCACCGCACAAGCACGCTATTGTAATTATAATTAGTGATATTTTTCTCATTTTCAATCCGATTAAAAGTTAATAGAGATGTTGCCGCCGAAGTAACGAGAAGGAGGCGGTTGATAACCGGTAAGTCCAATGCCATTCGAAGTGCTCCCTGCATCGCTGTAATCCGGATCTGTATAGAGGTTCGTCTTCGGTACCCAGATCAGCAAGTTACGACCGACGGCGCTGATGGAAGCGGACTTGATGACCTTTGTTGCCTTAGCGATCTTCGGCGAAAGACTATAGGTCAGTGATAATTCCCGCAACTTCCAGAAAGCTCCATTGGAAATATAGTTGGATGTTACAGCTTCGTTTTCGGTGACATCCGTCCAGAACCCGCCGTTCCCGTTGCCATTTTCGCTGATCAAAATAGAGGTATTGTTCACCCATTTGCCGGTTCCGTCCTGATAAACAGAATTCGGGAATACAAACCGTTGACGGTTGTACTCAGCCGTTCGGATACCCATACCGGACCAGTCCATGTTGAAACCGATATTGTTATACCGCTTGTAACCGCCGCGGTACTCCATTACTGCCGCCAGCGAGAATGATTTAAAGGTAACTGTGGGCGTAAACGACAGGATATCTCTTGCATTTGCATTACCCAGGTAAACCAGTTGAGGGTTTACGATCGGCATGCCTGTAACGGCATTGACCTCGACCTTGCCATTGTAGCGCATATAATCATATCCCATGATCTCGGGAAACTGATAACCCGGTACTGCGTAGGCTCCTGTCCCGTCGCCGTATTGAGAGATCGAAAGGTTATTCAAACCCGGGAAGATCGACAATACTCTGTTGTCGCTATAGGTGTAGGTGGATGCGAGATCAACGTTCCAGCTCCTGTTGCGCAATAAGGTCAACCTTAATGCGGCCTCGATACCTTTGGATTCCGTTTCACCGGCGTTCGCAAGCAGATTGCTAAAACCGGTAGACCACGCTATACTGGTGGTCAGGGTTTGATTGTTGGTGTGCTCAGCGTAATAGGTCAGCGATCCATCGACCCTGCCGTCAAACATTTTGACGTCGGTTCCCACTTCCCAGCTCTTCGTGATCTCCGGCTTCAGGTCCGGGGAGATAAATTGGGGGTTCAGTTGGTAGCCGGCCTGGCCGCTGTACGGGAAACCATTTGCCTGGTTGATACTCGGTATCAGCGAGTAGGCACCATAGGCGTTCGCGCCCGGTCCCAGGTTAACCTGGCCGACCTTTGAAACGCTTCCCCTGAGCTTCCACATATCGAGCCATTTGGAATTATCCAGAGAGGCGATCGCTTTTGTAAGTACCAGCGAAGCGTCTACCGACGGATAAAAGAATTTATTGTTGTTGGTAGCCAGCACGGAAACTTCATCCTCGCGTCCTGTTGTATGCAGGAATAAAAAGTCATTCCAGCCCAGTTGGACATCGTAGTAGAATCCGACCTGTCTTGCTTCATAGGTGCTGTTGGAGGCAGCGACCAATCCGGGTGTATTTGCCAGGTTGTAGATACCGCTTTGCACCAGGCCGGCGATCCCACCGCTCAGGTTGTTCTGAAAGTCCTGCTGTAAGGCCATCCCGCCTAAGGCGTTCAAGGAAAAATCCCCGAATTTCCGGTTGTAGATCGCTTTCAAGTTTTGAACAACTTCGTTATAGTATTGGGTCTGTTGGAGGTCGCTACCCGCGATGTTGGTCTTGGAACCGCTGCTTGCAGCGATCGCATAGGGGGTGTACGTAAAGGAATTTTCGTACTGCTGATAGGTTTGTGTCCGCATGGTTATACCGGTCGTGGACACGAGGTCCAACCCTGAAATCGGGGAGAAATGCGCGTCGAGGTTACCGGTGATGTAGTCGTTATTGGTCAGGGCGCGATAGTTGGCTGCGTACCACCAGGGATTTAGATACCAGGGGTTATAGTAGCCATTCGGATTGGCGTATTCGTTGGTCGCCCAGTTCTTGAGAAGAGTAATAGGAACCTCCCCCGGCATATTCAGGAAATTGTTGTATACGTTTGATTCGTCGTAGGCAACGTTATACCTGTTCTGCAAATAAGACATGCCGTAATTTACGCGAACTTTGTTGCCGATCCTTCTCGTACCGTTCAGCCGGAAAGAGGCCCGGTTGAATTTATCTCCCAGCAAGGTGCCGGTGGTCGTCAGGTACTGGCCGGATAAATAAATGTTCGATCTTTCGTCGCCGCCGGCAAAGGACAAATCCGTCTGGTTGGTCATCCCTGTTTGCCAGAACTTATTCCTGTCCTTAAAATACGAGTAGGTCGCATATAGCTGGTCGCCGTTTTCTAACGGTTCTCCCAACGGGCGCTTCGAGCCATCGAAATGCGGGCCGAAGGATTCGTTCTCCAGCGGCGAGTATAAAGGTCTGCCGAGCGTATCCGTGCCATAGCCGCTGCCGCCGGACCCGTAGTCTTTCTGGATCTTCGGTTCAAAACCGACGGTTTCGGCGGTGATCGTCTGGGCGACGTGGATGGTCTGCGTGCCCGGCGTGGCGCGTTTGGTGGTAATGACCAATGCTCCGTTGGAGGCCTGTGACCCATAAAGGGCTACCGCTGCCGGTCCATTCAGGATATTGACATTGTCAACATCTTCCGGATCGATATTGGTCAACATGTCGTAGGTGACGATATTTCCATCCAGGATCAGCAAGGGCTGATTGTTTCCGGTCAGCGACCGCTGGCCGCGGATCATTATTCTGAATGTCGGATTCACGCCGCCGCCGGTGGCCATGACCTGGAGGCCCGGTGCTTTTCCGGCCAACGCGCTTGCCAGTACGGTAGGTTTGGCCTCCGTGATGGATGCAGCGGAGATGGTGGTCGAATTGAAACCCTGCTGGACCTTGTTAACTTTTGTCCCTGCGGCCGTGGTTACCACGACGGTGGATAGTTCCGTCTGTGTCCTGGTAACCTGAATGTTCAAAAGACCCTGGGCGGTAACCTGGACTTCTTTCGGGGTTATTCCCGCACCCGTGATGACTAAAACCGCTGATTGCGGAGCTTTGATCTGGAAATAGCCGTCAGCGTCTGCCGCTGTGCCGGCCTTGGATGACTTAACCTTGATCGTGGCGAAGGGGACCGGTTGATTTTGTTGGTCGAGGACCCTTCCGATGACAGTTCTTGTTTTTGTTTGAGCATTGGATGGCAGTGAAAGCCAAATAAACACTGCGAGCAGTGCCAGAAGTCTTCTCATGTGTAGTAGTTTTAGTACGAATCTAAATTACTGTTAAATCTTTTAACAAAAAAAAATAATAATAACCTGTTGAAAACTATGAGGTTTATCGAAAAAAGCCTGGGGATACTGTTGCGGCGCTCAACTGATCCGGCTGAAGAGATCCATGGCATCGTATACGACGACTTTTTCCCAAAGATGGCTGCAATTTTTAACGAATTCGAGATGGAGGGGGTGTTGCTGGTAGGAGGCTTGTGCGTCGAGGTCGCTAAAGAACATCAATTCCGAGACTTGCCAGGAGGCGTCGACGACGTCTCTTTTCGTGGTGTTCGCGGGGATGCCGACGTAGAGCTCTTTTATGAGGGGGATGCCGGCGAGTGTCTTGAGCCCGGTTATGAGTTGGTCGCGGTCCCCGGCGGAGGCGGGGTTCTTCAGCCAAAAGAAGACATGGTGAACGATCGGGGGGCGCTTCATACCGGTAAAGGTAATTCCGGGTTCAGAGAAAAAAAATTATCTTTCTGCGAAATTCACTTATGAAAAGTTATCGGTTGTTATCGAGAGGGGTGTACTGGACGATGTGGTGGATGATCGTTTCTATCGGGGCATCGGCGCAGGTAATTCAACGAAATATTCCGGATGCTTCGGTGGATCAGGCGAGGCTGGCATGGATCGACACGGTGGTCAGGGGATATATTGATAAGGGTTGGGTCAATGGGGTGGTGACGCTGGTGATCCATGACGGGCATGTGGTCCAGTATAAAGGGTATGGATATGCGGACAAGGAGGCGGGAAAACCGATGCGGCCGGATGATCTTTTCCGGATCGCGAGTCAGACCAAGGCGGTTGTGAGTGTCGGGCTGATGCGGCTGTGGGAGCAGGGGAAGTTCTATCTCGATGAGCCCATCGCGGACATCCTGCCGGCGTTCCGGCATATGGTGGTACTCGACAAGTTCAATGAAGCGGACAGCAGCTATACGACGGTTCCGGCAAAGCGGGAGATCACCTTCCGGGATCTGTTGACGCATACCTCCGGTCTCGACTATCCGGGGATCGGAACGCCGTCGATGAAGGCTATCTATGCCAAGGCCGGCATCCCCTCCGGGCTCGGGGTATTCGATTACAGTCTGCGGGAGCGAATGGAGGCGCTGGCGAAGCTGCCATTGGTTCATCAACCGGGGGAGAAGTGGACATATGGGTTAAGCGTGGACCTGATCGGCTGTTTGATCGAAGTAATGACCGGGATGAACCTGGAGGATTATTTACACACGACGATCTTTCGTCCGCTGGGGATGAAGGATACGTATTTCAATGTCCCGGCGGACCGGGCGGGGCGGTTGACGACTGTCTATACGGAGGACTCGCTTCAGCATGTGGTGCGCTGGACGAAGGAGAGGACGACGATCGACCCGAATTATCCGCTGGTGCATAAGCGTTATTTCTCGGGCGGTGCGGGGTTGACGTCGACGGCATGGGATTATGCGATCTTTCTGCAGATGATGTTGAACGGCGGGCGGTATAACGGCGTCCAGGTCCTGGCGCCGCGAACGGTGCAGCTGATGACGAGCGGGCAGTTGCCGTTCCTTTTCAACGGGGTTGATAATTTTGGCCTCGGGTTCGACATCACGAGCGCTTTATCTGCGGCGCGGGGGGTGAGGAATGAGGGGACGTTCTCGTGGGGTGGATTTTTCGGGACGACGTATTGGGCGGATCCCAAGGCCAGGCTGGTTTGTCTGGTCATGACGCAGCAGACGCCCAACA
>DATJMG010000172.1:0-4465 GCA_035508835.1 Puia sp.
TGTCCGCCACGGCGGTCTGTGCGGACAAGGTCGCTGAGATGTTGGAGGGGCTGCCGTTCGTGTAATTGAATTTGGACGAAGTGAGGCTGCTGCCGCCCATATTCCAGTTGTTCCAGGCGCTGTTGACATAGGGGTTGCTGAAGCTGTAAAGTTGGACGTTGATGAGCTGGTTCGGACCGGTGGGCGGCGGGAATACGGTGATCTGGGCATTGGTGGCCACAGTCAAATTACGGTTATCTGTAACTGAAAGGCTGAAGATATAGGTACCTGCGACGGTGAGACCGGCAACTCCTGTCGTGTAGCTCGTCGGGGAATCTATCGTGGGTGTATTGGGGCCGCTGACGAAAGTCCAGACGTGTGAGGTGATCGTGCCGAGGCTGTCGGTGGCCGATCCTGTGAGTGTGGCGGTGGAAGTGGGGTTAGTGATCGACTGCGGGGCGCCGACGGTCACTACGGGCGGGTTATTGCCGGTGGGCGAGAGACGGGTATACTGCAACATCCATTCATAGATGTTCATGTTGTTCACATTGAGGGACGGCGAGTAGGTGGCCGTCCAGGCATCGTGGACATCGTTGTTGAAAATGGTCTCCATGGCCGGCGGAACAGGTGCGGGCGGTTCATTGATATAAGCGATTTCCTGCTCGGTATAGGCGACCGGAACTTCGGGGTCTTCATTGTTGTGGGTAGCCCATACCGGTAGATTGGCGGCCGCGATGATGCGGGCCCGGCCGAGGTCGGGGGTAATGTCGCCGCAGACGGGAACGATGGCTGCCAGGCGGTTGGCATAGGAAGGTTGATAGCCGGAGTATTGCCATGTCACGCCGCCGCCCATGCTAAGGCCGGTGAGGTAGATGCGGGTAGTATCGACGTGATAGTGAGCGATGGCGTAATTGATAGTGCTGTTGACGTCGGTGACGGAAGGTTGCACCATCCATTGGGGTCCGATCATGATGAACCCGAACTTTTTTCCGTTGACGGTAACCTGAGCGGGGAAGCTGTCATCGGCGATCTCTTCAGGAGGGCCGCTTCGGAGCATGAGGGTGATCGTGGAAGAATTTCCGACGCCAAGGTCACCGGCACCGTGGATATAGACCATCAGTGGATAGCGGGTCGTGTCCGTTGAGTTGTATCCCTGGGGAAGGTACTCGTAATAAGCGTTGGTGTTGGGAGTGATGGACGTGTAGCGGGCCGTCATGACCTGGCCTGAGGCTTGATAGAGGAAGGTTTGGAACAGCAGGAATAACATGGCTGTCCCGAACCGGCAGAACTGGCTCATAATGGATTGATTGGTCTATGTTAGGAGAACAAATTTTAGTGATCCGGAAGTAAACAGCGAAAAAGTTATAAAGGGTCGAGACGCCTTGCGGAGCAGGAGGGAAGCGAAGTCGCGGCAATCGTGGTCAGGATGGTTGTGTGGTTAGGATGGGGCTTGTGGCGGCAAGATAAGGAAAAAAAGTAAATGCAAAGAGCAATCCGGGGGATAATCGGACATCCATTGGGGATAATATAAAGGTTCACCGGTTAAAAATCATTGTTCACCGATAGGCGGACGAGGCAGGCCATGGCAGGATGATTGCGGATGGGGGTTTAGCAGGTAATAAATTATACCCTAATTTCGAGGGTACTTTAAACAGGCCTCATGGGTGCGGGAATCTTTGTACTGATCATTATCATCGTGACCACGATAGTATCCTACAAGGGGTTCACGAACAACCGGTTCCTTGAAGATTATGAGTTCGAGGTGGACCGGATCCTCAAAGACCGGCAATACTACCGGCTGATAACGAGTGGGGTCCTGCATACCGGCTGGCTGCATCTGGGGTTCAATCTGTTCAGTCTGTATATCTTCAGCGGGGTGGTGGAAGCGGGGTTGGGCAGTTTCAATTTCTTACTGATCTATTTTGCGAGCCTGACCGGCGGAGGGTTGCTCTCCCTCCTCATTCACCGGCGTCATGGCAACTATAGTTCCGTGGGTGCATCGGGTGCGGTCTGCGGGGTGATGTTTGCGTCGGTGGCGTTGTTCCCGGAAATGCGGATCGGACTGTTCCCGTTGCCGTTCTCCATCCCGAGCTGGATATATGCGCTGATCTTCGTGGGGTTCAGCATTTACGGCATCCGGTCTCAAAAAGACAATATCGGGCATGACGCGCATCTGGGCGGCGCGCTTGTAGGGATGGTTCTGGCGCTGATCCTGAATCCGGCGGCCCTTGCGGAAAACTACGGGACGATCCTGTTGATCCTCGTGCCGTCGGTCGTCTTCGTGTATATCATTATAACCCGGCCGGAGTTGTTGTTCGTGGACAATCTTTTCTATAAGACCCAAAAGGACTTCTATAGCATCGACCACGAATGGAATGTCCGCCGGGCTGACCAGCAGCAGGAAGTCGATCGCATCCTGGACAAGATCAGCCGGTCAGGGATGGGGAGCCTTAGCCGGAAGGAGAAGCAGACGTTGAGGGATTATTCGAAAAAAGTCTGAGGGGTGGGAGTTTGACGGGGTGGGAGTTTGACGGGGCGGGAGTTTGACGGGGCGGCAGGCGTGGTCAATGGTACGTGTACAGTTTGACCCGCTGGATGCTGTATTCGCCTTCGGGTATCCGGATATGCCGGCCCTGGTGGTCCTGGTCGCCGTTCATCCTTCGCCCCGGTTGCCATTTTCCATCGACGAACCGGCCTTCTTCAGCGAAGAGGATCCCGGCGCGGCCGCCTTCGGTCTTCGGCTCAAAAGTAACGACCACGCCAGTACCCGCGATGTAGAACTCATCCGGCGCCAGTCCGATGATGATCGCACCGGACAAGGGCCACCGGGTATTTTTGGAGCCTGGTGACCAGCCTAATCTTAGTTCATGGATGGCCGTTAGCTTGTAGTCACCCATTTCGAGACGGGTGGTGTCCGCGTCTTTGCTGAGGAGGACGGCGTCGATCGAGCGGCGTTGTTTGGCGGCGCTGATCTGAGCGGCGAGCTGGCTGATGATGTCATAACATTTTCCGATGGGTTCGTTTTCGGGCCGCGGGGTCGATTCGATCGAAAACGGGGAAAAGCCGATCGCCTGGTAGTGGCCGTAGGCGTAGAGGGCTTTTGCGTCGACCCCGGGCTCAAAACGATGTTCGGGGACAAACAATACATTGTCTTTTCGGCTATAGCGATCGGCCCAATAGCGGAAGTCGGGGTTGTAAAAATCCGGCGCAAGAAAGTCGATATCAGGCGCCGCGGCTTTCCAAACATCCAGGACATGGGGGAGAGGACCGGCGCTGGGATATTCACCGGGTTTTTTACCGGGAGCGTTGAGGGCGGCGTTGACATAGAGCGGGAGGTCATAGATGGACTTGCCGGCTCTCGCGATCGTTTCTACATAGCTGCCGAAGTACCAGGCCATGAAGAGCTCATCGGTCGCGAGACTTTTTCCGAATACGTCCACCCAGGTGCCGGATGTCGGATTACCCATGCTGTCCCAACGTTGTTTGAGTTCCGGCTCGAGGCTGTCGCGATGGCTGTTGAGGTAATCGATGAGTTCCTTCGGAACGGGATCCTTGAATGCTTCGTTTGCCAGCGGGGAGTGATCACGGGCTTCGGGGAGCATTCCAATCTCATTCTCCACCTGGATCATCAGCACGGTATGCTGTTGCGCGTCGATGGCTTTGACGTGTCTCAGCAGCGCAGAGAAGGCTTTCTTGTCTGCGGCCAGTGCCTGTGTTGAAAAGGGGGTAATGATCTCTTCGGGCCGGCCGGCGCTGTTGGTGGCGCGGGGGAAACGTTGTTCGTCGGTCTTCATCCAGGCGGGGACATAGCAGCTCATGCTGTTCTTCCAGGTGCCGAACCAGAGGAGGACGAGTTTGAGGTGATATTGGCGGGCGCCGGCGATGAGCGCATCGAGCAGGGTATAGTCGAAAGCGCCTTCTGTTGGTTCCAGCAGTTCCCAGTAGACGGGCGCGATGACGGTGTTGAGGTGCATGCTGACCAGCCGGGGCCAGATGGGTTTCATATAGGCCATGCTGGATGCGCTGGAGTTGCCCAGTTCGCCGCCGCGGATGAGGAAGGGGTGGCCGTCGACGGATAATTCGGTGGCGCCGTTGTTGCGGACGAGGTGTGGGGAAGTGGGTGACGCCGGCAGGGTCTGGCCGTGGAGAAAGGCAGTCGGCAAGATGAGCAGAAGCAGCCGGGTTGACAGGCGGAAGAATGCGGCCATGGCTCGAATATAACAAAAAAATAGGGCCGGATCTGTCTGTAACAGCCTGCTTATATGGTTGTCCGGGGCCAGCGTTGGCACCGGTCGCGGCGGGTGGCCGCGCCGGAGGCCTTGGCTGTGTCGGGTTGAGTGCCGTTGGGTTTGTGGGGTTGAGTGCCGTTGGGTTATGGAGCAAATAGACGATAAAAGTTGACGCGGGTCAATCGGATGAATATCTGATTTTGGGGGGCGCGGCGGCATGGCGGGGGACGCGGTGGCTTTGGGGGGACGCAGCGGCT
>DATJMG010000173.1:0-4467 GCA_035508835.1 Puia sp.
GCTGGAAAGTGCCGAAGAGCTGGTCCCAGATGATCAGGAACATACCCATGTTCTTATCGAGGTATTTGGGGTTGGAGGCGTGATGGACGCGGTGATGGGAAGGGGTCACGAGGAAGTATTCGAGCCAGCCCATTTTGTGGATCAGTTCCGTATGCACGAAGATCCCCCAGATCTGGGTGGCGGAATACATGAATACGATATCCAGTGGTCTGAAGCCGAGGAAGGCGAGTGGGATAAAGTATACGAACCGGTAAAGGGGCTGGAAGACGGAGGAGCGGAAGCCCACCGTAAAGTTCATTTTTTCCGAAGAATGATGGGTGACATGGACGGCCCAGAACAGGCGGATCTCGTGATCCCAGCGATGCAGCCAGTAGTACAGGAAGTCTTCGGCCAGCAGGAGCAGGAACCAGTAAGAGAAAACATTGGTGATCGATATATGGTGGTGGATGTAGCAGAACTGAAGGATGAAAAGGTAGACGCCGCGAAACAGCAGGTCGATGGCGCCGTTGAGCAGCATGAGGTAAATATTATTCAGGGTATCCCGAAAAGAATAGAGTTTACGATGCCGGTAATTGCTGAGCAGGATCTCCAGGCCGATGATGACAAGATATAACGGCGTACTGACGAGCAGCAGGATTTGTTCTTTGAGGTTTTCCACGGCTCAAAAATACTCGATTTTTCCGTACTTTACAGTTTCAGGCTATGGACGATTTATTGCATAACTGGGAAAAAAAATCTGCCGGGCGGCAAAAGGAATACCGGAGGTTCCTGGAGAAGGCAGGGAAGGCGCCGTTGCGGAATAAGGTATTGGACGAGCTGCCCGAGCTGCATGAGGAGGCATTCCGGCGGATCGATTGCCTGCAATGCGCCCGGTGCTGCAAGAATTATTCTCCGCGTTTCAAGACGCCGGATATCAAGCGGATCTCGCGTCATTTGAATATGCGGGAAAGTGAATTCATCGACCGGTACCTGCGTTTGGATGAGGATGGGGACTATGTGGTGAAATCGACGCCTTGTCCGTTCCTGGGGGGCGACAACCGGTGTAGTATCTATTCCGGGCGGCCGTCGGATTGTCAGCGGTTCCCGTATACGGATGAGGATGTGTTCGTGCGGCGGGCGGCGCTGACGCAAAAAAATTCGAGTTTTTGTCCTATTGTTTATTATGTGTTGGAGAGATTGATGTCCCGGTAGGCAACCTGGGGTCTCCGCTCCGCTGCGGCTTTGCAGGCAAAGCCTGGACGGGGCTAATGTCTGCAAACCTTCGGTTTGCGAAACGGCCTCCGGCCGTTTCAGTACTCCATCTCCCTGAGGGCCGGGGCTTTGAACCAGGTGGTGATGACGACGCCGATGGTCATGCAGCCGCCGAAGACGACGGAAGGGACGACCCGCAGGAGCCGGGCCATAAAACCGCTTTCGAACATTCCCAACTCATTGCTGGAATTGATGAACATCGAATTGACGGCGGAGACGCGGCCGCGCATCGGGTCGGGGGTTTTTATCTGCACGATGGTTTGGCGGACTACGACGCTGATACCGTCGAGCATCCCATCGCAAAGGAGGGCAAGGAGGGATAGGAGGTAGAGCTTCGACAGGCCGAATACAATGATACAGGTCCCGAAGCCCAGGACGGCATAGAGGAGGGTCTTTCCCTGGTTGTGCCTGAGCGGGCGCATGGTAAGGGAAATGATCATGATCATGGAGCCGATGTCTTCGGCAGCATTAAGCCAGGCGTAGCCGATCGGCCCGACATGAAGGATATCACGGGCGTAGACAGGGATAAGCGCCCGGACGCCGCCAAAGAGAACGGCGAAAAGATCGAGGGCCGAGGCGCCCAGCAATTCCCTGGTATGGACGACAAAGCGCAGCCCTTCCTTGATGCTTTCCCAGGTCTTTTTTTCGCCGGTGACCATGATCTGTTTGGGCGAGAGGCGATAAAGGCAAAGCCAGGCGATGATCACGTAGACGCCGACGACGCTGAAGGTGATCAGGTAGGAGGTGCGTGCGATAAGGAAGCCGGCGGTGGCGTGGCCGGTAACGGAGGCAAGCAGGAAGGTACTGCTGTTGAGGGTAACGGCGCCGGGTAGTTTTTCCTTCGGTACGATCTGGGCGATGATAGCGCTGAGGGAGGGTCCGGCAAAGGCGCGGATGATGCCCGTGCCGAAGACGATCACGTAGGTCAGCCATTGGATCCAGTGGTTATGGAGCAGCCGGACGACCGGGCCGAAGACAAGCGCCAGCAGTCCTATGACGCACAGCAGGTAGCAGGCCGTCGTCCGCAGGAGCAGCGAGCGTTTGTCGCTTTTATCGACGATGTGTCCGGCGTATAAGGCCAGGCCGAAGGCGGGGATGAATTCAGACAGACCGATCAGGCCGATGGCGAAGGGATTGCGGGTGATATCGTAGATGCGCCAGCCGATGACTGTGGTGACGAGGCTGAGGGCCATGACATAAAAAAAACGGGCGAGAATAAAGTTCCGGTATTCGTGAATATGCAATAATTCCAGCGCTGAAGGCCTTCGTTCTTCGGTCATGCTACTAAGGTAAAGAAAAAAAGTGTCGGCCTTCGCCGGTATCGCGCTCGAGTGCGTCGAGGATAACCTGCAGATGGGCGGGGTTATCGAGGAAGTCGGCGTTGCTGACGTCAACAACGAGGGTGCGGACATTGTGTTGCCGGATATAATGGGTATAAGCTTCCTGGATGCTAAAGAGGTAATTATCCGGGATGCCTTGTTCGTATGGCCGGTTCCGTTTGCGGATATTGGATTGCAGCTTGTTGACCGGTGCGTGGAGGTAGATGAGGATATCGGGCTGGACCACCTGGGACTGGAGGATCTCGAAGAATTTCTGATAGAGCCGGAATTCCTGTTCGGGGAGGTTGACTTTGGCGAACAGCAGGCATTTGGTGAAGAGATAGTCGGCGATGGTGACGGATCCGAAGAGGTCGGCGGTATAGACAAGTTCTTTCAGTTGCTTGTAACGTTCGGCCATAAAGAAGAGTTCCAGCGGAAAGGCGTATTGAGCGGGGTTCTCATAGAATTTGGGGAGGAAAGGGTTGTCGGCGAACTGTTCGAGGATGAGGCGGGCGTTGAAATGGCGGGCGAGCATGTGCGCCAGGGTTGTTTTGCCGGCGCCGATATTTCCTTCTACAGCGATGAAGTGATGGTTCATACAACTTGTTTTACAGCCAGGGGATCGGTACATTCCGCCAGCAGTTCCCGTATTGTCTTTTGGAACACGGGGTGGATCAAAAAGGGTGCGATCTCTTCGAGTGGCGTCAAGGCAAAACGCCGATGCCTGATCTCCGGGTGAGGGATGGTCAGCCGGGGTTCACGGACAATCGAATTATTAAAAAAAAGAATATCTATATCTATTATCCGGGGGCCGTATTTCTCCTCCCGCCGCCGCCCCATCTGTTCCTCAATGTCCAGCAAGGTCAACAACCATGCCGGGGCATCCCGGGAAGTGGCGACTTTGAGGGCCTGGTTCAGGAAATCCGGTTGGTCGGTCTTTCCCCAGGCGGCGGTCTCATAGAGATGGGAAGCCAGCAGGATCTGTCCACCTGCTTCCGTGATCAGCTTCCTTGCCTCAGCCAGTCGGGCGCGCCGGTCTCCTTGATTGCCACCTATCAATAAATAGGAGATGTTCATAGATTCCATTACTTTCGGGGGCCCAAATATCTTTATTTTTGGCATGGCAAAATAACTCTTACGTAAATGGCAGGTTTTTTTAAATCGTTCTTTGCCTCATTGCTGGCGCTGATCGTTTTTGTGGGTTTTATCTTTATCGTATTCCTGATTGTCGTTGGTGCAATACTGTCTCCTTCCAGGCCGAGTGTCGGGGAAAAAGCTGTGCTTGTGGTCGATCTCAGTCAGGAGTACAAGGAGCAGGCGGTGGACAATCCGCTGGCCACTCTGGGTTCGGACGACGAATATAATGTTCCGGGCGTTTATGACCTGGTGCGGATCATCCGGCGCGCCAAACGGGATTCGGCGATCAAGGGGATCTATCTCAAATGCAACAGTGACCCAAACGGGTTTGCCACCAATGAGGAGATCAGGCTGGCGCTGGCCGATTTTAAAAAAGCCGGCAAGTTCGTATATGCATACGGGGATGAGATCTCCCAGCGGGCTTATGGTGTCGCGAATGTCGCCGACAAGATCTATTGCAATCCGAAGGGCGGGGTTGAGTGGCGCGGGTATGCGACGGACCTGATGTTCCTGAAGGATGCGCTCGACCGGCTCGAGATCCAGCCGCAAATCTTTTATGCTGGAAAGTTCAAAAGCGCTACGGAGCCGTTGCGGGAAACGAAGATGACGGATGCCAACCGGCTTCAGCTGACGGAGCTGCTGGGGGACTTCTACAACCGCCTGCTGTGGAATACGGCTCAATCGAGGGGCCTGGATACGGCGATATTACGCAAATGCGTCAACGAAGACCTGATCCGGCAAGCGCAGGATGCGCTCGATT
>DATJMG010000174.1:0-6057 GCA_035508835.1 Puia sp.
ATCCGAACCCCGCAACGTCGCAGGTGACGCTGAACGTGACGCTGAATGAATATACGGCAGTAAATATCCGGGTCTACAATAGCATGGGCACCCTTGTATTATCGCGGAGTGTTTCAGGATATCCCGGGGTCAACCAGATCACGCTGCCGATCGCAAATTTGCCAACTGGAGTATACTATATCCAGCTGCAATTCGGAAGCACAATACTAAAGAGCAAAATTCAGAAGTTATAGGTTTGATTGTCTGGCGGTGAAAAGAGTTGACTAGGCATTGAATCCTTCAAAAGAAGACATACAAATAGTGATCGATGGTTGTTTGAAGAACGACCGCAGGGCGCAGGACGAGCTGCACAAACGCTATTATCCTGCCCTCATGGCTCTTTGTCTGCGCTATGTAAGGCAGCCCGGTGATGCGGTTGAAGTATTGAATGACGCCTATTTAAAAGTATTTGAGCAGCTGGCTCATTATGATGCCGCAAAGGCGGCTTTCTATACCTGGATGAGAAAGATCGTCATCAATACGGCGCTCGATTCCATTCGGAAGCAAAAGGCGCTCCGCGATCGCAGGACACGGGCTCCGGAAAACGAGGAACCGGGTATCGATAACGAAGCGATCTCCAAGCTTAGCGGCGACGAGCTGCTTGGGTTGATCCGGCAGTTGCCGGTCACAACCCGCCTGGTGTTCAATCTCTATAACGTTGACGGTTTCTCTCACCGGGAGATAGCATCCATGCTGGGGATCAGCGAGGGAACCAGCAGATGGCATTTGAGCGACGCCAGGCGGCAGTTGAAGCTGATCATTAACCTTATGGAACCCAAGTCATGACGGAAAGGCATCAACATACCAACCCGTGGGCTGACAAGCTATCCCAGGTGACGATCCCCGATAGGGAGGAATCCTGGAAGGCGCTGGAAGCCTTGCTGGACCGCCGGATGCCCACGGGCGGGAGGAAGGGCAGGAGGCGCTGGCTCCTGTTGATCCTGCTGCTGCTGCTTTTGGTAGGCGTGTGTAATTGTCCCGGCAAGCGGTGGTTTGCCGGTATCTCCACAAGGGAGACCGGCCGTTTTGAGGAGGTACCCGGCGTCGGGAAAGCAGCCCGCGGACCTTCGGCCGGTTCGACAAAACCGACAGGCGCGCAGAAAACCAATCCGCCCGATAGCATCACGACGGCAGCGACGCCATCCGTTCCACCCACCGGCGGCACGACGGTAGCGCCATTCAGCCCGTCCCCGGCTTCAAACCATAAGTCAGTTAACCATCACAGATATATAAGCGCACCGGGATCGCCCTCCGGCGGATCTTTCCGGCTGAGAAACCCGGGATATAATCCTTCTCAGTCCCGCTCACCATCGCCGGCATCGCCATCAAGCGGATTGCCATCTTCAGGTTCGCCCGCATCGGGCTCGCCACCGACCGGGTCCTCCCGTTTAACAACCCCGGTGGCGGGATCGCCGGGACCACCAGCCTCCGTGTCAGCGAGAAAAGACAGCGTTCACACTTCCGTTCCGCCCGTAAAGGACAGCCTGCACACCTCGTCTCCGGCGAACCGGCCGGCTCGTAAAGACTCCGCCCGCAAGAAACCGCCGCCAACAACGGAGGACCAGCAGAAAAACAAGGATGGAGGCATCATGGTGGGTATCGGCCTTAACCAGTTCTTCCGTATCGGCGGTCAGCAGGCCTCCTCTTTCAACTCCGACGGCATCACCGGCACACTCAGCGACTATATCCCGGTGCCCATGATCCGGTATTATTATAATAACCGGCTGTATGTCCAACTGGAAGCGCAGATCAATACGCCGCAGTATACCAAAAAGGACGTGGTGATCACCGCCGTGGTGAATGACACGACCACAAATCCCACTCAATCGATCAACTCATCGGTATCGGTCAATAAGCTGTTTTATTTCAACGTCCCGCTCAGCATCCATTACAACCTTTTCGACCACTTCGACCTTGGGGCCGGCCTGCAGTTCTCCCGCTTGACCAATGGTGTCGGCAACTTCAACCAGCAGATCTACAGCCGCGGCACCGGCACGCTGGAGAGCGCTTCCGCGGGAGTGAAGAGCTTCAAGGGGGATTCGTTGTTCAACGAGATCAGAACCGATGAGTTCCGCTTCCTGATCGACGCCAACTATACCTGGAAGCATTTCATCGGTGGTATCCGGTACAACCGGGCCCTGACCGATTACATCAATATAAAAATATCGGCCACCCAGCAGGTCACGCAGGCACGCAACACCTCTTTACAACTGTACCTGCGCTATATCCTTTGGGACGGCCGGAAAAAGAAACCGTTGCCGTAGCCCGCTTCTCCGGTTCCCGCTTCACCCGGCACCAATGCCGGCAACATCCAATCTTCGTCAAGCAATATTACCCTATCCCCCAATCCCGCCTCAAACACCCTCCTGATCACCTTCCCCGTTCCCGGCCAGTACTCCGTGTCGCTGTTCAACAGCCTCGGACAACTAATGACCGACCGGATTACCACCACCGGCACCAATCCACCTCACTGCCAGCGCACCGGAATATCCCTGAACTCCACCCAATCCACTTTCCCCGGCGTCGATTTATCCCAATATTGAAATTTGAACAGTTTGATCGTCGCCACCGACGGCAGTACCCCGCCAAACGTATACGTACACCGGATCGGCACGCCCGTGTTCAGCGCAATCCTGGGGTCCAGGTCAGAGGCCCCGTCCTTGAAAGACTTCAGCTGGTACTCGTTCCCCTGATCATCAATGATGGATTGAATATCCTGCCGGATCGCCCAGTCCGCCGCCGTCGTGATCAGTACCACCGTCATCTTAATGGTCTGCGCCCTTATGCTCCCCTCCGCCCGCATCAGCCGAAATTCAATGTCATCCGCCTCCGCCCGCTCCAACGGCGCAGCAAGCGATACAGGCTTCGTGACAAGTTGTGAAACGCCCTCCCCCTGCTGCGGCGCATGGTCTACCCAACTGCCCCCTTCCGCCTTCGCCGATGTCGAGACACTGCGATGTCTATGCGTGAGTGGCGATAAGTCCTTCCGATGAACGTTCGTCCCCACGTGCACCGGCGAATCCGTCGGCGCCGCCGCCACCTGCGCCACCGGCTTGTGCGCCAACCAGCTGCCCTTCTCCCAAATAGTCAGCATCCCCGTCGTCACCGTGAGAAAAAAAACCAGGTATTTTACGCGGTTATTGAAGATCTTCGTGCTATTATCAGCCCTCCGCGCCCTTTGGTCTTGGACGTCGCTCATCAGGAATGGTTTAAGGACCAATAATTTAAGGGATTTTACAGGTAAAAGATAGTTTTCCCAAAAAATTAGCAAATGCTAACCGGGAGGGAGGGTGCTGATTGGTAGTCGGATGAGAGGTGATTTTCCAGTGAATTCCACATCTATCGGTAAGTACCCCATAGCAGGGACTCCAGAAGGTTTGGGCGAAACGAAGTCGCCGATTGCTCAGATCTATCCGCACTATCATTCCCCAGCGGCTGGAACTGGACCTGTTCGCACCACGAGTAACCCGGTACGGCCCGCTGAAACCCCACCCCTATCCCTCACTAGGCACTTTCCCCTAAAATCTTTTTTTTCGCGGATATTTTCTACCGCGCTGAAAAAAAGCGGCGTTCTAACAGCAACTATGAATCCGATATCCTTCACCCGATCAGTCGTCCTCGGCCATGCGGTCACAACCCTTACCACAGCGCTCCGCGGCCGCCGGAAGGTCCGCAAGCCTGCTGACATATCCACACATCCCGATCTTGAATTTCGCCCCACCCCCGACCAGTCCCCATCCGGACTCCCGGCCTCCAACGGCTGCGTCGAATCCCCGGCAACCCCGTCTGTTGTATTCGACACAGCCGGGGCATATACCGGCCTGCTCCAAAACATACCCATACTCGTCGTTGACGATAACCCCATCCATCAACAGATCGCCGCCCGAATCCTCGAATTTGCCGGCGCCACGGTGACGGTAGCCGGCAACGGCGAGCAGGCAGTACTCCTGCTGGAACGGGAACAATACGATCTCATCATCATGGACCTCGTGATGCCCGTCATGGACGGTTATGCCGCAACCCGCTACATCCGCAATCACCTGCGCCTCGATACGCCCGTGCTCGCATTGACCGCAGACCCGACACCCGGCCGCCGGACGCGATGCCTTCAGGCCGGCATGAACGATTATATGTTAAAGCCATTCGCGCTCCCGGACCTGTTTGAACGCATATCGCGGTTGCTGCATTAAAAGTACCGCACCCCCCACTCCACCCTGCCGCCCTCATTCGATCGCAGCGTAATCTCCCTGACCGCACCCTTCTTTTCCACCCCGACCAGGTCCGCACCGCTCAACAGGACTTTATCGAACGTCCACCCCGCCCCCTCATACAGATAAATAACATATTTGTCTTTCGCCACCAACTCACTGACACCCCGCAACGTATTATCTGCCCATTTCAGCTCCGAGATCTCAAGTCCGCCGCACGAAATATGCCTGTTCGTCGCCAGCAGTTGAGGATGCTGCAATTTTTCGCGAATGCAGAATACCTGACAGTTGAAAGCAGTATCAATACTGCCCGGAATAAACCGCCCTTTAAACACGCCCCGGAACTTCTTCGCCCAATAGTCGAACACCAGGTATTCTTTCCTGTCGTCAAGCCCCAACTCGCCAAAAGACAAAACCTTGTCCCGGTCATCCAGCCGCCCCAACACCACCCAATTTTCAAACGGCTTATTGATCTCGAGCTGAAAAAGCCCCGTTATCGTGCTGCCGCTCGCATCGAACATCCGCGGACCGCTGCCGCTCATTTCCACATCGGCGCCGGCGATCAGCGATGACCGCGACGGATCGACATCATACACCTGCCCCGGCTGCGTATACAAAACAGGAATGGTGCGCCGTGCAGCCTCTATCAACGGCGACCCCCGATACGTCCCGACCTTATCGGTCAGCATAAACAACGATCCGGTAAGCGACGTCGCCGAACAGCTGCGGTAGGCTTCGCTGACGCTCAAGACAATATGGTCAGGATCATTACGCCAGATGATATTGTTATACGAGTTGAACTGCGCCAGCCCCGCATAGCTAAAACCGTCATCCCCGATCCGGCAGCCATCTGCGATCCCTACCAGCTCCGGCCGGATGCCCCAGCACGCCAATAGAAATTTTCCCCTGCCCGCCTGCTCGCGCACCGCCGCCGCCACATTCCGGTAGGCTTCGTCGCGGTCAATACCTTTGCGCTTAAAATAAGTCGCAAACGTATTATAACCTTCATACTTCAGGTGCCGCAACGCATCCAGCTTGAAATAACCGAACCCGTCTTCATTCAATCCCTTGTATACCGGCGTGATCAGCTGTTGGATCGTTTCCGGATTGCTTCCATCCATCACGTACCCTATCCAGTTGCCAAATGCCGGCCGGCCCCCTTCATCCCGCACAAAAAGTTCCTTCCTCGCAACAGCCGCCCCCGAATCCCCAAACGTAACATTGGTCCATATCCCCGGAGTAAGCCCGTCCGCCCTGATATACGCCGCCAGCGCTTTTAACCCCGAAGGGAATTTTTTGTTGGCATCCAGCCACGTATCCGGCAAGCCGACGGGCTGCCGCTCATAACCATCGTCGATCTGCAAATACTGCAACCCGAAGAGCTTTAGCCTCGCACTGATCACATCCGCCGTTTCTTTTATCTCCTGTTCGTTGACCTGATCCAGGTAGGCAAACCAGCTGCACCACCCGACGACCGGCTTCTTCCATACCGCATATGCCGACGGATCGAAGCAGGAGAGCCCGCGATGTTCCTTGTAATATCGGGGCCGAAATCGAACCACTATTTCCCAGCCGGTGACGCGGATCTCATAGTCACTATCACCGCTGTCGGGGATCACCCTCACTTTCGAATAGTAATTATCGACAGAGAACAGCCAGTCGTTCCTGCGCTCATAGACGGCATTGTTCAGCAGGCTATGGCTGCGGCCAACGACCTGCCGGACAACTTTTAGCCGCCCTTCCGCCGGATCGCTTTCGCAGGCAATGGCATCCCCGCTTCCGGCTATGCGCCCATCCACCTCAAACGGCA
>DATJMG010000175.1:0-11547 GCA_035508835.1 Puia sp.
ATGCTTTTGATCAGCTGCTGTTGGATGGCGTTGATCAAGGAATACCGATAGAAACAGATGAGCCCTGTCATCGCTAGTAAAAGGAGGAGGAGGACCCGGCTGATTCTTGTCATGCGTTGTCGCTTTAAGCGTGTGGGACCGCGGGTTGCGGGGCGGTGGGGTGTGAGGCGGCGGGCGGCGGGATGGCGGGCCTGGCCGCTGCGGTGGAAAGCACCTTTTTTACGGCGGCGGCGATCTTTTCACCTTTTTCGCGGGTTTGTTCTTCGGTCCACAGCAGTCCGATAGCCGTGGAGATGCAGCGGCTCATCGTCAGGTCGCTGGCGGTGAATTGGGTGGCAGCGAGGGTGAGGAGGGCTTTTTGCTGCGGGTCGGTCAGGTTGTAGAGACTGCTCGCCTGCCTGAGGTGGTCCCATTTGCGGATGTAGTGCCAGTTGTTGTCGTACCAGTAGAAATTGCCGGCGAGGATATTGAGGGCTTTCAGTTCGTTCACTACGGCGCGGGTGATGTCTTCTGTCGGCAGAAACCAGGTGAGGAAGGTGCAGATATCGCCGTCGGGGTCCGGGATGCGGCGGAATGAGACGTCGGGGATGGTGGAGAGGATGGCTCTCAGCTGTTGCTGATTTTTTCGCTGGAGGGCGAGGAAGTGATCCAGTTTCCGGACCTGGGCGAGACCCACGGCGGCGTGGAGCTCGGAAATGCGGAAATTGTAGCCGATGAACGGATGCAGGTCGGCGCCGCGATCGGCGCCTTTATGGTCATGGCCGTGATCGGAGTAGCCGTCGAGTTTTGTATAGAGGTCATTATTATTCGTGACGATTGCGCCGCCTTCGGCGCAGGTGACGATCTTGACGAAATCAAACGAGAATGTTCCGGCATGGCCGATCGTGCCGAGGTATTTGCCTTTATAGCGGCCACCGAAACTTTGGCAGGCATCTTCCAGCAGGATCAGGCGGTGTTCCTTACAGATCTCAAGCAGGGGGTCGAGATCGGCCATGGCGCCGCACATGTGCACGGGCATGATGCACTTTGTTCGGGGGGTGATGGCGCGGCGGACGGCTTCGGGGTCGAGGGTCAGGGTTTCGTCGACGTCGACGAGAACGGGTATGGCGCCCACGCTGAGGATGCATTCGAAGCTGGCGACGAAAGTGAAAGTGGGCATAATGACCTCATCTCCGGCGCCGATACCGAGGGCGGCGTAGGCGGCCGTGAGCGCTGCGGTACCGCTGGAGACAAGCTGCGCATGGTTGCAGCCGAGCTTTTTGCAGATCTCGGCTTCGAGTTCTTTGGACTTCCAGATCCCCTTCCGGGCGCCGTCGAAACCGTAGCGCATGAGGATACCGGTCTCGAGGACATCGTTGACTTCTTTACGTTCTTCGGCGCCAAATAATTCAAAGCCGGGCATAGAGAGGATATTTTGGGACTACAAATATACTTAATTTCTTCCGCCATGGCCTATGGCCGCATCAGGATCGGAACGGGATCACTCTCTACGTTGGTCCTGCTGATAGCGGTTGCAAAATAGAAGTGCGGCGGACCCTTCGCTTCCGCGGCGTTGTTCAGGATGGTGAATTCGGCGACGGGGTCATAGGGGATAAAACGGAATGCCGGTGTGGTTGCGATCGGAGGGGCGGCCGAGTCGGATTGGTAGATCGCAAAGCCGCGGAGGGTATCCCGGGGATCGCCTTTTGTGAGGAAGGCGGTGGCCGACTGTTCTTTTTGATCGTATTCGATATGAAGCTGCGGCGGGTGTGGTTTGGTGGAATCGATCCAGGGCATCGGCGGGATGAGTGCGGGATAGCTATAATAATTGTTTTGCAGGCTGTCGCACCAGCCGTTGGGGTTCGTCTCGAAGGATTTGCTGCTGAAGAAGACGGCGCCCTGGATGGTGGGGTATTCCCGCAGGGTTTGGATCTGGCGGGTCAGCTGGGTCGGGTCGCGCCAGGCCGGCCGGGTTCCGGCGAGGAAGGGAGCCAGGCCGATATAGCATTGCCGGCCGTAGGTATGGCGTGCCCACCAGTCTACAAGGGTTGCGTATGGGGCGTGGGGGTGGCTGAATTCGAAGTAGATCTGCGGAACGACGTAGTCGATCCAGCCGTTCTTCAGCCAAAGCAGGATATCGGCGTAAAGGTTATCGTAATCGGTCTGGCCGGCGTGGGTGTCGCTGCCTTCGGGGTCTTTGCTCATATTGCGCCAAATTGCAAAGGGGCTGATCCCGAATTTGCAATGGGGTTTTTCTTCCTTTATGACCTTGCTGATCCGGGCGATCACTGAATCGACGTTGGCCCGGCGCCAGTCCGCTTTTGACAGCCCGTTACCGTAACGGGCATAGCTCGGATCGTCGGGGAAGTCCTTGCCCGGGCCGCCGCCTTCGACGATGTCATAGGGATAAAAATAGTCGTCGAAATGAAGGGCATCGATATCATAACGGCGAACAATATCCCGGATGACGTTGGTGACATAGTCCTGGACTTCCTTGTTGCCCGGATCGAAATAGAGTGTCTTTTCAAACCGGACGAACCATTCGGGGTGTTGCCGGGTGATATGGTCGGGGGCGATGGAAGATCTTCCGATGGTATGGACGGCGCGGTAGGGATTGCACCAGGCGTGGAATTCCATTCCCCGTTTGTGGGTCTCTTCGATCATAAAGGCCAGGGGGTCGTAGTAGGGGGAAGGGGGCTGGCCCTGGATACCGGTCAGCCATTCGCTCCAGGGTTCATAGGGTGAGGGGAAGAAGGCGTCGGCGGCAGGTCGGATCTGGACGACGACGGCGTTGAGGCCATTGCGCTGGTGCATGTCCAGCAGGCGGATGAATTCTGCTTTCTGGCTGTCGACGGGGAGGCCTTTTTTGGAAGGCCAGTCGATATTTTCGACGGAGGCGACCCAGACCGCGCGAAATTCATATTTGGGCCGCGTCTTCGCCGAAGCTTCGGCGGGCGGGGGCGAGGCGAAGGGGTTGTTGACGGAATCGGGGCCGGGTTTAATGGAGGTACCGGGGCCAGGCTTAATGGAGGTATCTGGGCCAGGTTTATGGGAGGTATCGGGGCGCTGCGCGATGGAGATGGATGGCAGGATGAAACAAAGAAGTACGGGCAGGATGTTGCGTAATTTGTCGAGCAGGCGGCTTAAGGTCGAGGCTTCTTCCGGTGAAAGGGATGACATCATTTTGTCCATTTCGTCTTCCAGCGGGTCGATCTTCTCCAGCAGCTTTCTGCCGCGGGAGGTGATGATGACATCGACGAGGCGCCGGTCGATGGCGCTGGGGGTCTTTCTGACCATTCCTTTTCGGACGAGACGGTCGACGATCCGGCTGGTATCGCTCATCTTGTCCAGCATGCGCTGCCGGATCTGCAGGGTGGAAAGGGGTTTGCCTTCACCGCGCAGGATGCGGAGGATATTGAATTGACGGGGGGTGATATCCCATTTGTCGAAGACGGCACTGATCTTTTCGGAGAGCCAGTTGTTGGTGTAGAGGATGTTGAGGCGTGCCTTTTGGTATTCGTTCCGGAACTTTCGCTGGTTGATCTCGTTTTCAAGTGCCATGATTAAAATTACAGAAATTATCTATTGGAGAGTTCAAGGGTTGGATTCGGTGGAGTGGATCAAGGCGTAAATGGTATAGAGATGGTGGGCTTCGTGGAGCAGGAAAAATTCGGTCCAGTCTTTGACGGTCAGCAGGCCGTATCGGGGATGTGTACCTGACCTGGTTAGGAAGGCTTCGCCGGCGGTCTCCAGGGTGGTAGTGATGAGGGCGCGGTCGGCTGTGATCTGCTCCAGCAGGGATGCGGTGGTGCGATCGAGAAAGGCGGGAAAGAGCGCGTCGTTTTCGGCGACATAGCGGCCGAATGCCGGTGCGGGTTCGCGGCTCATGCGTTTGAGACGGTCGATGAAAACCGGCTGATAGGCGGCAAGGTGGGCGATATTGGAGTGTACGCTCCATTTGCCGGGGATGACTTCGAGGCGCAGGGTGGTATCCGGAAGATCCCCGATGATTTCCCGGATCGACTCGTGCTGGTGCTGTAAACGGGTAACCATAGACGAAGTTAGCGGCATAGTCGGGCATTTATGGCGGCGGTCAGGGTTAGCTGGCGGTCGGCATCGGGTGGATGTCAGGATTGCCAGACTTTAGCACCTTCGCTGCAGTTTGCGCAAATATCGATATTCTTCCGGCTTTGGAGGACCTGACGGCGGAACCGGATGTATTTTTCGTTTTGCCAGACCTCTTTGAACGGCATACCCTTCAGGTCGCCGAGCGGATGTTGTGCGTCCTTATCGAAGCAGCAGGGTACGACGAGGCCGTCCCAGGTGATGACGGTAGTATGCCAGAGGCGCCAGCAATGGTTGTCCAGACGGTGTTTGGGGGACCAATCACCATCGGGCAGGCGGCGGTAGCGGCTATATTTAGATTGGGTGGGGATCAATCCATTGGGGTCGTTTTGGTAGTCATAGACCTGTGCCGTCTTGAATCGGACCTCATCGACGCCGACTTCAGCGGCCAGGCTGCGGATATCTTCCAACTGGTGTTCATTGGGCCGGACGACCAGGAACTGAAAGAAGACAAAGGGGGTTTTGCTCTTCAGTGCTTTCTTCCACCGGACGATATTGCGCGCGCCTTCGAGGACTTTGTCGAGGCGGCCGCCGACGCGGTATTGTTCGTAGACGTCCTGGGTTGTTCCGTCGATAGATATGATAAGGCGGTCGAGGCCGCTTTCTACGGTCTTGCGGGCGTTGTGATCGTTCAGGTAGTGGGCATTGGTGGAGGTGGCGGTATAGATGCCCTTTGAGGAGGCATAGGAAACCATGTCGAGGAAGGCGGGGTTCAGGTAGGGCTCCCCCTGGAAATAAAAGACGAGGTAAAGCAGATCACCGGAAAGCTGGTCGATGGTTTGGCGGAAAAACCCGGCGTGCAGCATCCCTGTGGGACGGGTGAATGCGCGGAGACCGCTTGGGCATTCGGGGCAGCGGAGGTTGCAGGAAGTGGTAGGTTCGAAGGAAAGGGAGACGGGGTAGCCCCATTGAATGGCGTGCTTTGTCCATTTGCTGAGGTAATAGCTGCTCAGGACTTTTATTCCGTTCCAGATACGGCGGGCGGTAAGTTTGGACAGAAAGTTGATCGTATCGTTACGGTTGAAGCGAGCCATGGTCATGTGCGGAAAATGAAAATGGCCTCCGGCCATTTTATAATATAAAAATACTAAATTATGTTTGTACGCGATGGCATACAAATCAAGGAAAAACAGGTTCTGGAAGATCGGGTTGGTGTTCCTGGGGATGTCGGTGGCGGTCGTCATGGGGTATCTGGGTTATATCTGGCTGATGGAAAGAAGGGCCCATTTTATGAATTATGCGGCATTTGGCATTGAGATCCCGGTCAATTATCAAATTCATGGGATCGATGTCTCCAAATACCAGGATTATATCGATTGGGGGATGGTGAAAGACATGCGGGTGGGAGACGTGCAGATGAGTTTTGCCTTTATTAAGGCAACGGAAGGGTTGGGAAACGAGGATGCTTTTTTCCGGCGGAATTGGAAAAAGTCGCGGGATGCGGGAATCTCGAGGGGTGCGTACCATTATTTCCTGGCGACAAAGAGCGGGAAGGCGCAAGCGGAGAACTTCATCAATTCGGTCGAGCTCGGGTCCGGCGATCTGCCGCCGGTGCTGGATATCGAGCAGGCTTACGGCGTGCCGCCGGACAAGTTGCGGCAGCGGGCCAAGGAATGGCTTCAGACGGTGCAGGATTATTACCATGTCATCCCGATGATCTATACCAATGTAGATTTTTACAAGTTGTACCTGAAGGATGATTTCGATGCCTATCCATTATGGGTGGCGCATTATCTTCAAAAGCAGCGGCCCAATATTTCCCGCGACTGGGCTTTCTGGCAGCATAGCGAGGCAGGGAGGGTGAATGGGATCGTGACCCGGGTCGATTTCGATGTTTTTAACGGGGATTCGACGGATTTCAGGAAATTGCTGATAAATTGATTGATCATATGCCGATGGAGCCGGAAATAAAAGATTTTTTGAGGCGGGTCCTTTTTACGGTATTTGTTGGACTGGCCTGGTTGTTTGTCAATATGACGCTGGGTATTTATTTCGATCTCTTGCCGATCTATGGACGGCCTGATGCGTGGAATATCGGGTTTTACCTTTTTTTCATCGGAAGCGGGGTCTTATATGTATGGTTTTTGCGGCGGATGTGGAAAAAGAGGTTTCCGCATGGGTGAGGGGACGGGGGTGAGGATTGAGGGCGAGAGAGGTGAGGGGGGACGGTGATCTTAGCTCGTATGGTCGACGATGATACGCCATTCGCCGTTGATCTTGCGGAAGAGGAGGGTATAGACGCCGGAGATATCGCCGGCCTTTCTTTTGAGGAACCATTTTCCGATCACAAAATAATATTCCGCGGACAGTCTTTTCACTTTCAGGAGATCGAAGAAGAGTTTACCCATTTGATCGGGGCCGCTGTAATTCCGCTTATAGTTAGCGAGTGCCTGGTGGTAGCCATAGCTGGGTCCGGCTTTGCCGATAAAGATGAGAGAATCGTTATTCCAGTAGCCTTTCATGAAGGCGTTCAGGTTGCCTTTATTCCAGGCGTCTACCTGGCGCGCCATAATCTGGCGGATGGCTGCTTCGTCTTTCGAGGGTTGGGTGAATGCGGTCGTAGTCAGCGTCAGGAGGAAGAGTGCGGTTAGGAAGTTCCTGGTCATGGAGCTCGTTTTGAGCGGTAAATTACTCACTCCGAGTCCAATTCCTGCAGTAAATCCTGTAATTTTTTGATATGGCGGCCATAGAGGCGGTTGACATAGGAGGCATTGATATAGTACGTCCCGATGGTGATCGGGATCAGCAGGATCAGCCAGAGGACGGGATTCGCCCAGAAGGGTGTCGGATGCAGGCGCTGAAAGATCGCCGAGGTGGGAGAAGGCAGTTTCCAGCGAATAATAAGCCAGGCTGCGAGGTAGGCAGGGGGGACCATGCCGGTGCCGGCATGCAGATAGAACCGGGTGTATTTTTTAAGGGTGTCGACCTGGCGGGCCAGGTTGGATCTCAGCTGGCAGGTCGGGCATTGCATCTTGCTCAGCAGCCGGTATTTGCGATAATAGTAGAAAGAGAAGAAGATGAGCAGGAAAATGAACAGCCAGGAAATGGCAGCGAGGCGGCCGTTGAATTCCAACAGGAAGATCAGGACTGCCGGGGTATAGCAGGCAAAAACGAGGATAGCCTCTCCGATGAGGTTACGACGCATCCGGGCAATGGGGGCCCGGGACTTCTTTAAGAGCATGGTGAGCAAGGCACGGCGGTCGAGTTCGGCGTCCGGGGGGGCTTCGAGGGAATGCCAGATATATTTAAGACTTTCCAATTCCATAGGCGTCTGCTTGTGTGATCTTACGCAATTTGTCCCGGATCCGATTCATTTTGACCCGGAGGTTATTTTGAGATATACCGAGGATCTCTTCCATTTCATTATAGCTCTTGTCCTCCAGATAAAGCATAGTCAGGGCCTTTTCCACTTCTGTCAGTTGATCGATGGCGGCGTAGAGCAGCTGAACCTGCTGTTCTTTTTCCGCCGGATATTGGAAATCCTGCAATTCGGTGGGCAGGTGGCCGGGGTCCATGGTAGTGATCAGCCGGCGTTGTTTGCGGAGGCCGGTGATGGCAGTATTCAGGGCGATCCGATAGAGCCATGTGCTGATCCTGGCTTCGCCGCGGAAGGCGGGATAGGACCGCCAAAGTTGGAAGACGATCTCCTGGAACAGGTCCTGGCGGTCGGATTCGGTAAAACAATATATTCGGCAGACCTTGCAGAGCATGCCGCGGTGTTCGCTCACCAGCCTCACGAAGGCTTCTTGTATGGCGGGATCCTGCAATGGTTCGCGGCGTTTTTGTGGGCCTTTAAGGATTTGTCGCGGATTAGGCGAAAATATTACATCCGGCGGATATCAATTGGCAGAGAGGCGTTTCACGGATATCAAGCCCTGGGGCTGGACCACTTTGACGGCGACGAGGCCGTGGATGCCTACGTAGTCGCGGGCGGAACTGAAGAGGTAGGCTTCCGGCTGATCGACGATCCCTTCGCGTACGGGGTTCTCGTGGATATGGGTGATCCGGTCCATGAGGATGCGGGGTTGGTCGTTTTCGATTCGAAGCGGGCTGGAGCAATTCTGCCAAAGCAGATACTTTTCCAGCCGCCGGAGGGATCTGCCGTATTCTTCGAAGCGCTGGAGCATCCATTCCCGTCGCAGGTCCATTTCCACTTCAATGGTTTTCAGCAAGGCGGGGGTGGTATATTTCTTAAAATCCCGTTCGAACCAGGCGGGGGCGGCGGCATCCTTCGTACGAAGCACGAGATGGAGGTGGCTGCTCATGAGGCACCAGCAATAAAGGTTCAGGCCCTGGGTATGGATGAAGTGGTTCAAGGCAGCGGCGATCACCTCTTTATATGCCGGCCTCACGAACAGGTCTATCTTATCTACTATATTGAGTGTCAGAAGATAACAGGCATCAAGGGGCATCATCGGCTGGCTATTCGACAACATACGCAACTTGTTTGAGTGAACAAATTGGGAGGGGGTGCAGCTAAAGATACGATTTTATTTTTTTGTGACGTCGAGGATGCTTTCCCGGGTGGTGAGCCTCACCCGTTGATGAGGCCAGGCGCTGCAATAGATATAATGGGCGGGGTCGTCCACCCATTTGGCCTGGATGAGCTTATCGATGGGGGAAGGGGCGGGGTTGCCTTTATTAACAATTTTTTCAATATCGACCGGTTGATTCCCGAATTGCCAGAAATGATGTTCGGAGTCGTGCTGGTAGCGGTTTGCAAAAAACTGGAATTGTCGCATCAGCCATTCCTTACGGATCTCATCCGGGTGTTCGGATATAGCCCGGAGCAGTTGTTTTGCCGATATGCTTTTCAGATCTCTAAGTACTTTTGGCAGATTCCCCTTCCCTGCTTCAATATCTGCGATCATATACAACTGGCTCGGGAGGATCGAGTATTCGTAAATCCTCAACCGTTTGTTATCTATACAGTAGTTCAGGTTGTCCACTAACAGATCACAATATTCATAGCGGGTAAAGACATCGATCCCGCCGACGACGGTCAGGGTTACAAAATACAAACCACCGGGGTGTACTTTGTAGATTTCGGTCATGCGTAAAAGATAGCAAACTTTTGTTAAAATCAATAACTGCAAGCGCGGCCGCGAATGCCTTCACAAGGCTTTTTTTATGAGCAGTTGCGGGGCGCGCCGGATTCTTTCCCATCACGAGAAAAATTCCACGACCGAGAGGTTGGGATCAGGTCACGATCCGAAGTTTCGCATAATTTAACATAATCTTCTTTTCGCCGTTGTGTTCAAATTTGACGGTCGCGATCGGGTTATGCTTGTTGCCTTCCATCGAGGTGACTTCGCCAAAGCCGAACTTCTGGTGTTCTACTTTTTGTCCGACCTGCAGGGTAGAGCAATCGCTGGGGGCAAATTCCGGGCTTGGCTGGTGTTCGATGGTTTTTGCGGGGGTCCTGGGCGGAATGTATGAAGGTTTGGACGGCTGGTGGGATGAGCCGGAGGGGTTGGAAGATGAGTTGGAAGGGTTGTTATTGCCAAACCGGCCGCCGTGGAGTCGTTCGTAGGCAGAGCCGGCAGGTCCGGAGAAGCCCTGGCCCTGGTTGCGGACGCCGCCGCCGGCAAAGCTGCGGTCGAGTAATTCGGAAGGGATTTCGTCGATGAAGCGGCTGGGTTCGTTCTGGACCAGGCTGCCGAAGCGATAGCGGGTGTTGGCGTAGGTGATCCACAATTTTTGTTTGGCGCGCGTGATCACGACATAGAATAGTCTTCTTTCTTCTTCCAGCTCTTCGCGGGTATTGATCGCCATGGCGTTGGGGAACAGCATTTCCTCCAGGCCGGCTGCGAAGACACAGGAGAACTCGAGGCCTTTTGCGGCATGGATGCTCATGAGCTTTACGGTATCGGCGTCGGGGTCTTTCTCGTCGGCGTCGGTCAGCAGGGTGATCTGCTGAAGGTAGTTTCCCAGGCTTTTGGTTTCCGATTCGAGGACGCCGTCTTCATCGGGCATCTCTGTGAATTCCTTGATGGAGTTGAGTAATTCCTGGATATTCTCGTAGCGGGCAACGCCTTCGGTCGATTTGTCATTGAACAGTTCTTTTACGAAGTTGGTCTGTTTACCGACGTGTTGGGCGACGTCATAGGCATTCTTCGTGGCAAGCATGCTGACAAAGCTGCGGATCATGAGCACGAAGTTATCGATAGCTTCCAGGGTGCCGGCCCTGAAGCCGAATTCGCTTGCCCGTTCGAGCACTTCCCACATGGATATGCCGCGTTCATTGGCTGCCAGTACGGCCCGGTCGATCGAGGTCTTGCCGATGCCGCGGGCAGGGTAATTGATGATCCGTTTGAGGGCTTCTTCGTCCCGGGGATTGACGATGATACGCAGATAGGCCACAAAATCCTTTATCTCTTTTCGTGCATAGAAGCTGATGCTGCCATATATCGTGTAGGGGATGGCCATCCGGCGCAGGCTTTCTTCAAAGGCGCGGCTCTGGGCGTTGGTCCGGTAGAGGATGGCAAAGTCGCGGTTGTTGTAGTGATTGCGCAGCCGTTGTTCCTGGATGGTATCGGCCACGTATTTTCCTTCTTCGTTATCGGTCGCCAGGCGGACGAGCCTGATCTTTTCGCCGGGTGCGTTGTCGGTCCAAAGGTTTTTGGGGATCTGGCCCTTATTGTTACGGATCACTTCATTGGCAACATTGAGGATACTGCGGGTGCTACGGTAGTTCTGTTCGAGCTTCACCACCTTTACGTCGTCGTAGTCCTTCTGGAATTGCAGGATATTTTCGATGGTGGCGCCGCGGAAGCTATAGATGCTTTGGGCGTCGTCGCCGACCACGCAGACATTCTCGTGTGCGGCGCCCAGGAGCTTGATGATCTCGTATTGTGCGGGGTTGGTATCCTGGTACTCGTCGATCAGGATATACTTGAATTTGTGCTGGAATTTGTGGAGGCTTTCGGGGAATTGCTTCAGGAGCTCATAGAACTTGATCAGCAGGTCGTCGAAGTCCATCGCGCCGTTCTTGAAGCAGCGTTTGGCATATGCGTCATAGATCCGGGCGATTGCCGGCCGGTTGCTCCGGATGTCCTCTTGCTGGATGGCGTAATCTTTGGCATATTCCACCGGGCCGACGAGGGCGTTCTTGGCCGAGGAAATGCGGTTGTATACGGTATTTGGCTTATAGATCTTGTCGTCGAGATCCAACTCATTGATCACGGTCTTCAGCACGCTTTTGGCGTCGTCGGTGTCATAGATCGTGAAGTTGCGGTCGTATCCCAGGTGGTGGGCTTCGCCGCGCAGGATGCGGGCAAATACGCTGTGGAAGGTACCGATATAGAGGTTGCGGGCTTCGTTGTTACCGAGGATCTTCTCTACGCGCTCTTTCATTTCCTTCGCCGCCTTATTGGTGAACGTAAGGGCGAGGATATTGAAAGCGCTGACTCCCTGTTGCAAAAGGTGGGCGATGCGGGTGGT
>DATJMG010000176.1:0-15056 GCA_035508835.1 Puia sp.
TCCTGCTGGATATCCAGCTGCCGGTCAAGAACGGCTGGGAAGTAATGGAGGAGCTCAAGAAAGACCCGCATACCCGGGCGATCCCGGTACATATCATCTCTTCGTTTGAGGCGAAGAATGAAAGCCTGCAAAAGGGCGCGATTGATTTTGTATCCAAGCCGGTGGCGTTCGAAAATATGGACAATGTATTCGAGCGGATCGAATACTACCTCAACCGAAGCAGCAGGAAAGTGCTGATCGTCGAGGACAATGCCCGCCATGCGCAGGCCCTGGCCTATTTCCTGGGGACCCATCAGGTCCGGATGGAGATCGCCAGTTCGATCCCGGACAGCATCGGGCGGCTGAAGAAGGAACAGATCCACGGAGTTATCCTCAGCCGGGAAGTGGGAAAGGAAGAACTGGATACGCTGGAAATGGTCCGTAAAAACCCGGACCTGGCGGATATTCCCATCATTGTCTTTACAGGCATGAACATCTCCAGGTCGGAAGAGGCCCGGCTCCGGCAATATGCGGATTCCATTGTGGTCAAGACGGCGCATTCCTATCAGCGCGTGCTGGATGAGGTCTCGCTCTTCCTGCATGTCGTGGCGGAAAGCAAGGAAGACTTGAAGGCCGGTGGTAATGGCAGGCTGGGCGGGCTGGAGGAGGTGCTCCGGAACAAGACGGTGCTGATCGCCGACGACGATGTCCGCAACATCTTCTCGCTCACCAAGGCGCTCGAGCAGCATAAGATGAAGGTCCTTACCGCCATGGACGGAAAAGAGGCGATTTCGGCCGCGGAAGACAGCCCGGTAGATATCGTGCTGATGGACATGATGATGCCCGAGATGGACGGCTTCGAGGCGATCACCCGCCTGCGGAAGATGCCGCGGTTCCGGCATTTGCCGATCATCGCCGTTACGGCCAAAGCGATGGCCGGTGACCGGGAAAAATGCATCCAGGCCGGGGCTTCCGACTATATCTCCAAACCCGTGGATATCGACCAGCTGTTGTCTTTATTACGGATCTGGTTATACGAAAAATAGCCGATGGAAACGGGCGCGATGATACGATATGAAGATGTCGATTTGCTGCTTAACGACCTTTATTCAAGGTACGGGTATGATTTTACCGAATATTCGAAGGCTTCGCTGCTCCGGCGGATCCAGCGGCTGTATATGTTGGACAAGTTTCCCGGCTTCGCCGAATTCCGCTACCGGCTGCAGAACGATCCCCAGTATTTCCGCCGGTTCGTGGAGGAGATCACGGTCAACGTGACGGAGATGCTTCGCGATCCGTGGTTCTACCGCACCCTGCGGACCACCATCCTCCCGGTGCTCGCCACCTATCCTTTTATCCGCATCTGGCACGCGGGCTGCTCCACGGGGGAAGAGGTCTACTCCATGGCGATCCTGCTCAAGGAGGCCGGGGTGCTGCACAAATCGCTGTTATACGGCACAGACATCAATCCGCAGGTCATTGAGAAGGCACGAAAGGGAATATTTCCCGTCAGCCAGATGCAGAAGTATTCGGAGAACTATATCCAGTCCGGCGGGGTCCGCGATTTCTCTTCGTATTATACGGCCAACTATCATCTCGCCAAATTCGATTCATCGCTGACGGCGAAGATGATCTTCTCGACCCACAATCTCGTGTCCGATTTCTCTTTCAATGAATTCCAGCTGATCCTGTGCCGCAATACCCTGATCTATTTCGAGCGCGACCTCCAGGCGAAAGTCTTCCGGCTCTTCGATTACAGTCTGGAGAATTTCGGGTACCTTGCCCTGGGCTCGAAGGAATCCATTCGTTTCTCAACCATTTCCGACCGCTACCGACAAGTCGGGAAAGAAAAGATCTGGAGGAAGATACATGAAGCCGGATAGACTACTGGTCATTGGCGGCAGCGCGGGCAGCCTGCAGGTGATCCTCAACGTTGTAACGGCGATCGGGAGCGGCTTTCCCATGCCGGTGCTCGTAGTCCTGCATCGCAACGTCGGCTTCGAATCCATGCTGGAAGGTCTTTTTTCCTCCCGGACCAGCCTGTTCATCAAAGAGGTGGAAGAAAAGGATCTGCCGTCTGCCGGGACCGTTTATCTCTGCCCGGCCGATTACCATGTTTTGTTGGAGAACGACCGCAGCTTTTCGCTCGATTATTCGGAACGGGTGCATTTCAGCAGGCCCAGCATCGACGTCACATTCCGGTCGGCGGCGGATGTTTACGGCAGCGGGCTGATGGCATTGCTCCTGTCCGGCGGCAATGCGGATGGGGCGGAAGGGATGCAGTATGTGAAAGACCGGGGCGGGGTTACAGTCGTACAAGACCCTGTCACGGCCGAGGTGCCGTATATGCCGCAGCAGGCGATCACGCGGATGATACCCGACCATATTTTAACCACGGAGGAGATCCCGGGTTTTGTCCGGGATTGGGGTTATCGATAGCTCACCTTTGCTGATTCGCCTCTTTTGCCGGGCAGATGGCCAATTGGACGATCCCTTCGAGTTCACTGATATCGAAAGGTTTTTGCAGGAAGTAGTCGGCCCGGGCTTCCTGTGCCAGCTGGGTCACATTGCTGTTGGCGCTGAAGAAGATGACCGGGATGTCATGAGTAGTGGAATCCAGCTTGAGGGTCCTGGTGGCCTCGATACCGCCGGGGCCGGGGATCCAGTTATCCATGAGGATCACGTCGGGCAGACAGGCCTTGACCTGCTCCACCACCTGATTGGAATTGTTGAGCGTGAACACTTCAAAACCTTTCTTCTTCAAGACGATTGTGCAGATCTGTAGAATATCCAGGTCATCGTCCAGTATCAGTACCCGTTTACCCATATACTTGAAGTTATACAAATATCCATCTAAATTCTTGTGCCAGCAAACGAAAACGGGTAATAAAATGCCCGGCGATTATGCGCCGGGCAGCGTAAGCAGTGCCAATCTGAGAATAAGGCCGATTACAGGATCCTATTTGCTTCGGATAAAGACGGGTTTCAGGGTGAACCACGCCAGGGCGGGGAAGAAGTGCATGGGGATGACCAGGCCCGGGAATAGTTCCGGGGTCTCGATCGTCATGGGTAATTTTACCGCGATAGGGGCCAGGAGGCTGGCGAAGCTGATCAGCGCAAAAGTCAGGTTGAAGACGATTTCGCCGCTGCGTTTGAGCCATTTGTCCAGCAACGCATAGCCGATAGCGGCCAGCACCCCGCCAAATACGCTGGCGGAGACGATCCTCACGGCGTTGACTACTTTGGAAAAATCACTCTCGTTGATCGTATAGTAGACCCTTGCATAGACGATCCCGGCTATTCCAGCCAGCAGTCCCGCGACGGTCCCCAGTGCTAATGATTTCTTGAACATAAAAGAGGTTTTAGCTTTTCCAGGTTTAGCTTTTCATGACCGGCACGCTGACATCGATCCTGATCTGCTCGCCGACGTCGCCGCCGGGTTGGCCGATCTTAAAGTCACTTCGGTTGACCGTGAAGCTCCCGGTGAACGTACCGCCTTGCGCGGTCTTGTTGAACCTGAAGGGAATTGTGACCGTCTTCTTCACGCCGTGCATGGACAGGTCTCCCGTTACCTGGTAACCGCCGCCGCCGGCGCTGACCGAGCGGCTGACAAACCGGATCGTGGGATACCTGGCAGCGTCGAACCATTCCGCGCTTTTTGCATGATTGTTCTGAAGCCCGTTACCGGTGTTGATGGACGCGACGTTCACCGTCACGTCGAATTTTCCTGCGCCGGGATCCTGGTCGTCAAAGGCAATGCTGCCGGTGAAAGTCTTGAAGATCCCGGCCGCATCGGAGCCCGCAATCGACCAGGCGATCGAATATCCTTCCGTGATCTTCCAGTCCGGGTTTGCAAGGAAATTGAATGCGCTGCCGGCCAGGACAAGGAGGGCCAGCGCCGGATAGACTAGTCTCTTCATAAACAGTTAGCTTTTAACGAATTCGACATTCGCGTTCAGCATGACCTCGTCACTGACCATATTGCTGGGGAAACCGGTGCCGATGCCGAAGTCGGTGCGTTTGATCGTCCCGGTGACCTTAAAACCGGCGCTGGTCTTGTGGTTCATCGGGTTGGTAACCGTGCCGTTGAATACGACGTTCAGGGTGACGGGCCTGGTTACGCCATGGAGGGTCAGGTTGCCGGTCAGCGTATAGTTCTTCCCGTCCACTTTGGTGAAGGAAGTGCTGGTGAACGTCAGCGTACCGTACTGGGCGGCGTTGAAAAAGGCGTCGCTTTTCAGGTGGTTGTTGCGCTGTTCGTTACCGGTATTGATGCTGTTGACATCGGCGGTCAGCGTGATCTGCGCATCGGTCAGGTCTTCTTTGGAGGCGGTCATCCTGGCGTCCGCTGTGCTGAAGGTCCCGTCGATCTCGTTGATGCCCATATGCGTGACCCCGAAATTTAGCTGGGAATGGGCTTTGTCCCAGGTCCAGTCCTGAGCGAAACCGGCGCCGGCGATCAGTAAAAAGGTGAAGGTAATGGCAATGATCTTCTTCATTTGTTTGTGTTTTTATTTGTTCGTGTGGTGAAAACTATAGTTCGATGACCAGTTCTTCGATCGGGCGGCGGATTTTCTTCTGGCCGTGGAGCCAGTCATTGGCCGTGTCGCGGTAGCCAAGGGTGAGCAACGTGACGCTCCGCAGCCCTTTTTCCCGGAGGCCCAGCAGTTGGTCCAGCTCGGCCGGCTTAAATCCTTCCATGGGGGTGGCGTCTACTTTCTGTTCGGCGGCGGCCACGATAGCGACACCGAAGGCGATATAGGCCTGACGCGCGGCCGCATTATGTCGCTGTTCCCGGCTTAGTGACCCGAAATGCCTGATGAGGAAATTTTTATAGTTGTCAAGGGCATCGGCCGCCAGGTTCCTTTCCCGGATGGTCTGGCTGAACACCTTTTCGATCTGCTCCGGGGTGATATCATCCCACGCGGCAAAGACCAGCAGGTGAGAGGCTTCGGTGATCTGCGGCTGATTATTGGCGATCGGTTTGATCTTTTCCAGCAGTTCCCGGTCGCTGACCGAGATGATACTGAACGGCTGCAGGCCGCTGGAGGTTGGCGCCAGCCGCGCAGCTTCGAGGATCGCTTCGACTTTTTCCTGCGGGACCTTTTCTCCGGTCATCCGCTTGGTAGCATAACGCCAGTTGAGAGATTCTAAAACGCTCATATTCAATATTTAAAATTTGATTAATGAAATTTTTACTGTAAGATTGATCGGTTTTTACTGCAAGATTGATCGTTTTTTACTGCAAGATGGATCGTTTTTAATCGTTTTGCGTGGCTTCCGCCGCTTCGATCCCCCGGATGAAGCTGCACATGACGTCTTCGAGGACCTTGAGGGGCAAGAGATGATGACGGCTACCCGGTCCGGAGGGACTTTCTACCCCGCCGGGGGAAACCATATTGATGGAAACCAATCCGTGCAGCATGGACCAGAAAGATTGGTATTTCAGCCAGGGATCGAAACCCGGTTTTTTTCCCGGCCCGACCATTGCGATCAGGCTATCCATTATTACCTGGTTGAAGTCGGCCAGGGCCGGAATGCGGCGGGCGATATCGCAGGTGGGGATGCCCAGCCCGAACATCAGCTGGTAATATTCTTTGTTGGTGAATGCAAAGTCCCAGTAAGCGCGGCCCATGGCCCGGAGCTGATCGGCGGGTTTTTCTTTCCCCGCCTTGGCCGTCGCCAAGGCTTCCGCCAGAAGCTGGAAACCTTTTTTGTTGAATTCCAGTAAGATAGCGTCTTTATTTTCAAAATGACTATAGATGACGGGTACACTATATTCAATCGCATCGGCCACTTTGCGGATCGAAAAGGACTGCCACCCGTCGGTGACGATCATTTCCCAGGCCGTTTCCAGGATGCTGGCCCGGACTTCCTCTTTTTGACGTTGTTTGCGGTCCGTGATTCCCATTTTCTAGTTATGTTACCTTTTGTAACACCGTTAGCAAATCTACGACCGATTTTTATCCTGGCAAAATTATTTTTTGGACCGGGGGCCCAAAAAAAGGGGTAATCCTTTCAGACCACCCCTTTCGCGCTTGCCGTCATTCTTACCGGCTTGCATAATCGTGCTCGTGTCCGTCTTTATCGACGTACACCGGGACATACATCCCTTTATCCTTTACTTTGACCATATACAGGTCCTTTTTCCAGGGACGAAGGATCCTCGTATACGTGTGCATATAGGCCCCGTGATATTTTTCTTCCAGGTGACCTACCGCTTTCTCAGGCATGGCGCTTTGCGCAATCGGCTCACGCGTGTCGATCCGGTGCCCTGTCCCGTCATAACGGGCCATCAGGGTCGTCTTCCCGTCTTTCAGGAAACTAACGTCATACCGGCCATCTTTCATCATCCATTTGACATTCGACACATGCTTGTATTCATGATGGAATTCAGCTCTGACCTTCACCGGCACGGTTACAACATCCATTGCGCGAGCCGAAGCGCACAGCAGAACGGTAGCCGACAGGAGACAAAGCCCCAAAATGATCTTCTTCATGATCTTTCAATTTAAGTGAATAAAAAATCGGTTCCGGGTATATGCTATACGGCTCAAGAACCCTGCCACAGCCCTCCGCCTCGTTTACCGGCTTGCACAGCGGTATTTTTTCTACAAATTGTTGCAGACCTGTTAAATTTCCTATATTCATGCTCCATATGAATCCTCCATCGACACCTGCAACCTCCGGGCGACTTTACTCGCTTGATGCCCTGCGCGGCTTTGATATGTTCTGGATCATGGGCGGCGAAGAGCTTTTCCATACCATGGCCAAGATCTATCCGAACAGTTCGTTTTGGGGCGCGTTGTCCAACCAGTTCACACATCCGCTTTGGAACGGCTTTCATTTCTATGACCTGATCTTTCCGCTTTTTCTTTTTATTGCCGGTGTCGCCACGCCTTATTCGGTAGGGCGGGCATTGGAGAAAGGAACCCCGCGCCAGAGACTTCTGCTGCGCGTTATCCGGCGGGGCCTCATTCTCGTGCTGCTGGGGATTGCATACAATAACGGATTGCGGATAAAGCCGATGGTGGATGTGCGGTTCGGGAGCGTATTGGGCCGCATCGGTCTGGCCTATATGCTGGCCAATATCATTTATCTATATACGAAGGAGCGGGCGCAGCTGGTCTGGTTTGCAGCGCTGCTGATCGGCTATTGGGTATTGTTGATGCTTACGTCGGCGCCGGGTTATCCGCATGGCGATCTGACGCTGCCCGGGAATTTCGCGTCTTATGTCGACCGCACGGTGCTGCCGGGGCATCTTTACGTCGGCATCCGCAATCCGGACGGAACCTGGATCAACCAGCACGACCCGGAGGGGTTGATGTCTACCATTCCGGCCATCGGCACGGCATTGTTGGGCATCATCACGGGTAATTTCCTGAAGAACAGTTCTTTTTCGCCGGCGGCCAAATCGGGGCGGATGGCGATAGCGGGTGTCATTTGCCTGGGGTTGGCGCTGGCCTGGAATACCGTCTTCCCGATCAATAAGAACCTCTGGACAAGTTCTTTCGTGCTGAATGTCGGGGGGATCAGTCTGCTGCTGCTGGCGCTCTTCTACTATGTGATCGATGTACGCGGGTATAGGAAGTGGGCCTTCTTCTTTGCAGTTATCGGCATGAACTCCATACTCATCTATGTGTCAGGCCATGTCATCAACTGGGAATACGCGACCGACGGTCTCTTTCACTGGGTTGGGCAGATTATCTCCAATCCGTGGAACGACTTCGCCATGGTCATTTGTTATCTCGCGGTAAAATGGGCGTTTCTTTATGTGCTGTACAAAAAGAAGCTCTTCCTGCGGGTGTAGCGGTTATCGCCGGGCAATGGTTTCACCCATCAGGGTGTCGCTGAATTCGCACATCTTTTCGAGCAATTCAACCAATTCCTCACCCTTTTCGGTCAACGAATACTCTACCTTGGGCGGGATCTCGTCGAAGTCGGTCCGGTTGATGAGACAATATCTTTCCAGCAGCTTCAACCGATCCGACAGGATGGTGTCGCTGATATACTTCAGGTCGTCTTTGATCAGCTTGAAGCGGTTATGGCCCTCCTGGATGCAGAACAGGACGTCGCTAAACCAGCGCTTGCTGACGAGATCGAGCAGTTCATTGAGGCTGCATTTCTCCTCCAGGAACGACTGGTTCCGGAAGTTGGTCGAACTTGTTTTTCTTTCTGTCATAGAAGCAAATATTTTAAGGATATTCACTGGCCAGCTTTCCGTCAAAAAAGGACAAGACGCTTAATAAGTTTAAAATTAGTGGTCCTGGCGCACAAAAAACGAAGGATTTCGATGAGCGGTTGCCCATATTTTAACCAACATATCCTGGATTTTAACAAGTGCTCACTCTGCATTTTGGCTCATGCCGGATGGGGAAATTGCAGGAATTAGCGATAAAACATTTTTTTGACGCTTCCCGGTGCAGTTCCATTGCCCGCGGGATCCGTGCAGCATCCGTGATGGTGACAACCGGGAAAAGCGTCACCTCTCTGAAATAGCCGCTGCCGTCGTCGGTCTCGACCAGGGTGCCCAGCGCTTCGTCCCGGTAGTCCGTGACCACGATGTCATTGACGGCGCAGAGGTGAAGATACCAGAGCATATGACAGGAGGAGAGCGCGGAGACCAGGAGCTCTTCGGGATTATACCGGCCGGGTGACCCCCGGAAAGCGGTGTCGGAGGTGGCAAGTATGTCGGGCTTGCCGCCTGCCCGGATCAGATGATCACGGCTGTAAGCGGAATACCCGGCGGTGCCCTGGCCCAGATTGCCGGCCCAGGTCATGGATATCCGGTATTGGTGTTCCTTGTTCACCGACTAAAGGTAGCCCTAATCCGATTTTAATGGATGATTTCCATTACTTTTAGTTAAATTCACGGGATTCCGGCCCGACGGTCAGAACCATTCCAAACTAAACTGTGATGCGATTGCCCAGCGCCCGCTTTTGGACCTTCCCGCTTCTGTTCACCCTGACTTTTATGAAGACGGAAGCTCAGTCTTCCCTGGAAGACAGCCCGTCCGCCGATTCGGCCTATGCCGTTGCCCTGCGTGAATACCATGCGTATGTCGCTCCCGAGGTGGGGTTGTACCGCGGCATTCAATATGTCGATTATGATTATACCATCCAGAAAGGGCAGCCCTTCCTTGGCCCGGACCTGATCCGCGACGGATCGGTATGGTACGGCGGAATAGAATACCGCCACGTCTCCATGGAGTATGACCTCGTCAAAGAGCAATTGGTCATAATGGACCCTTTCCATGTTTTCAAGATCTCGCTGTATATGGACCTGGTCGACAGTTTTGCGCTCGGCGGCAACCGGTATTTCCGGATCAGGGACAGCCTTGCGCCTTCGTCCATGCGAGCCGGCTACTGGGACCGGGTTTACCAGGGGCGGATCGTCTTGCTGAAACGGGAGCACAAGACCCGGAACGAAAACATCGTGATCTCCTCCGATAATGTCCGGTACTTCATCGACAGTTCCGCTTCCTATTACATCCGGAGGAACAATGTCTATCTCCCGGTAAACAACAAGAAGGAATTGTTCGATGCGCTGAAGGACCGAAAGCGGTCGGAGATCCGGCGGGTCTTGCGGAAGAGCGGTCTTCCCTGGCGCGACAACAAGGAAGAGTTGCTGCGGCGGGTCGCGGCCTGGTATGATGGCATTAAGCACTAGCGGTTAATCATTAATTACCATTAGATGAATTTCAAACTTCGGTATACCCTCCTTACGATCGCTTTTGCGGGCTTCCTGGCCGGCCGCTGCTCCGCTCAGGGTAAGCCCGCTACGGCGCTGACGCTCGACCTGCACCACGTCAGCTACGACGATCTGCTGAAAGAGATGGAAAGGCAGAGCGGTTACCGGTTCTTTTACGATACGGCGGATCTCGACACGGCAAAGATCGATATCCATGTGCAGGCACGACCGCTTTCCGCCGTACTCCAGTCGGTCTTTGAGGGCACAGGGATCAGCTTTTCGGTAGACCGGTACCACCATGTCTTTATCGCCAGGGGCGACGCCATCAATACCGGTTTGCCGCAGGGCTATTTCGACAAGGCCGACCCGGGCCGCCCGGCGGCCGGCGATACGATCCGCGATTACCTGGAGGAAGTTGGGAAGACGCAGGTCGCCACCATCGAAAACAAGCTCTATATAATCGGCGATAAGGCCAATGCCAATCAACCGGGCAAGGTTAACCTGGCCGGCTATGCGCTGGATGCGGCAACAGGGGAGCCGATCGTGGGCGCATCGATCTATGTAGAAAACCCCCGGATCGGGGTGTCCTCCGACCAGTATGGCTATTATTCCATTTCCCTTCCCCGCGGCCGCCACGTCCTCAATATCCAAAGCATCGGGATGAGGGATACGCGGCGGCTGATCATGGTCTATGGGGATGGTAAGATGAACATCGAGCTCCACACGCAGGTCATGACCCTGAAGAAGGTGATCGTCTCCGCCGAAAAGGCCAGCAATATCAAGAACACGACCATGGGCGTCCAGAAGCTCGATATCAAGACCATCAAACAGGTACCGGTCGTCTTTGGCGAAGCCGATGTGCTGCGCGTCGTATCGATGCTGCCGGGCGTTACGACCGTCGGGGAATCCAGTACGGGACTGAATGTCCGGGGCGGCGCGGCGGATCAGAACCTCGTGTTGTTCAACGACGCCACCATATATAATGCCTCGCATTTCTTCGGATTCTTCTCCGCGTTCAACCCCGAAGTGGTCAAGGATGTCGAGCTTTTCAAGAGCAGCATGCCCGCAAGGTATGGCGGCCGGCTTTCCTCTGTACTGGACATCAACGGCCGCGATGGGAACAAGCGCGATTTCGCCGGCTCCGCGGGCATCGGCCTGCTCACCAGCCGGCTGAATCTCGAAGGTCCGATCGTCAAGGATAAGACCAGCTTTATTATCGGCGCCAGGACGACCTATGCCGACTGGCTGCTGCAGGACCTGCCGGCGCAATATAAGAACAGCCGGGCTTCCTTCTATGACGTCAACCTGACAATCAGCCATGAGATCGATAAGAAGAACAATCTTTACCTGACGGGCTATCTGAGCGAAGATCATTTCAACCTGAATAACGATACGACTTATGGCTATGGGAATCGCAACGTCAACCTCAAATGGAAGCATATCTTCAGCAACAAATGGAACAGCGTAGTGTCCACGGGCTATGACCGCTACCAGTATTCCATCTCCAGCACCGAAAATCCCGTCAACGCCTATGATCTGGGCTTCAATATCAACCAGCTGTATCTCCGGGCGAACTTTTCTTACTACGCGAGCGCCAGCCATACGATCGAGTTTGGGCTAAATACGCTGCGGTATAAACTGCATCCCGGCTACTATGTACCGGTCGGCAGCAAGTCGCTGGTGGTCCCCGATACCTTACAGGCGGAGCAGGCCCAGGAAAGCGCCTTATATGTCAGCGACCATTACACGGTGACGAATGCGCTCTCGCTTGATGCCGGGTTGCGCTGGTCCCTGTTCAATTATCTCGGGCCCAGCGTAGTGAACAATTATGCGCCGGGAGTGCCGCTCACCGTCCAGACCCAAACCGGTACGACGCCTTACGGTGCAGGTTCTGTTATCAAGACGTATGGCGGTCCGGAATACCGGTTCTCCGCGCGCTATGTGGTGACGGAGAACTTCTCGCTGAAGGCGGGCTATAATACCGCCAGGCAGTATATCCACATGTTGTCCAATACGACTGCGGAGGCGCCCACGGATATCTGGAAACTCAGCGATCCGAATATCAAGCCGCAGTACGGCGATCAGATCTCCCTCGGCGCCTACCACAACTTCAAGTCGAATACGATCGAGACCTCCATTGAAGTTTATTATAAGCACATCCGGGACTATCTCGACTATAAGCCCGGTGCCGTGCTGGTGATGAACCCTCATATCGAGACGGATGTACAGGAGACCCACGGCAAGGCCTATGGGGTGGAATTCCTGGTTAAGAAACTGACGGGGAAACTGAACGGTTGGGTCAGCTATACGTATTCAAGGATCCTGCTGCAACAAAACAACCCCAATGAGGGGCCGCTTATCAACAACGGGAATTGGTATCCGGCGGACTATGACAAGCCCAATGATGCCGTGGTGGTCGCCAACTACCGGTTCAATCACCGGTTCAGCATTTCCGCCAATGGCACCTATAGTACGGGCCGGCCGATCACGCTGCCCATCGGGGTTTATTATTATGGCGGCTCGGAGCGGGCGCTTTATTCCGACCGGAATGCCTACCGCATCCCGGACTATTTCCGGACTGACTTTTCGATGAATATAGAAGGCAACCACAAGGTGCACCAGAAGACTCATAACTCCTGGACGATCGGGGTATACAACCTGACCGGCCGGAAAAACCCCTATTCGGTTTATTATGTGTCACAGAACGGGGTCATCAGTGGCTACAAGCTCTCTATTTTCGGCAGCGCCATACCTTTTGTCAACTTTAATATCCGGTTCTAATGACCACGCATTTTCGCAACTATAAAATAGTCATTCTTATTGCCACGGCCTGCATCCTGTTCAGCGATTGCGTTCAGCAATACGTGAGCCCGTACAAGTCGCCGAATACCGGTTACCTGGTCGTGGAAGGCTATATTTCCGGCAACGGCACTACGCAATACAACCTTACCCGGACGATCCCGCTGCCGGGGGACTCTACGATTCCTGCCGTTACCGGCGCCCAGCTGCAGGTGGAAGGAAGCGATGGCTCTGTCTATCCCCTGGCGGAACAGGGTAACGGGTCATACTCGGTCAGTTCGCTTCCGCTCAGTACGACGGTCCGGTACCGGCTCCGGATCACGATCCCCGGTGGAGAAACTTATCTCTCCGAATTTGTCGCTTACAAGCCTACGCCGCCGATCGACAGCGTGAACTGGATCCAGAACGGGGAGGGGGTCAACATTTATGTGAATACCCACGACCCTGCCAACTCTACCCATTATTATCAATGGACTTTCGACCAGACCTATGAATATCATTCGGCCGAATCTTCCGAATATTACTATGACACGGCTACGAACACCGTGCTCCTGCGGTCGCCGTCCCAGCAGGTCTTCTACTGCTGGCGGGATATCCCGCCGACCGATATCGTGGTGGGGACTTCTGCCAAACTGGCCACGGATGTGATCTACCAATTCCCGCTGGTGAACATCCCGCCCAATAGTGAGGAGCTATCCGTGGAATACAGTATCCTCGTTACGCAATATGCGCTTAGCGACAGCGGCTATGATTTCCTTTCGCAAATGGCCGCCAGCACACAGGACCTGGGTTCGCTCTTTGACGCGCAGCCCACGCAGCTTACCGGGAACATCCACAGTCTCAGCGATCCGACCGAGCCCGTGATCGGCTATATCTCGGCCGGTACCGTGCAGCAGCAGCGGATCTTTATCAATAATCTGCAGCTTCAGAACTGGGCCTATTCCGAGGAATGCCCTATGCCGGACCGTGCCGTTCCGGCGATCCCGGACAGCATTCAATTCTATTTCGGTGACGAGGGCTATATCCCGCTTTACTACAAATATCCGCCTCCCCCCGATGGTTGGATTTCCAATCAGGCCGGCTGCGTGGATTGTACACTCCAGGGTGGAACGACGCAAAAACCGGCCTATTGGCCAAATTGATCATGAGGAGAATGGGATCGACATATTATTTTTTACATGACGGCAAATGGATCCCCCTGGTCCTTTGCTGCTGTCTTTGCCGGTGCGTACAGCCCTATGTAAGCCCCTATAAGTCGCCGCCGACCGGTTATCTGGTAGTCGAGGGTTATATCTCCGCCAACACGCCGACCCAGTATAAGCTTACCCGAACGGTCCAACTGTCCGGCAACTATGGAATCCCGGTAGTGACGGGCGCTGCCGTGCAGGTGGTAGGCTCCGACAGTTCGCAATACGCACTTCCTGAGCAGGGTAATGGGGTCTACGGGAACACAACCCTTAACCTTAATCCTGCACTCCAATACCGGCTGCAAATTCAGACCCCCAATGGCGAAAGCTACCAATCGGACTTCGTACCGCTCAAGCCCTCACCGCCGATCGACAGTATCAACTGGGTCTACAGCGCTGACAGCGGAGTGAATATCTATATCAATACCCACGATCCGAATAACTCGACCCGATATTATCAATGGAGCTATGACCAGACCTGGGAATACGATATGCCGGAAATATCCTACCTGATTTATGACGACACCAACAACACGGTCGTACCCAGGTTACCAGGTCAGGAGGTCAACCGCTGCTGGGTGAATTCCCCTTCCACCAACCTGCTGATCGATAACACAAACAAGTTGAGCCAGGACGTCGTTTATCAATTTCCGTTGGTAAATATCCCCATCGGCAGCCAGCAGCTGATGGTCTTGTACAGCCTCCAGGTCACGCAATATGCCCTTACCGCCGCCGGCTATAATTTTCTGTACCTGATGCAGCAGAATACGGAGGCGCTTGGGAGCATCTTCGACGCGCAGCCCACTGAAGTGATCGGGAATATCCATTGTTTGAACAACCCTGCCGAACAGGTGATCGGTTATATCTCGGCGGGGACGGTTCAGCAGGAGCGGTTCTGGATCGCGTCGTATCAGCTGCCGGTTTACTGGCAGTATTTTATCACTTGCCCGGGCCCCCCCTACGTGGTACCTAATTCTCCGGATTCACTTAAATACTATTTTGGCGGTGGCGGATATACTCCCCTGGAACAGGGGGGCGTCGGCTACGTATCCGAATATAGCACCTGCGTTAACTGTTTATTGCTTGGCGGATTGAATCAAAAACCTTCTTTCTGGCCTAACTAACTGAAATGCGTATGAAAAAACTGTCCTTTCTTTTTCTGATCGTCGCTGCTCCTGCCGTCCGGCTCCCGGCGCAGGAACCCGCAACGGCCGAACTGACCGGCCGGCTTAACGCCTACCGATCCAGCCATATCCAGGAAAAGATCTTCGTCCATACGGATAAGGAATTCTACCTGGCCGGCGAGATCTGCTGGTTCAAATTCTACATGGTCGACGCCAGTCTGAACCGCCCGTTGGACCTGAGTAAAGTAGGCTATCTCGAAGTGGTGGACAGGGATA
>DATJMG010000177.1:0-19497 GCA_035508835.1 Puia sp.
GTATCGCGGGCGGCATCTCGTCCGACCTCATCACCCGCGCCGCTGATGTCGTGCTGAAAGAAAGAAGGAAATTGATTTGTGTCGTCCGTGATACCCCTTATAACCTCATCCATATCCGTAACATGGAAACCATCACCCTCGCCGGCGGCATCGTCTGCCCCGCTACCCCCTCCTTCTATAGCCGCCCAACCACCATCGAAGCGGTTGCAGCCACCGTCGTCGACCGCGTCCTCGATCTCGCCGGCCTCCAAATCCCAACCTTCCGCTGGGGCAACGATTAATTCCTCAGATCCACCTCCTCCGCCCCCGGGAATTTCGCCTTGTTATAAGCCAGCTGCGCATCCGTGATCGGCGCAGCCCCATTGATCCTGCTCATATCCAACGTATACCGGTCCCCCCCCTTGTCAAACAGTTCCATGCTTACCGGCGCATGCGTCACCTTGTCCACATACAACAAAACCTTGAAAAAAGTCTTTGACTTATCCACCGGCGTCAGCTCTACCTCCTCCACCGTCCGCGTACCCAGCTTTTCCTCCCCGTTCAGTTTATAAAGGAAATCCTTATCATAGAAATTCGAGAACAACCTGTCCGGCGAGATCATCTGCGTCGTCGGATCATTTTTCGTGATCGTCACCTCATTGGATGATTTGTCATAGGTATATACATCCTTCCCGTCACAATAGATCTCCTGCCCCCCAACCACACTCACATGATACTTATTCCCCTTCAAATAGATCACCCCGCTGCGGCTGCCTTGCAATTTTCCCTTCTGATCCTGCACCTTCAACGTGAAATGCGCCTGCACCGCTTTATAGGAATTCAGTTTTGCACTCAACGCATCCAGCACTTTCTTGGCAGCCGGGTCATTCTTCCCGAGATAGTTCGTATTCTGCGCTTCCACAGCCAGACAAGTCCCCAGCATCAGGGCAAAACATATAGCTACTTTTTTCATTTTCATGGCGCGAAATTAACGCAAAACCACCGCATCGCCTCAAATTCCTGCCTTTTCGCCCCTTAAATCCGCCTTAAAATACGCCTACAGGTTCAAATATTGATTCAGCTCGATCTCCGACTTGATCAACACATCCCGGGGCTTGCTGCCGGCCCCCGGCCCTACCACCCCCGCCGCCTCCAATTGATCCATGAGCCGCCCCGCCCGGTTATATCCCAATTTCATCTTCCGCTGGATGAGTGACGTGCTGCCCAGCTGATTCACGACGATCAACCGCGCCGCTTCCTCAAAAAGCGGATCCCGGTCCGCCAGATCGAATTCCTTTCCCTCCAGCTCTTTCTCATCGACATACTCCGGCAATTTATATGCCTCGGGATAACCCCGCTGCTGCCCGATAAACTCCGTGACCCTTTCCACCTCCGGCGTATCTACAAACGCACACTGCAGCCGCGTGATCTCGCCATTGTACGAGATGAGCATGTCCCCCTTGCCGATCAGCTGGTCGGCCCCGCCCGCATCCAGGATCGTCCTGGAGTCTATCTTACTCGACACCTTGAAGGCGACCCGCGCAGGGAAATTGGCCTTGATCGTACCGGTAATGATATTCACCGACGGCCGCTGCGTAGCAATGATCAAATGGATCCCCACCGCACGCGCCAGCTGCGCCAGCCGCGCGATCGGCATTTCGATCTCTTTCCCCGCCGTCATGATCAGATCGGCAAACTCATCGATCACCAGCACGATGAAAGGCAGGTATTCATGCCCTTTTTGCGGATTCAACCGCCGCTTGACAAACTTCTCGTTATACTCCTTTAGATTCCGCGCATTGGCCTCCTTGAGCAGATCATACCGCCGATCCATCTCGATACACAAGGCATTCAAGGTGTGTACTACCTTCTTCGTGTCCGTAATGATCGGCTCTTCCTCCTCCCCCGGCAGCTTCGCCAGAAAATGCTTCTCGATCATCCGGTAAAGACTTAGCTCGACCTTCTTGGGGTCGACCAATACCAACTTGAGCTGGGAAGGATGTTTCTTATAAAGCAACGAGACGAGGATCGCATTCACCCCCACCGACTTCCCCTGACCCGTAGCACCCGCCATCAACAAATGCGGCATCGACGACAGGTCCACGATGAAATTCTCATTGTCGATCTTCTTGCCGATCGCGATCGGAAGATTGAAATTGCTGTACTGGAACTTCTCCGACGCAAGCAGGGTGCGCATGCTCACGATCGTCTTTTTGACATTCGGCACCTCGATCCCGATGGTCCCCTTCCCCGGGATCGGCGCAATGATCCGGATGCCGAGCGCCGCCAGGCTAAGCGCAATATCATCTTCGAGGTTCTTGATCCGCGATATCCGCACCCCCGGCGCCGGCACGATCTCATACAACGTAACCGTCGGCCCTACCGTGGCACTGATCTTTGAAATGGCAATGTCGTAATTCTTCAGCGTATTGATGATCTGGTTCTTGTTGGCTTCCAGTTCCGACGCATCCTGTACGATCTTGTCGCTTCCATGAGTTTCCAGCAGATCGAGAGTGGGATATTTGTAATCCCGCAGGTCCAGCGTCGGCTCATAATCCGGCAAATTCTCCGGTAATAACGACTCCGCCGGCCCCGCATTCACGGGCGGCGGTGCCTTGATCTCCAATACCGGCTCCGCTTCCCAATCATCCACTTCTCCCACCTCCTCTACAACCGGTTCGGTCATCTTCCCGAACCCGTCCTGCCCCACCTCCCCCTCCGGCTCCACCTCCCCAACCGGCTCCTCCGCTGCGACCGGCTCCCGCTCCGTGATCGTGAACTCGATCTCCGGCACCTCCCCGATCGGCGCTATCGCCACGACACCCCCCTCCTCTTTCAGAATATTGGGCTTATCCTGCATGAACGCCTTGTCAACAAATAACTTCGCCCCCTCTTTCCCGCCGGCCCCCTCCTTGTCTTTCTCCGCCTTCCCCGCCTCGACCGGCTCGGGCACCCCCCCTTTCTCCCTGACCGGCAGTTTCGGTACTTTGAAAACCGGATTGAACCACCAGATAAAATAGGCCAGCCCCGCGACGAACAGCACCGCCGCCGTCCCCACCCAGCCAAGGAATTGTGTGAGCCAGTCATCGATCATATTTCCTGCCGCCCCACCCCACGGAAAACCGCTTCCCCGCGTAACAAACGCCAAAAGGACCGAGAGATACAAGAGCCCCGATACCACATACCGCACATTACGGGAAATGGAAAACACCTTCCGCTTGAACAGCAGGTTCACCCCCACGGTAAAAAAGAAGGAACAGAACAGATAACTCGCCAGCCCAAAACCCTTATAAAAGAACAAATGCGACACCAGCGCCCCCAGGTTCCCCAACAGATTCGACGCCCTCGCACCATACGAAGGCATCAACACATGCCAGCCGCCCTTGAAGACCATACTCTGATCTTCCTGCCACGTATATAGATAGGAAGTAAAGGCGAGGAACAGAAAGATCGCCAGCAGAAGAAAGATAGCCCCCGTGATCTTATGGGTACGTTCATCTTTTGCGATCTGCCTGGCGGTAACCCGGGTTTCCTTGTCGGGCTTGAGTTTGCCCGAACCTGGCCCCTGTCCCTTTTTTGACTTCAGTCGGTTTGCCATGGGCAAATATAATATTTTACTCTACCTTTAAAAAAACCGCTGCCGCAAGCCATGCGAAACCGCTTGAGTATCCAACCTTTCCTCTTCAGGATCAGCATCCTGTGCCTGTTCGCGCTGATCCTCCAAACCCGCACCCCCGCCCAGCCGGCCACCCCCGCCAAGCCAACCTCCCCTGCCCGGCCCGCCACCCCCGACCAGCCTGCCGCCCCCGCCGACAGCGCCCGCCTCGCCCTCCGGCATCCCGTCGCAGACCTCGCCCGCACCAACCTCCTGACCGATCTGATGGACACCGGCATCTGGATCTACCGCCCGGATACCCGCAATATCCCCGTCGAAGAACTCCCATCCCTGCCCTATCGCAAAGCCGCCCGCCGCTCCGACCGTAACGTCGCTCCGGCCGCCATCAACAGAAAGACCGTTCTGCGCTTCACCATCACCAATAGCAGCGACCAGCCGGCCAGCGCCTTCTTCTGCCCCGGCTTCCTCCCCGACAGCATCCGGATCTATCGCCTCGCCGCCCCTGCCCAAACTTCTGTCAAGGCGGGTGCCGCCCTCCCCCTTACCCCCCTCCCCAGGATCCTCCCCGACGACCCCGACAGCCTGGGCTACCGCCGGATCACCCTTGCCCCCCATGACACCGCCACCTTCATCGCCGTCCTGACCTTCATCAAGGCCGCCACCAACATCATCGATCCCACCCTCACCGACAGTTCCCTCATCCGGGAGGCCATCTCGATCAACCATAAGAACAAGACCATCATCGACGTCATCACCAACCTCTTCGCCGGGATCATGCTGATGATGATCTTCTACGCCGCCAGCGAATACCTCCAAACCTCAAAACCCGAATTCCTCTACTACATCGGCTACTCGGTCTGCATCGGCCTGCTGCTCTTCTTCAAATCGACGCTCCACCAGGTCACCACCACATTCAACTACTTTTTCGAGAGTTTCCTCGACAATATCCTCTTCTCCGTCGGCTATATCTTCTATATCTACTTCCACCGCAAATTCCTCGACACCAGGCGGAATTTCAAGGGCCTGGATAAATTCCTCCACTGGGGCGGGATCGCCATCACCGCCCTGATGACGGCTTATATCGTATCCTATTACGCATCCCCCGACTTCCGCATCGCCAATACCCTCGAAGACAGCACCAAGATCACGCTCCTGCTGATCTCTACCGGCTTTATTATAAAAGGTCTGACCTACCGCGACCGGCTGATGAACTACATCGTCATGGGCAACATCTCCCTTTGCCTCCTGTCCATCATTTCCCAGCTGCTCATCAGCACCAACTTCAAATTGGTCAAAGGCGCCTCCGTCCTGAACCTCGCCCTCTTCTACTATGAAACCGGCATCACCATCGAATTGCTCTTCTTCCTCTTCGCTCTCACCTATAAGAACAAACGCGAGATCATCCTCAGTACCCAGAAGGAAGAGAAGCTGAAGCTCGAGACCGAAAGAAAAGAAATGGAGAAGCAAGTGGCCGTTCTGGCTGCCCAACAAGACGAACGCAACCGCATCTCCGTGGACATGCACGACGAACTGGGCTCCGGCGTGACCGCCATCCGCCTCATGTCTGAAATCGTCAAAACGAAAATGAAAGACACCACCCTCCCCAAAGAAACCACCCTCCCCGAGATCGAAAAGATCTCCAACTCCGCCAACGAGCTGCTCAACAAGATGAACACCATCATCTGGACCATGACGAGCTCCAACGATACCGTCGAGAACCTCGTGGCCTATATCCGCTCCTATGCCGTCGAATTCTTCGAGAATACCGCCATCGACTGTATCTTCAGTATGCCCGCCTTCATCCCGCCCCGCGAGATCAGCGGGGAGAAACGCCGCAATATCTTCCTCTCCGTCAAAGAGGCGCTTAATAACGTTTTGAAGCATTCCCAAAGTTCCGTCGTCCGCATCAACGTCACCGTCCATGACCGCATGATCATCGAGATCCGCGACGACGGCATCGGCATCGACCTGGAAAAACTCCGCAAATTCGGGAATGGACTGAACAACATGAAAAAACGCATGGCCTCCATCAACGGGGAATTCAACATCGAGAACTGCCGCGCCGCCCGCACAGCCGAATCCCCCGCCCCCGACACCGGCACCCGGACTACCTTTTATCTGACGTTATAAACGCCACCCACAGGAAAATCCATCCGGCAATAAAAAATACCCCGCCCACCGGCGTGGCGATCCCGACGATCTTGATCGGCGAAATATCCGCCGCCCGAAGCGCCGTCAACGTATACAACGACCCGCAGAAGAAGATGATCCCCAAAATAAAACAGTTCCCCGACCAAATCGCCCACCGGTTGGACACCCGATCCGACACCAGCCCGACGAACAAAAGCCCAAAAACATGATAAAACTGATACCTCACCCCCGTCTCGAATACCTCCACCGCATCCGCCGGGACCCTGTCCCGGAGACCATGCGCCGCAAACGCCCCCAACGCCACCGACAACGCCCCCAGCACCGCCGCAATCGAAAGAAAACTTTTATGCATAATAATTATGGTTCCTCGCCAAAATTTATAGTTCCTCGCGCATCCGGTCCGGCTTCTCACTCTGGAACAACAGCTTGACCAACTCCTCCAACGTAATACTCTCCTCATTCACCGTGACGTCAGCCTGCTGGTAATACATCCGCCGCTCACTGAGCTTGCGCACAATATAGCGGCCGAGATCGCTTTCATCCACCTCCCGGATCAGCGGCCGGCTCTTGCGCTCCCGCAGCAGCCGCTGCGTCAGCACATCGATCGAGGTATTCAGCCAGATCACCTTGCCGTTCTTCTTCATGAACTCGATATTGTTGAAAAAACACGGCGTCCCGCCCCCGCACGACAGGATAAACCCATTCTGCTCGTCCGCGATCCGCTCCAGCGTCTCCGTCTCCCGGTACCGGAAATACTCCTCTCCCTTCTCGGCGAAAATCTCCGCCACCGACTTCTTCTCCTGCTCTACGATCACCGTGTCAAGGTCATAGAAGCCCAGCCCGAGCTTCTTCGAAAGCAGCCGGCCCCAGTGCGTCTTGCCGGAACCCATGAACCCGATCAGGAATATTTTCATTTGAATGCGTTATACCCCGTGATATCCATCCCCGTGATCAGCAAATGCACGTCATGCGTGCCCTCATACGTCAGCACGCTCTCGATATTCATCATATGCCGCATGATGGGATACTCCCCCGTGATCCCCATCGCGCCCAGTACCTGCCGCGCATCCCGCGTGATCTTCGCAGCGATCTCACACCCGTTGCGCTTGGCCATCGAGACCTGCGCCGGGGTCGCGCGCCCCTCACTCATCAACACCCCTAACCGCCAGTTGAGGAGCTGGGCTTTCGTGATCTCCGTCAACATCTCGGCCAGCTTCTTCTGCTGGAGCTGGAAGGTCCCGATGGGCCGCCCGAACTGGACCCGCTCCTTGCTGTACCTCAGCGCCGTATCGTAACAGTCCATCGCCGCCCCCACAACCCCCCAGGCAATCCCATACCGCGCCTTGGTCAAACAACCGAGCGGACCCTTCAACCCGCTCACATTCGGCAAAATATTGGCCTTGGGGACCTTGACATGATCGAAGACCAGCTCCCCCGTGGCCGAAGCCCGGAGACTCCATTTTCCATGGGTCGCCGGCGTCGAGAACCCCTCCATCCCGCGCTCGAGGATCAACCCCCGGATAACCCCTTCCTCATCCTTGGCCCATACCACCGCTACCTGCGAAAAAGGGGCATTGCTGATCCACATTTTGCTGCCGTTCAGGACCACATGATCCCCCGCATCTTTGAAATTGCTCAACATCCCCGATGGGTCGCTGCCATAGTTCGGCTCCGTGAGCCCAAAACATCCCAGCCACTCGCCGCTCGCGAGCTTCGGCAGATATTTCCGCCGCTGCTCCTCACTCCCGTATTGATAGATCGGGAACATCACCAGCGACCCCTGGACCGATGCCGTGGACCTCACCCCGCTGTCCCCACGCTCCAATTCCTGCATCATCAGCCCATAGCTGATATAATCAAGCCCGCCGCCGCCATACTGCTCCGGTATCGTGGGCCCGTAACATCCCAGTCCCCCCAGTTGCCCGACGATCTCACGCGGGAACTCCGCCCGCTGCGCAAAATCTTCAATGATGGGTGAAATCTGCTTTTTTACATAGTTTCGTACCGAATCGCGGATCAGCTTGTGCTCCTCGGTCAGCAACTCATCCAGTTGAAAATAGTCCGGACTTTGAAAAGCGTCGGGTTTGGTCATGCTGCGAAAGTAACAAAAAACCTCCTTTTTTGCATTTCCATGCAACATCCCGCGAAAACCGGTGTACTTTATTATGAGGACCGCTTCCGGTGGTTCGATGTAAAATGAACGCAAAAAGCCTTGATTTGGAAGTAACAGAACCAATACTGCTCGACGAATTGGTAGAACGCTGCAAACAGGGGGATAACCGAAGTTTTGCCGAGCTGTACAACAAATACGCGAAGGCGATGTACAACACCAGCCTCCGGATCGTCAACCACACCGGCGACGCCGAAGATATCCTGCAGGAAGCGTTCACCGATGCGTTCCGTTCTTTGGAAGACTTTCATTACAAGTCGACCTTCGGAGCATGGCTGAAACGGATCGTCATCAATAAGTCGATCAACCTGCTGCGCAAACGCCGGATGGACCTGATAGACATCGAAAAGACGAATATCGGCCACCTTCCGGATGACGAAGAACCCGACGAAGAAGAACGGGCATTGAAAGTAGAGGAGATCAGAAAAGCCGTGGCCCTCCTGCCAAACGGCTACCGGACCGTACTGACCCTCTACCTGTTCGAGGGTTATGACCAGGAGGAAATAGCCGGGATCCTGCAGGTCTCGCATGCGACCGTCCGAACGCAATATATGCGGGCAAAACAAAAATTATTGCAATTGATCAAACAAGCAGCATAAAATGAGCAACAGATTAGAAAATTTCGTCCGCGATCACCGCGAAGAATTCGACGGTGAAGAACCGGATAGCAAAATTTGGGAAGCGATCCGCAAGGATATGGGGCTTGGAGAAGATCCCAACAAAAAAAAACCGGCCCCGGTGGTTCGGCTTTACCGGGTCAGATATGGCGTGGCCGCCGCCGTCGTCCTCCTGATCGCGGGCACGGTCTGGTTCTATAGCTCCCGCCAAAGCCATACCCCTGGTCAACCCACAGGCAACCCCGCCGTCGCCTCCGGAACCACCCATCCTGCCCCCCGGACAACCCAGCCAACCACCCAGCCGGTCAACCCGTCGGAACAAACTCCGGCCTTGAACCCCGATTCCGGCCAATCGCTGGCCAAATCCACGCCGGATGAGAAGGCCGAGATCAGCGCCGAACAGAACGAAGAGATGTACCACTATGCTAAACTGGTTGAAATCAAACAGAAAGAGTTGAAGACCATCGAGAAGGACGAACCCCTGCTTTACAAGCAATTCTCCATGGACGTAAACAAGCTCGACAGCGCTTACCACAGCCTGCAAAGCCAATTATCGAAGAACCCCAACCAGGAACAAATCCTCGAAGCCATGTTACAGAATCTACAACTGCAGATGGGATTACTGAATCATCAGCTCGACATCATCAAACAAATCAATCATTCTAAACAATCAGCATATGAAAAAGCATATAAGACTACTTAGTGTGCTCCTCTTATCGCTTGTCTTATCTGCTCCCTTAAAGAGTCTGGCCCAGTATAGCAGGAAGATGAAGCTCATCAACCGCTCCTACGATGTTACAGCCGATGATAAATTGCAGATAGATAACCAGTTCGGGGACGTCAGGATCAATACCTGGGATCAACCGAAGATTTCCGTGGACATCGAGATCGGCGCCCGCGCCTCGAGCGATGAGAAAGCCCAGGATATCCTCGACCAGATCGACATCAAAGAAGATAAGTCGGACCACCTGATCGCTTTCAGGACAAAGGTGGGCGAGATCCATTCTCACGGCAGCTCCAGACACGACGACGGCGGGGACAACCGGACTTTCTATATCGACTATGTCGTCCATATGCCCGCCGGGAACCCCCTCGACATCCATAACGATTTCGGCCATACCGAAGTCCCCGACTTTAAGGGTCTCGTTAACCTGAAAAGCGCATACGGGAGCCTGACGGCCGGTAATCTCCCCAACGTCGGCAGCATCGATGTCGAATTCGGAAAAGCCACCATCGGCGACATTACCAACGGAAAGATCGTGCTGCAATACGATGGCAACACCCGGATCGGGAAGATCAGCGGCAATGTGCGCATCTTCAGCGAATACTCCAACCATATCCAGATCAATGTCAGCGAGGGCATCCGGGATCTTTCCGTAGCGGAATCCTATTCCAGCATCCGCATGGTCATCGACAAGAACCTGTCCGCGCAGATCTCCATCCACACCAACTTCGGCGAATTCCACAACGAATCCGAATTCACGATCAAAGAGAAGGACGAGGGGGGAGATGATATGGGCCCCCACTTCGATCGCGACTACACCGGGACCATCGGCGACGGCAAGGGACAGATCAAGGTCAAAAGTGAGTTTGGCAGCCTCCGGCTGAGTACCGTCGGCGACGACAACGGCGATGACGACCACAACGGGAAGGATAAGGATAAACACAAGGATAAGGATAAGGCTAAGGACAAGGATAACTCGGATGTTTCGGTATCTTAGCTGAATGGACCGAAACCGTCACCTGACCCTGCTCGTATTTATTGCCCTGGTAGCCGCCGTGCTGCTGGGGCAATTTGCTCCCGGCACCGCCATCCGGATGAAATTTTTGGGCGACCGGTTCGTCGATGCCATCAAGATCTTTATCCCCTTTATTATCTTCCTTACCATCGTCTCGGGGATCAGCGGCATGACCGACCTCAGGAAAGTCGGCCGCATCGGGATCAAAGCGCTCGTCTATTTCGAAGTGGTCACCACCCTCTCCCTTACGATCGGCATCCTCCTGGCCTACCTGATCCAGCCCGGCCGGGTGGACAAGAACACCCTGCCCGCCGGTAAAGCCCCGCCTATCGCCAGGTTCAGCTGGAGTGATTTCTTTGTCCATAACCTCACTCTCCAGGTGCTGCTTCTCGCCATTATCACCGGCATCATCCTCAGCCTTCACCCCAAGCGCGAGAAAGTTCTCCCCTATATCCACCTCGCCACCCGCTGGGTCTTCCGGGCCCTCAAATACTTCATGTTCCTTGCTCCCCTCGGCGCCTTTGGCGGCATGGCCTTTACCATCGGCAAATACGGCATCCACACGCTCAAGCCCCTGGCCATGCTGATGGGCACCGTCTACAGCACCATGATCATCTTCATTTTTGTCGTGCTGGGCGGGATCATGCGCTATTTCAAATTCAGCATCTGGACCTATCTCAAGGACATCCGCGAGGAGATCCTGATCGTCCTCGGTACCTCCTCCTCCGAAGCCGCGCAGCCTTCTCTCATGCTGAAGCTCGAGCGAATGGGCTGCAGCCAGCCCGTTGTGGGCCTCGTGATCCCGACCGGCTACTCCTTCAACCTCGACGGCACATCCATCTACCTGTCCATGTCGGTCATCTTCCTCGCCCAACTCTACAACGTCCACCTCAGCCCCGGCGAACTGCTTGGCATCATCGGCATCCTGATGATCACCTCCAAAGGCGCCGCCGGCGTGACCGGCAGCGGATTTACCGTCCTCGCATCCACCCTCACCGCGCTGCAGAAGATCCCCGTCGAAGGCCTCGCGTTCCTCCTCGCCGTCGATAAATTCATGAGCGAAGCCCGCGCCATCACCAATATTATCGGCAACGGCGTCGCCACCCTCGTCATCGCAAAAAGTGAAGGAGAATTCGACCCTACGGCAACGTAAGCGCCAACCCGACCGTCGGATATTGCGCCATACTTTCATACCGCCATTCTGCCCGCACCCACAACACCCGTACCAACCGCACCTCGATACCTGCCCCGCCAAGCGGCGTAACGGCCCACCGGTGATAAAATACAGGGTTGGCATCTCCGATCAGTTGGGGGTTATCTGACGTGAAATTAAGCGTGCATAGCGAAGCACCCGCAAACAGAAAGGGCCGCACGACCCCATGCGTGAGCGTGTATTCAATCGTCAGCGGCACGCTTTCGATCTGCCACGCCTCATGATTATAGATCGTAGCCACCAGGTAATCGGGATCCTGAAATTTGCCCCTATACTTGTTGACATACCGGAAGCCGAGATTAAAGGACATATTGGGGTTCACCTGCGGCCACACCATGCTTAACCGCACCTCCGCAGTGAATTGACTGTTGTTTCCCAGCGGAATGCCACCCGCATAGGCATATACTCCCGCTTTCCCCTTCGGCCGGTGATAATAGGAGGCCACCGCCTTGCCCGGATTGGCACAGGCATCGAGCTTTTGAAAAAACCGTATCATCGGTCCGATCGCATAAGGGACCGTCCCGGCGTCTTCCTTAATCTCGTCGCAGGATATGGCAAAAAAGTTCAGTTCATTTCGAAAATTGCCATTGACTTCATGGCCCGATCGCGTGTCATCATCGAACATCAGGTAAAAGCTGGTGTCCTTTCGTACCAGGAAGAACAGGATGTCTTCTTCGGTAAACGAATAAAGATCAAATTCGCCGCTCACCAGCAACTTCCCATAACAGGTCCGCATGACCGGCTCCCCCTCTTTCCGCGTATCGGAATAGGTGATCGCCCGGAAAAGATTGCCATCCGCGTACTGAAAGGATTTCACCTCCCCAAAACTGTACACCTGGTAGTCGTTATCGGTCGCCGAAGCCTTAAAAGAAATGCGCTTCGCCGACTCATCGGAGCCCTGCTCCCTGAGAAAGCCATGTACGGTATCACCGGAATTTCGAACGATATAGCCTGGTAAAGCGCGATCCTGGGCGCGCGTGGAAAAGAATAGGCAACACAGGACGAGTACGGGAACAAAGGTGTTTTTCATCCGCGATCGTTTTAGTGGTTTGGGTTGTTGCCGCCCAAGATATGCACTAAAATAAAAATTTGCAAGCCCTTACCCGGGTTATTCATGCCCCTCCAAGAAATTGCTGCATTTCCGCCTGGTACCCGGCCGCAATCCGCCTCGCCGCCGCCGCAAAATCCTCCCCATTCGATGCATAGATCACCGCCCGGCTTGCATTGACCAGCAGCCCGACATCCTTGTTCATGGCGCGCCGCGAAATTTCCCCCACCCCTGCCCCCTGCGCTCCAACTCCCGGCACCAGGTAGAAATGATCCGGCGTAAGCAGCCGTACCCGCTCAAAGGCCTCCCCCTGCGTCGCCCCGATAACAAACATGAGATTGTCCGGCGTTCCCCATGTCATCGCGGTCGCAAGTACCCGCTCATACAGATACTCCTCCCTTGACCACATCGTCACCATGGATGAAAATAGTTTACTGCTCGCCTCAACTATCTTCCTGCTCCCCTCAACCCTCTCCCCCGCTTCGACCCGCCGTAATTCGAAGTCCTCCGCCCCGGGATTCGACGTGAGCCCCAGCAGGATCGTCCACTTATCCTTGTATTCCAGGAAAGGCCGCACACTGTCCCAACCCATATACGGCGCCACCGTCACCGCATCGAAAGCCAGTGTCTCAAAAAAAGCCCGCGCATACCGCGATGACGTGTTACCGATATCCCCCCGCTTCGCATCCGCAATTTTGAAATGGGTGGCAGGAATATATTCCACCGTCCGCTCCATCGCCTCCCAGCCCTTCGATCCCAGCGTTTCGTAAAATGCCGTATTGATCTTATAGGCGACACAATGCTCTTTGGTAGCATCGATGATCTGCCGGTTAAACTCGAAGACCGCATCGGCATCCCCCCGTCCATAGGCGCCATGACCACCGGCATCCCCCTGCCCATAGGCGCCACCGCCATGACCACCGGTCCCCCCCCGCACATCACTACCCCCCTTTGCGCCATATCGATCCCGCAAATACCGCGGGATCTTATCCACGTCGGTATCCAATCCGACACATAGATAAGAACCCATCGAACGAATAGCAGATATGAGTTGCTGCCTGGTCAATTTATACGTTTCTCCCGCGCAAATATCCTTCTTTTCCCCGCTCCGGCCTACTTTTCCGGCTCGGGCTTCGAAATAAATAATCCATCCTCCCTCCTCTCCATCTCCGCCGCCACCGCTTTCGCCATCTCATCCCCCGCCCCCAGTTGCCGCACCACCTCCTGGTAACTCCGCTCATCCCGGTTCTGCGACAGCTTATACGCCGCCTGCACCTCCTCCACCACGATCCGGAACCCTACGATCCCCCGCATCTCCGATGTCACTCTTTCCGCTCCGATCTCCCCGATCGCCACCGGCCTCGGCAGATGCCGTTCGTAGTTGTCCACCAGCCGCGACAACGCCGCCCTCAATTCCTCCCCTTCGATCACCGTCAGGGTCCCATAGACATGCACCGCCATATAATTCCAGGTGGGCACATTCATCTGCGTATACCACCGGGGAGAAACATACGCATGCGGGCCGGGGAAAATAGCCAGCACCTTACCGCCATCCCCAAACGTCCTCTTCTGCTCATTCCCCCGCGCAATATGCCCCACCAGCACATCCCGCCCCTGATCATCCTTCTCCAGCAACAACGGAATATGCGTAGCCACCGGCAACCCTTCCAGCACACTCACCAGGATCGCAAACGAATTTTCCCGGATGAACGCATGGACCTTTTCAACATCCTTTTCTTCGTATCGTCTTGGAATATACATCGTCTATCACCCCGCCGCACCCGATCACCTTCTCCCCTCACCCGGCACATCCCTCACCCCACCACCTCCACCACCTTCTCCCGCTTCATATTCGCATTGATCATCGCAATGCTCCGCGCCGCATTCCCCGCAAAGTCATTGAACGCCTTCCTCGTCACCGCATCATCACTCACCATCACCGGTACCCCCATATCCCCGCCCTCACGGATACTCTGCACCAGCGGGATCTGCCCGAGGAAAGGGATCTCATACTCATCCGCCAACCGCTTCCCTCCTTCCTTCCCAAAAATATAATATCTGTTATCCGGCAACTCCGCCGGCGTAAAATAACTCATGTTCTCCACCAGCCCGATCACCGGCACCTTCAACTGCGCCTGACCGAACATCGCAATCCCCTTCCTGGCATCCGCCAGCGCAACCTCCTGCGGCGTCGTCACCACGATCACCCCCGTCACCGGAACCGTCTGCACGAGCGTCAGATGGATGTCCCCCGTCCCCGGCGGCATATCGATCACGAGGTAATCCAGCTCATCCCAATTCACATCCGTCACAAACTGCCGGATGGCACTGCTCACCATCGGCCCCCGCCAGACAACCGCATTCTTCTCATCCACCAAAAGTCCGATACTCATCAATTTGATCCCGAACTTCTCCATCGGCACGATCATCCCCTTCCCATCAGGGCCCGTCATCATCATCGGCCGTTCTCCACGGACCCCAAACATAATCGGAACGCTCGGCCCATAAATATCCGCATCCATCAACCCCACACTCGCCCCGCCCCTCGCCAGCGCAAGCGCGAAATTCGCCGCCACCGTGCTCTTCCCCACACCGCCTTTCCCACTCACCACGGCAATGATATTTCTCACCTTCGGCAATACCTCGCGCGCATCCTTTCGATGTGTCGTCGTATTGGCAGTGAACCGTACATTCACCGTCGCCTCTTTATTGACCAATAGCCGGATCGCATTGACACAGGCATTCTTTATATGATCCTTCAGCGGACACGCAGGCGTCGTCAACACCACCGTGAACGCAACATAATTGCCATCGATCTCGATATCCTTCACCATATTCAAGGTCACGATATCCTTCCCCAGATCAGGCTCCTGAACATTTCCAAGGGCTTCCAGGACGTTTTGATGCGTCATGTTGCAAGAGATTTGTTAAAAACTTTAATTTGCTGCAAAATTAACCATTCGGCCCCTTACTTTGTTAACTATATAGCGTTAAAAGTTTAATTTTGAGCGGAATGAAAAGACTTATACTATACTTACTGCTTCTTGTTGCTCCCTATGCCGTTCACGCCCAATTTGATAAACTAAAAGACTCCGTCGTCGAAATTTATGGCGTCGTTATGACCGCCGATAGCCTCAAAGCCATTCCCGCCGTTAGTGTGACCGTTAAAGATCGCAATCAGGGTACCTATACCAGCGATCAGGGCGTCTTCTCCCTGGTCGTCCTCAAAGGTGATGTGGTCGAATTCTCCAGCGTCGGCTATAAGACCATTGATTACAAAATACCCTACGACAGCGGCAACCAGATCAGCATGATCCAGTTGATGGTCATCGATGCCAAATACCTGCCCGCGACCATCATAAAACCCCGGCCCACCCGCGAACAGTTTGAACGCGACTTCGTCAATAACCCCGTGCCGGATGATGATATCGAAATAGCGCGGCAGAACAACAGTGCAGCCAAACGGGCCATCCTCGCCCGCGGACTCCCCGCCAATGCCACGGAGGCAGCCAGCACCTATTTACGCCAGGGCGCACAGAAGTACTATTACCAGGGACAGGCTCCGCCCCAGAACATCCTCAACCCCCTCGCCTGGGCGGAGTTTATCCAGGCCTGGAAACGGGGTGACTTCCGAAACGATAATACCAGCACCAGCCAATAATTCAGCCGCCATATGCAAAATATCTCCGTGATCGGCGCCGGTACCATGGGTAATGGCATCGCCCACATTTTTGCCCTCAAAGGATTTCGCGTCCGCCTCATCGACACCCAGCCCCAACAGTTAGAAAAGGCCATAAAGACGATCTCCGCCAACCTCGACCGCCAGATCGCCAAAGGCGCCCTCACCCAAACCGACAAAGAGCAAACCCTCGCGGCCATCACGACCCATTCCGCCATCCCCGAAGGCATCTCGCAGGCCGATCTGGTCGTGGAAGCCGCTACCGAAAACACCGGGATCAAGCTCGACATTTTCCGCCAGCTCGACGAGCACGCACCTGCCGCCTGTATCCTCGCCTCCAATACCTCCTCCATTTCGATCACCCGGATCGCCTCCGTCACCCGGCGCCCCGGATCGGTCATCGGCCTTCATTTTATGAATCCCGTTCCCGTCATGAAGCTGATCGAGATCATCAACGGCTACGCCACCGCCGCCGATACCACCGGCAAGATGATCGACATCGCCGCCCGGCTGGACAAGACCCCCTGCGTAGTGAAAGACTACCCCGGTTTCATCGCCAACCGTATCCTCATGCCCATGATAAACGAAGCCATCTATAGCCTGTATGAAGGCGTAGCCGGAGTGAAGGAGATCGACACGATCATGAAGCTCGGCATGGCCCACCCGATGGGGCCTTTACAACTGGCTGATTTTATTGGATTGGATGTCTGCAACTCGATCCTGAAAGTGCTGCATGACGGCTTCGGCAACCCCAAATATGCCCCCTGCCCCCTGTTGACCAACATGGTCACCGCCGGCCATCTCGGCGTGAAGACGGGCGAAGGCTTCTACCGCTATACCCCCGGCAGCAAGGACCTCGTCGTCAGCAGCCGCTTTTCATGATTCCCACATTCCGCATTTCCTCAACTTATAACGTACCTCCGGCACCCGGTTCCCTGGCACCGCCGGCACCATCTCACAGTCCCCATACTCCGCCTTCGTCATCTTCTCGACCGGATAATATATTTCAGTGTTCATGCCGGTAATACCTGACCGTGTCTCCCGCCAGCGTCTCCATTCCCACCAACCTCACATCCGCCAATTCCGGCGCCCGCAACCCTCCGGGAATGATAAATTCATTATTCGTGATCACCCGCGCCTCATCCCAATAACCCTCATCTATCCACGCCTGCAGCATCCTCGCCCCCCCTTCCACCAGCACACTCTGTATCTTCAGCTGCATCAAGGCCATACTGATCTGATGTACGATGCTGCTATCCGGCGAAAGCTGATAATATTCGATCATTCCCCCTTCTTCATGTCGAACTTGCCCTTCTTCATGCCGAACCTCCCTCTCTCCATGTCGAACCTCCCCCTCTCCATGCCTCACAAGATTAAACACGATCGTCCTTACCCTCCCATCAAACAACTGCAGGCTCGAAGGCAGCCGCAACTCCTTATCGACCACCAGCCGGATCGGGTCCGGACCATTCCATAACCGGACCGTCAACGCCGGATCGTCCAGCAGCGCCGTCCTCGTCCCCACCAGTATCGCCGCTTCCTCCGACCGCCACTTATGAACCAGCCGGTTGCTGTATTCATTGGAGATCAGCGTCCTCCCCGCATCGCCGCTTCCCCCGGCCCCGCCGGCCCCGCCGACCCCCGCCGCGATCTTCCCATCCGCACTCTGCGCCCACTTCAGCACTACATAAGGCCGGTGCTGCGTATTGAAAGTAAAGAACCGTCGATTTAACTCCACACACTCCGCTTCCAGCACACCCACCACCACCTCCACACCCGCCGCCTGCAGCTTCTCGATCCCCTTCCCGTTCACCTGCGGAAAAGGATCCCTGCAACCCGTAATCACCTTGGGAATTTGCTTCCCGATGATCAGATCCGCACATGGCGGCTGCTTCCCATAATGCGCACAAGGCTCCAGCGAAACATAGATCGTCGACCGGGCGATCAGCGCCCTGTCCTCCTCCCGCACCGAGGCGATACAATTGGCCTCCGCATGCTTCTCACCATATCGCTCATGATACCCCTCCCCGATGATCCGCTCCTCACCCGTCTCCGGATCGGTATACACCAGCAGCGAACCCACCATCGGATTGGGCGCCACTCGCCCCGCCCCCAGCCGGGCCAGTTCCAGACAGCGATGCATATATGTTTCCGGCGAACACAAGGCCCAAAATTACATAAACTGATTTATTTTTACCGGATGGATCTCCGGCAGGCACAGCGACAATTGACCACCGACCTGACTCCCCTCTATGGTAGCCGCGAAGCAACATTGATCGCCGATTGGGTCATCGAACACCTGACCGGACATAAGAAGATCGACCGCCTGACCAAACCGATGGAGCCCCTTCCCGACCATCTCCTCCGGAAATACTATATATATCGCAGCGAACTGCTGGCCCACCGCCCCGTTCAATATGTCCTCCGCGAAAGTTGGTTCGCCGGCATGCGGTTTTATGTCGATGAAAATGTCCTCATCCCCCGGCCCGAGACGGAAGAGCTCGTCCAATGGGTCATCGAAACGATCGGCCCCGCCCTCCCAAGCCCCCATGCGGTCCTCCCAACCCCAGTCCCAGGCCCCCATGCGATCCTCCCAACCCCAAGCCCCGTCCCGGGCCCCCATGCGGTCCTCCCAACCCCAGGCCCCGTCCCATCCCCCGCCGGCACCCCTCCGGCTACCCCCTCTACCCCCTCCGGCCCTCTCCTCGACGTCGGCACCGGCAGCGGCTGCATCGCCATAACCCTCGCCCGCAAATTCCCCGCCCTCCCCATCCATGCCTGCGACATCAGCACCGGTGCCCTGCACGTCGCCGGCCGCAACGCCAACACCCATAACACCGCCATCACCTTCCACCACCTCGACTTTCTCGACCCCCACGCCTGGACCGGTTTTCCCTCCATCCAATGGCTCGTCAGCAATCCTCCCTACATCCCGAACGCCGAACGCCCCGCGATGGCCCCCCATGTGACGGGCTCCGAACCCGCCGTCGCCCTCTTCGTTCCTGACTCCGACCCGCTGATCTTCTATCGGGCGATCGCCGGATTTTCAAGCCGCTACCTCCAGCCAGGCGGCGCCGCCTTCGTCGAGATCCACGAAGGAATGGCAAACCCCGTCGCCGAAGTGTTCCGCTCACATGGCGCGTCCACCGTCGAGATCCGGAAAGACCTTTCCGGCAAAGACCGTATGATAAAAGGAAATTGGTAACGCCACCCGCCGCCAGCGCACCCTCATGCCACCCAATTCAACCCACCCCCTTCTTCACTTCCCCTACTCTCACCCCACTC
>DATJMG010000178.1:0-7341 GCA_035508835.1 Puia sp.
AACCGATTCAGGGTTGCCACCATATCCTCCTCTCCAGGCAATGTTCCAGTCACCATATCTTTAAATGAGCCTCGGTAAGTGCCACGGATCTTTTCCCACGTTTCCGCCGGTGATTTAAAAATAATCGCTTCCGAAGGATGATGAGAAAGCCATTGGTTATTATTTTTGAAGCCATGGATGTCATCATTGCCCACAATATTCAGCATATCATCGAATGCCGTTCCTTTAAAAAAAGAAGCGATCTCATCGTTCAGTAGCATCATATGCAGATCATAAACGTGCCTGATCTTTATGGATAGGTCGGAGTATGGATTTTCTGTGTGAGAAAAGCGCACGAGGCTCATGATTTTTTCGCAAAATGTTCGTTCTTTACTTAAAACATGCACCTTGAACGGTTGCATCGCGTATTGCTCAATTAATGCTTGTTGGCCGGATGCTTCCATCATTTCCGTGATGTAACAACTGACCGGGCTTTTGACATGCGGTTCAAAAGTCCCGAGCCAACTGGACTCAATCGTGATATCTTGCCCGATCTGGCCATATACACCCTGCAAGCCAGCTTTGGGATATTGATGCACTGTTTTTCGGATCATGCCCTTCTTATTGGTGATCCCGATCTTTTCAATCTCTGGAAGGACCGGTTCCACCGATTTGGAAATCGCTCTTAATTTATTTTTTGATGTGTTGGCACTATCTCCTTCCGTTCTGACTACTACCATATCGATGTCTTCTGAAAATCGTTCTATCAGCCGGTGGCATTTGGATAGTGCGGTCCCTCCTTTAAATATGGCGAATTCCTTTGCGCCGCCATGGAAGATCAGATGTAGGGCTACGGTTACCCAATAGTCCTTCTCGATAAATATTTCCGGTATTTCTTTTCCTTGCTCCGCCAGCCGTTGTGCGGTGGCCTGTATGGCTTGTTTGAATAGCGTCTGGTCCTCGTGCAATTTCATATTAGTCGATTTTCCACTTTTCCGCGGTGGGTAGCAGCTTCTTCGGGATGCCAAAGTTATAAATAGAAAGCGGGTTTAGACTTTTGGCGATCGTATAAGTTAGTTGGCCTAACCCGCTCCATTCAAGGAGGGCGCCGGCTAATGCCCTTGCCCTCGGCGGGTATTCGAGGCTGATATCCACAAAGTCTTGCAGTTGAGTATTACTCAGTTCTTTTATCAATTGCCGCAGGCGGACGAGCGCTGTCTCTGTGTTCCGGTCAGGTATGTCGTTGAAGTCCTTGATGGCATCGAGCAAACCGAGCACCTTATAGTTATTTTCGGTCACATCAACATAACTCTTCACGGGCTTCACCTTAAGATTCCCAACTTTTGTCGTTATCCGTTTATCACGGCTTGCGACCTGGATTGTTTTGGGCACCTGGGTCGTCAGACCGAGCCGGTTATATAATGTGGGGCCGGTAATATAGGCGATCCGTCTGCCGTCCGCAAATAAGTAGGTGCGGAGCAGTTCTTCTTCCGCTGGCTTTAGTTCGCCGAAAGGAGAAAGGCTAGGCTTGTAGTACTTGCCGGTTCCGGCTCTTTTCAGCAGCCCGGCTTCTACCATGCGGCTCAGGGCTTTTAGCCCGGCGAGGTATTCCGCCGGGACTAGACGTAATTCGTTGAATGCGAATATCTCCCCTGGTGTGTAGGTTGCAATTGCCTTTTGTATTTTGGCTGTTACCTTCATAGTTAAGGGCCAAAGATACCACTATTCGGCAAAATGTCATGTATTTTGCGCGATTTACTTGACAAATAGATTGCGGATCATCCTGGAAATACATAATATCCTCTCCATATATGTTTTTTGAAGATTCATTCGTCATTGCTCTCACTTTTCCAAATCATTGCTGCTTAGGCAATAAATTCGCCAGCCTAATCAAATCCCCCATAAAATAGTTCGAAATTTGTATCCCTGGGAGCACTCAGAAAGCCTGTAATTCATTGATTTACAGGCTTATTTTTTGCCTGTTCGCCAAATGTTCGCCGCTTTCTTCCGCTTATGTCCGCCATTTTTGGCGAATAAATGGCGAACAGCCGGATATTCATAAATCGACAAAAATGAGCATCGAAATCAGCGGCAAAGTGACACGCACAACAAGGAAGCCTTGGCTCTTCGTGGAAGAAAACAAACGACCCGGCAATCGCCACCTCCAGGGCAGCCTCAACCAGTTCAAACTCTTTATCAAAAAGCCCCGAATCCTTCCAATGGACATCACCGAAAATCTCAGCAAACGGTTCCCCACCTTCCTTACCGACAATGCTACACCGGTCTTCGCTGGTGCGACGTCAAGAATCTTCGATGGAACCAAATCAACGGCGATACATTGACTAAATCCATCATACAGAAGAAAACCGGCAAGCCCGTCGAATTAACCCTGCACCATACGGAAAAATACAATCAAACCCGAGAGTTGCTGTGGTGGCTGTTGCTACCCTTTCTCATGTGTCTGGCGGGTGTTCGAGAACGGTCGCTATAAAGGCCATACGCTGCCGCCCCCGGCCCGTGGTTAAGTGCTGACAACATCCCCCCCACTACCATTTCCTTTCCAGACATTGGCCATTACCGCTAGTCGTATCATAAAAAAGCCCCTTTCCAGAAGTTCATGGACTATGACCAGTTTGTGACCTATGCGCAAAATGACGCAGCCACGATTAGCTGGACGCACAAGGGCGGAGCAACTTATTATTACGAGATCATGAACAAGGAGCATTTTTATTATAAATTGGAATGAAATGCCGCGAAACCTATGGCTACTTCCCAAGCTGTCCGGAGATCAACTCGCTGATCTGTTTCGGTTCAAGCACAAAGCTCGGGTCGTCGTTGGCGATGATCGCGACCGGCATTAACGGAAACTTCGCAGTGGCGGGGTCCTGGACGATGACCAATCCACCATGGCGTTCAACTGTTTTCGCCCCCTCGACCCCATCATAGCCGGCGCCGGAGAGGATAACGCAGATGCTTTTTTCGCGGCCTTCATAAGCGAGTGTACGGAAGCACGCGTCAATGATTTTACTCGGTTTTCTGTCCAATGGTCTGTCTTCCGACGTGAGAACGTGGTCCCGAAGCCTGATGACTTGACCCGGAGCCGCGACATAAATGTGACCTGGACGGATTCGTTCCTCTTTGTCAACGGCAATCACGGGCAGCCGCGTCAATTCTTGCAGCATCTCGTCCAATCCGTTGGGAGCGTCTGCCGGTCCGTGATGAACAACGATTACGGCGGCAGGAATATCTGTCGGCAAACCGGCGATAATCGTTTTAAGCGGCCCAAGCCCGCCGGTGGACGATCCAATCCCAATCAGGTAAAAGTCATAATGCTCCAAAGGTCGTTGAGCTTGTGCAAGCGGTTCAATAATAGGTCTGGACAATGCAATAGGTTTCTGATCATAGACAAAGAACTATGCCGAATCCAAATATAGTTTAAGCCAATAAAAAAAATAGCTGGCGGGTAAATTTTGCCCCAACTTGTGGTGGCTATTCTTCGGCCATCGGAATCGTATCAAAATTCCTCTTTGCTTATTACGCTATTGACCTGCTTTATCATCTCCGCCAGCATCCTGATGATCGCCTATTTAATAAAAAGTATCTAAATCTACCGACCTCGCGCCAAAAACGTTAAATTCCATGAAAGTTCATTCGACAATGTCTATCAATAACTCGGGAATTGCTCCGCTGAAACCGTATACCGGATCCCGTTCCGGGACGGGAAGGGCATCGATACCGCGATCGATGAATGAACCGGAAAAACTTCAAAAGATGTAACGCAACAGACGTTAAATTTGGGGTGCGGTTAATTAAAGCAAAATTTCATGCCTCCCCCCGACATTTCATTTCCCGCGGCACCCATCACCTTAAAAATAGCCGTTTCCGTCGGCATTGGCATGTTGGTCGGTCTCGAACGGGAATGGTCCAATAAGGATATGGGCGTCCGCACCTTTGCGATCATATCCCTGTTTGGCATGCTCACCTCCCTTGCAGGTCAGCCCCTCATAGTGGCCGGGCTGATCGGCGTGCTGCTGCTCGTTGCAGGCGCCAATACCCGCAGCATCCTGACAGACCGCTCCCTCGAGATGACGACATCCGCGGCCCTGATGGCCATTTACCTCCTGGGCGTCCTTGTTGGCCTCGGACATATATTCACCCCGGTAGCGGGAGCCATCACGGTAACCATGCTTCTGGCATGGAAGACAGAGCTCAACCGGTTCGCAGGCGGCCTTCACACATCCGAGATTCGGAGCGCGGTCGTGCTGGGGCTGATCAGTTTTGTCATTTATCCCATCCTCCCGGACCGCTTTATCGATCCCTGGAAGCTGTTCAATCCCGCCGACGCATGGCTGAGCGTCATTGCCATTGCAGGCATCGGCTTTGTCAACTACGTTCTCTTACGCATCTATAGCGCCCGCGGATTCTATCTGGGGGCCATTTTTGGCGGACTGGTCAACAGCAGCGCTGCGGTAGCGGAAGTCAGTACCCGCCTTCGCGGCACGGCGCTGGCGCCGAAGGCTATCATTCTCTGCCTGCTGGCCACTATTGCCATGTGCGCCAGAAACCTGGTGCTCGCCACTCTCTTTTCCCCCGCGTCCATCGCCGCTACCTTGTTGCCGCTCCTGGTCATGGCCTTGGTAACCGGTTGCTGGATATGGCTCGACACACATGACCGGCACATCACGCCTGGCGAACCCGAAGCACTAAAACTTGCGTCCCCGATCTCCCTGCCAAAGGTTCTCAGATTCGGGGGTCTTTTTATTGCGATCCAGGTTGCCGGCATCCTCATTACCCGGGCTTTCGGCAGTAATGGTTTGCTTGTGACAAGTTTTTTCGGCGGCCTGGCCAGCAGCGCCAGCACAACGGCGGCCGCGGCTACCATGGCGCGACATGGCAACATCAGCCCATCGATAGCGGGAAGCGCCGTTGTTCTCGCCTCGCTGGCAAGCGCGCTGATCAATCTGCCGATCGTATGGCGGATCATCAGGGACAGAACGATCGTCAGGCGGCTTGGCCTGCAAATGGCTACCATCATCACAGCGGGCATCGCCGCAGTTATTCTCGACCGCATCTTTGGGATATCCGAGCGGATCCTCCAACGGTGACCCGCACTCAATGCAATAGTGTGCTCGGCAATATATTTCCTTCTACCCTTAAACTTGCGAAAATTCCTTGCCCTGACCTCCCCCGCTTGCCAGAGGGAAAGAAGTTTATTTAAATCCACATCCCCCGTGTTGTTAATTCCCACTTAACAAATCCTTCCATATTATCATATTTATTAATGATTTATATCTATATTTGTTAATTGTATTATTTAAACTATGCAAATTTTAGACCGAACCGTCCTTCAAACTTTTGCCCATGTCCGACATATCCACTCCCTTTCCTTTGCAGCTGGTAGAGCCGTCATTCGACTCTCCCCTCACCGACCTTATCATCGAGCTCGACTACCTTCGAAAAAAGTCGCTCGAGGGCTCCACCCACCCGCAAGTCTTCTTCCAGTTGAAGCATATCTTTCATACCCTGGAGAGTATCGGGTCAGCCCGCATTGAAGGGAATAATACGACCATCGCCGAGTACATCGAGACCAAACTGGAGGATCAGCGCCAGGTGCCCCCGAGCATCCAGGAGATCCGGAACATTGAGGCGGCCATGGATTTCATCGACGGTTCGGTCAAGGACTATGCAATCAACCGGGCTTTTATCAGTGAATTGCATAAAATGGTCGTTTCTGACCTGGCCGCTCCGCCCGCCGGCGAAGGCGACAGGCATCCGGGCGAATACCGACGCCATGCGGTAAAGATCAATAAGTCGGCTCATGTCCCTCCGGAAGGCGTCCTGATCCCCGGTTATATGGAAGAACTGACTACGTTCATCAATCAGGCGGACAGCCCCAAATACGATCTGCTGAAGGTCGCTATCGCCCATCATCGTTTCGTCTGGATTCACCCGTTTGGCAACGGCAACGGACGAACCGTGCGTTTGTTCACTTATGCCATGCTGGTCAAACTCGGCTTTAATGTCCATGTCGGTCGCATCCTGAATCCTACCGCGGTGTTTTGCAGCAATCGAAATGACTATTACCATTTTCTGTCACGGGCCGACGGGGGATCGCGGGAAGGACTCCTGGAGTGGAGTAGGTATGTACTCAAAGGGTTGAAAGAGGAGATCGAGAAGATTGACCGGCTGTTAAATTATACGGTGCTTCAGCAGGAAATTCTCGCTCCCGCCATCCGCTACTCCCTGGAACGCAAATACATCACGGATACCGAATCCAGGATCCTGCAGCGGGTGGTGAACATGCAGGTCGTCCAGGCCGGAGACGTTAAGGATATCTTTCCGGGCAAAGCCAGTGCGGAGATCTCCCGTCAGCTGCGCCGGCTGATCGAAAAAAAGATGCTTGTCCCTGTGAGGGAAGGCACCCGCAAGTACGTCCTCCGTTTTGACAACAACTACCTCCTTCGCAGCGTCATTCAGGCGCTCGGAGAAAGGAACTTTCTCCCGGTTAAAGAATAGCCCCTAGAGAGACTGGAACAACGCACACACTACCCGTGTGTACACGGGTATAAGTGATAATAGCGCCGGAAGGGAATCTGACAAGAAGCGTGTGTGCCAGATATGAAAATAGTTGCATGGGACCGGTTTGTTCGCAGTCAATTCTTCAACAATCCTTGCTGGGTCAGGAACTCCAAAAACCGGTCCGTCCAGGAATCGGTAGGCAAGTTCTGTTTCCTCAGGCCAAACCCATGGCCACCTTTCGCGTAAATATGCATTTCGGCTACGCGTTTGGCGGTCACCCATATGGTATAGACCTTGACAGCGATTAACTGCAGATCGTACTGGTCATCACTCGCCGCGGCAATAAAAAGCGGCGGCGCATCGGCTGGTACGGGGGCCTGCAACGTGGCCGGTGTGATCCCGCCGTACACGAACCCGATAAAATCGGGGCGATTCTCAGGGGTGGCGTCATAGGCGGTAGCCAGCGAAATCACCCCGCCGGCTGAAAAGCCGATGATGCCGATCCGTTTGGGGTCGATGCCATAGTCGGCCGCATGGGTGCGTACATAAGCAAGCGCCTGCCGGCCATCGGCGATCGCCATATCTGCCACTGCTGCCCGCTCCGTGTCGGCGGCCTTCCGCGTGCGGTCCTCGTTCTCCTGCTGGTACGGATCGCTGCCCCGGATATGCATAAGCCGGTACTTCAATAAAAAGGCGGTAATGCCTTTGCTCTGCAGCCATTTGACGACCCCATATCCTTCCTGCATGATCGAAAGGGAATGAAAGCCGCCGCCCGGGCAGACAATAACAGCCGTGCCCGTCGGCGCGTGGGAACTGTCCGGGAGATAGACCGTCAGGGTCGGC